>JAFDDT010000026.1 GCA_019310725.1 Deltaproteobacteria bacterium | reverse complement strand
GCCTCTCCCATGTCGATATCAAAATAGTTATAGGCAAGCACTGCACAGCCAGCCGGCGGAACACCAATTACTTTTTCCTTGATACCTAATTCATCAATAACTTCAGCAACCAACCGGTGAATGATGCTGTGTCCACAACCAGGGCAGTAATGAAAGGCCGCCTCTTTTAAACTCTTTGTTCTCCCAAAAACCTGTTTCATCTATTCCTCTGATTCAAGCCCTTCCTTGAAGTATATGTTGTTGATAACCTTGGCAATCTCATCGGGGGTAGATATTATCCCCCCTGGCCTGCCATAAAAATGGACTCTTCTCCTGCCCTCTAACGCAAGCTTAACATCCTCTAACATCTGCCCGGTATTCATCTCGAACACGAGAAAATCAGATACCCTTCGGCTCATCTCCAAAAGAGGCTTTTTGGGAAATGGCCAGAGAGTCTTGGGACGCAAGAGGCCTACCTTGAGCCCCATCTCCCGTACGCGTTTGATTGCGCCCTTTGCTATCCTGCTCGCTGTTCCATAGGCCAAGAGTACCAGTTGCGCATCATCAGTTAAGAACCGCTCCGCCTCTGGTACCTGGTCTCCTATTATTTGGTATTTTCTATACAGTTTCCAGTTGTGTTCCTCCATGGCCGAGGTATCCAGTATGAGCGACTTCAAAATTCTGCTGTGCCTGCCTTTTGCACCATCAAGAACCCACGCCTTTAAAGGAAGAGAGGCAGGATCGACTGGCTCTGGAAATTCCACCGGCTCCATCATTTGACCCATCATTCCATCGCCCAGAATTATAACAGGAATCCGGTATCTGTCAGCATATTCAAAGGCCTTTCTTGTAAGTTCAGCGAGTTCCTGCCCAGTTCCTGGGGCTAGGACGATGGTCCGATAATCCCCATGCCCACCGCCCCTGGTTGCCTGAAAGTAATCCCCCTGAGCAGGGGCAATATTACCCAAGCCGGGTCCACCCCTCATGGTATTAACGATAACTGCGGGAAGCTCCTGAGCAGCCAAATAGGAAATTCCTTCCTGCTTCAAACTTATCCCAGGACTGGATGAAGAGGTCATGGCCCTTTTACCAGCCATTGAAACGCCCAGGACCATATTAATAGCAGCCAATTCGCTCTCGGCCTGGATAAACACACCGTCAGGAAGAGCAGCCAATCCACTTGCCATATATTCGGTAAGCTCATTTTGTGGAGTTATAGGGTAGCCAAAATAAAAGCGACAGCCAGCCCTCATTGCTGCCTCTCCGATCACGTGACTACCTCGTAATAACATTTTTTCACTCACGATATACCTCAATAGCTATATCGGGGCACACCAGTGCACAGAGCGCGCAACCTTTGCACTTATGCTTTTCAATCCCTATTCCTTCCTCATCGTATACAGCAGGATGATATCCCTTCTGATTCAACTTGTCGGAAACAGAAATCAGATTGAACGGACATACTGTTTCACACAGATAGCACCCCTTGCACAACTCTGCTGCTATTTTTATAAAACCCCTCTTAGATTTAGTAGCCATATTCAACCAGGTCTCTTTGTGGGGCATGATCCAAAAAAAAGATACCCATATCCTGCAAGAAGCTTAAAAATCAATAGGTTAGGTTTCACTATGAGTTGGCCGTGCCCTAGAATAGGATGGTTAAAGGTTTTCTACATAGTAGTTTATTTTTGAACTGTCAATTAATAATTTAGCTCTGATAATTTAGCTCTGTTAACTTAATGCTTCGATTCGCAAATACGGTCACATGTTTTGCCTAAGACACTGCTCAAAACATTGTCTTGACCGAAAGGAGCATTTCCCTTACTATGCCTTAAATTGGCACAGTGTGCCCATGGGATTGACAAAGGAAAAAATCACATGATTCATTTACTGAAAGGCCCCTTCGAGAGGGCTGCAAGGCCTTTCACAGATTTTTTGATCAAACACAGGTTCACGGCTTCTGTCTTAACCATAATCGCCTTCCTCGGCACCGTGGTAGCATCTGTTTTGATATATTTCGAGAATTGGGTATTGGGGTCTTGGCTCTTTCTACTGTTTTCCTTCTTTGACGCACTCGACGGCATAGTGGCCAGGCGGCACAATAGCGCCAAGCCTGCTGGTGCCTTCTTGGACTCGGTGATGGATCGGTTCTCTGACAGTGCAATATTATTTGCCATTATTTTTTATGGGTTCAAGATCGGAAACCGAACCATCTTTCTTCTTTCCCTCCTAGCCCTTATAGCCTCTCTGATTACGAGCTACATCAAAGCAAAGGCAGAGAATTTTCTGGAATTTGGCTCCATAGGCCTTTTCCAAAGGCCAGAAAGAATCCTCATTATCTTCCTCATGCTATTGTTTCCCAGATATCTCGTTGTTGGACTCTGGATCCTGGTTATTGGAGGATTTATTACCATATGCCAGAGACTTTACTCTGCCTACCAGAAGTTTAACCAGCACCCTGCCTCCTAATCCCTTTGCCGCAACTCCATCATATCCAGGGTTCCTTCCCTACCCAAAAATGCAAGGGTCTTATGTGTCTTTCACAAAACCTTCCCACAACTTCTGAACCTTGTTGAATGATCTATCACAAAAGCTGGAAATTACTTATTATTTTCTCTTATGGAATTGAGCTTGTAAAGATGGCTGCAGCAAAACTCACTGCTGATTTGGTAGGCTCTTCGCGGTATGTCTCATAAGCTAAAAGAGTTCCCTGGCCGGGGGGAATGGTTTCCAAAAGGCAGGCAAGGGCAGAAAAACCACACACATTATACCTATCTTGTAATCTTTCAGACTCCTCCCAGAATCCATCGGCATTGCCGGTGCACAGAAAATCCAAAAGCTGTCTATCATGCTTTTCCGACTCACCAATCATATGTGAAGCAGGCAAATCGTGGCCAAACTTTGGCCCAATATGGGAAAAATCAACCCCTGCTACCAAAATCGTGCTTTCATCTTTTGCAGCCTCGGCTAAAATCCCCAGGAAATCGCCTGCCTTAGATTGATATGTCTTCCTTTTATATGCAGGCAAGCTCCCCATGAGAGAACCACAGAGAACAGGGACTATAGTGAAAGCAGTGCCCTTGAGAATCTGCTGGAGGAAAATGAGCTGAAATTCAATAGAATGCTCGTCTCTATGGGCAAAATCGTCTAGCGAAAGTATATCATCTCCTGCTTTCATTAATTCCTTGACACTTTTCTGATCGGCTTCTACTCTGCCCAAGGGTGTTTCAAAGGTCTTGGCAGTCAACGAAAACATAGTGTCCGTCATAGAATGACCTACACCTAGCAGAATTACCCGTTCCGCTCTAACGCCTCGCATCGCCTGATATGCAATCGAATAAACCCTCTTTCCTGCCTCCAAATCAATGTGCGGAGCCACAAGGCCAATTGTCTTGCCGCCGGGGAGTTCCGGAGCGTCCTCAATCGTCAGAATGCTTTCCAATCGTCTCCCGAGCTCATCTTCCCGTTCCGGGTATGAGAGCCCAGCGTGGGAGCAGTATCGTACCTGCTGGGCTGTAAAACGAGAAACAATCTCTCTTTTTGCCTCTCTATATCGTGGGCTGTCGAGAAGATAGGAGGCATCCAGTTGGTTTAAGAGTGTCTCAAGCTCCTCCATTGACACCAACTGTCCTCCTCGATGCCGCATCAACTCTATTTGAATATCTCTTAACGAGTGTTTTCCATCCAGCAGGGCGATTACCTTGTAGAACTCCGGACCGATTGCCCCACCCTCCTCTACAAGACCAAGTCTGTCCTTGATCATGATGAGCGTTCGGTCAGCAGTCTGTGCCGGAAAAAAGTCAAGATCCTTTCTTACCCTTGGATTTTCTCCATCCATTCTTTCAAGCCATCAATTCGTAATTTTGTTGGTATCATTCAAAAGTGTTTACATGAACCATAGTGAGGAGTCGTTCACATGCTAAAGCAGGTCATGGCTGTTTTTGAAAGGCAGCGTCTCAGAAAAATCCTTGACCAGCCAGCTTATCTCTCCTATCATCGCTTTCACCAAAAAGAATCAGCGTTACCATGTACCATACCCACGATAAGATATGAACTACAAAAAATTAAAAAGGAAGTTAAAGAAAGCGGTCTCTCCCTATGATTTTCAAATGATAAAGGCTCAGTATGCCACTCAATATAACATTCGACTCAAGGAAAAGGAGGATACCGCTGGCATAAAAAAAACTGCCGAGCTTGCACTCGATATACTTAACCATGTTGAGGAACGTATCAAACCTGGAATCACCACCAATGATATTAATACTATGGTCGAAGAAGTTACCAGAGAAAACAACGCCCGATCTGCCCCACTCGATTACCATGGCTTTCCAAAAAGTGTATGCACTTCAGTAAATACCGTGATTTGTCATGGAATTCCGGATGAAACTATCTTGAAGGATGGCGATATTGTGAATGTGGATGTTACCCCAGTGCTGAATGGATATTACGCCGATGTGAGCAAGACATTCTTTGTGGGCACTCCGGGTAAAGATGCCCAAAAGATCGTTGCAGTTGCCCGCGAGTGCCTGAGGCGTGGTGTTCGCCAGGCGATCCCGGGGAATAGGATCGGTGATATTGGGTGTGCTATTCAGAGATACGCAGAAGGCCAGGGCTGCTCAGTTGTGAGAGAATATGTGGGCCACGGCGTTGGATTCGATTTTCATGAACCGCCTCAAGTTCCCCATTTTGGAAAAAAGAACCAGGGCCTCACCCTTGTTCCCGGAATGGTGTTTACCATAGAACCAATGATAAATCTCGGAAAACACAACCTCCATGTGCTTCCTGATCACTGGACCGTTGTCACCGATGACGGGAGCCTCTCTGCCCAATTCGAACAAACAATTCTGGTAACAGATGAAGGCTTTGAGATCTTAACCCCGTATGACTAACGTGTCGGAATTTCTATTCATCCTCCTTTTTTTTCCACCTATCATCAGTCACAAGCAACTGAATTTTCTTGTGCTCTGCCTCCTTGTCTGCAACCTTTTTCTCGATGGGACTTAGATTAAGGTAGCAGGCAGCACACAGGCCTGTCTTATTCACGCACATCTTCATGGTATCGCAGAGGGCACAGGTTCTTGTTTCTATAGCCAAGGCTATCCTTTTGGTATCTTTCAGGATAGCAGTAATGCTGCCCACCTCACCTCTGAGCTTCCGAACCTGATCTAGTTGCACCACTTTATGATCATTGCCAAGATCGTTCTTCATATGCTTGTTTCAGCCTAGGGAAACTCTATCTTTTCCGTTAACCACATAAACATAAAAGGTACTGAAATCCCATGGAATTTCTGCCGTTAGGCTTAGCCTCCTATTTTTCTTCCATCTTACTACCTTTCTCCAGAAATCCAAACAAATATTTCAGAAAAAAGGGGCAATTGCCTATCCTTTGCCTTCCTTTTCCCTTTTTTTAATTCACCCCTTTTAATCAACTCTTCTTTGATGTTGCCCAAAAAGGGGGAAATATGCAGCGCAAAAGCTCTACCATACAGATTCCTCTTTTTTGCGTGGCTTAAAAAGAGCATCCTTTTAGCCCTTGTCATGCCCACGTATAGGAGTCTTTTTTCCTCTTCTGGGTCAGAATCACCCCTGGTAAACAGGGTATAGGGCAAGAGCCCATCTTCGCAGCCAACAATAAAAACGTATGAAAACTCCAGGCCTTTGGCCGCATGGAGTGTCATGAGGGCAACCTGCTCTGCCGATTTGCTGTAGGTATCAGCACCGCTCCCCAACTGCAGAAATGAGAGAAACGAGGAGATATCAGTTCCATATGGAGTGGAAAGGGCGGCGAGCCTATCAATATCATCTTTGTGAGTAACCATGATGTCAGGCAGATAAGT
Source organism: Deltaproteobacteria bacterium (assembly GCA_019310725.1). GTDB lineage: Bacteria > Desulfobacterota > DSM-4660 > Desulfatiglandales > B25-G16 > JADFWK01. The sequence continues at coordinate 17,242 of JAFDDT010000026.1, read as the reverse complement.
GGCAATGATTTTCCTGATATATTGCCCAGCCGAGTGAAGTTGAGTATTCTCTCTTATTTCTGATAGAGAGGTCTCATTAAACCCACCTATCTTTTTTTCGTTTAATTTTTGCAACAGTACCGTATTTAATGGCATCACAGTCATGCGGAGGATATCTATAACAGTGCTTATCGGTTCATGCCTGAAGAAAGGCTCTTCTCCAACAACCTGGTAAGGGATACCATGATCGTTCATGGCCTTGACAATATCAGGAGCCATCCTTGAAAGCCTGAATAGAACCCCAAAATCCGAGAAAGAAGGTGTCTCTCCATCCTCGCTCCCATCGGTAATATGGCTATCAAGAGAGAAAAATCGAATACCTCCCATGAGTTTTTCTATAGTTCGAGCCACAAACTCTGCCTCGCTTTTTGCGGTGGAGCACTCCTGGATGTCAATTAATACCCCATCCCACAATCCCTCCAGCGGATCACTGCTTTCATGTGGCCTCACAACCTGATCGGATGCCTCAAGGATCGTCTTTGGGCACCGGTACGATGCCCTGAGCTCATAGATGGAGGCAGAAGGATAGTCATCCTTAAACCTCTGAATAAAGGCATTATCAGCTCCTCTGAAGCCATAGATGGCTTGATCAGGGTCGCCAATGGCGAAAATATTCGAGTCCCTGTCAGGTGCAAGAAGCCTGATCAATTGGTATTGAGCGAGATTTATGTCCTGATATTCGTCTATGCATATCCACGGGTACCTTTCCCTGATCGCCGCTCCGGTCCCAGCGCCATCTCTCAAGAGCCTCACTGGGTAAACAATAAGATCATCTATGTCAAAGGCGTCTTCCCTCTTGAGCCAATCTTCATAGGCAGCATAATAATGTGCAAGCTCATCATCTTCCAGTTCTGAGACGAGTTGCATCCTGGTTTTTGCCAGCCGTATGCCCTCTGCAAACCTCGTGAAATTCTGCTTTTTGAGGCCCAGATATGATTTCAGAATATACGCCTTCTCATCATCGCCAAATACAGCGAAACCACCTGATCTCCCAAAGGTGGCAGCATACTCTCTGAGCAAGCACATCCCAAAGGAGTGAAAGGTGGCAATGGTGATTTCTTTGCTTATGCGTTCATCTGGAGTGGCCGCTGCTATCCTCTTTTTCATCTCCTCTGCTGCCTTGTTGGTAAAGGTAATAGCCAAAATAGAAGCGGGATCTTCTCCACGATGAGTAACAAGCCTGGCAATCCTCATGGTCAAGGTAAATGTCTTCCCGGTGCCAGGTCCGGCAAGGATCAGGCACGGGCCTTTGTAGTGATTTACTGCCTCTTCTTGAATTGGATTCAGCGCAAACCCATACTCCCTTTCACTGCGTACCACCTTTTTCTCTTTTGGAATAACCAGTTCGCTTTTTTCCGGGATCTGCAGATTCAAATCTTCAACAACAATACCTCTTTTATCCGGTCTTTCGTATGACTGGTCAAAAAATGATATCTGAGATGAGAGAGACTGGATCTCTCCTGGTCTGAATACCCTTACCTGGCCAAATTCGCCGTCATATCCCTCCTCTATATAAACCTCACGGTTCCTGAGCCTTTTTACACCCTCTCGCAATATATCATCGCCGATCTGCCCGATTTGCTCGTACGATAGGTCAAGGAGAATAGAGAACTCCGCACCACCTTTTTGCAACAGCTGTTCGTACTGCTTATTCACCTCTTTGCTCTTTGGCCCAACTCCCTTGATCTCTGCGATAAGATTCTTTAGGGGAGTCAGTGAATAGAATGGCTTTTTTTCAGGCCGGGCCTCCGGATCCATCCTATCGGCAAGTTGCATGACCCTGTTCAATACCCCTACTGTTACCTTCTTGCCGCATACCGGACAAATCCCGCCATGTTGAGCCGTCTCCTGAGGTGTCCAGCAGATACCGCACCTTCGATGTCCGTCTAAATGGTACTTGCCTTCCTGGGGGAAGAATTCAATCGTACCGAGGAATTTATCGTGCCCGTTGCCTCTCATTGCGCCAGTGATTCCTGAATAAGAAAGCTCTGCATCAAACAGATTTGCCTCTCTTCCCAGTTTTTCGGGCGAGTGGGCGTCTGAGTTTGAAATAATGGTATATTTGTCCAAGAATGAGCAAAGCCAGTTCATCGCAGGATCAGATGACAGTCCGGTCTCCACCGCAAAGATGCGACTTGCAAGATCCCTAAAACATTCTTCAATGGTATCGTAACCGGATTTGGCGCCCAGCACGGAAAACCACGGCGTCCATATGTGAGCAGGAATAAAAACAGTGTCATCACCGGACTCCAGGGCAATCTCCAGCAAATCCCGTGAGGTAATTCCCAGTATAGGTCTGCCGTCGGATCTGATGTTTCCCATTGTCTCCAACTTACTTTGCATCTTCTTTACAGTGTCAAATGAGGAAGACATGATAAGGTTATGTACCTTTCGGACCCTGCCCCTTTCTTTGTAGATGCTGCTTATCTCTCCAGACAGAATAAACCTGACTGGTTGCACCGCTGAAGATGGCAACCGGTCATCACTTCGGCGATATTCATCTTTGAGCTCGAAGAGACCCTCCTCTGCGGGGATCAGCTTCTCTTTCAGGTTTTCGTACCATCCCGGATGAAATACATCACCTGTTCCCACAACGTGGATTCCCTTGCGGTGGGCCCAGAAATCAAGGTTTTCTGCGGTAAGGGCGCTGCTGGTAGCAATAGAATAATGGGAATGAATATGCAAGTCAGCGATAAAGCGCATTCAAAGTGCCTAAAGTGAACTAAAGTTTCAAGTGATCTAAAGGTAACTTCTCAAAAAGTCCGGCTAATTGTTTGCCGTTGACATTTACGGTCATTGCGAGGAGCGAAGCGACGTGGCAATCTCATTGCGATATTAGAGATTGCTTCGCTTTGCTCGCAATGACAAGAACCCGAACTCATCGAGAAGTTATATCTAAAGCACCTAAAGTTCAATAGTTGAAAAGATGGAGAGCAGTTCACACTGCACTCATCATATTCAGTTTTTGCTTTCTCCCAGTATAGCCCCTTTGCATCTACAACTCCTTCAAGCCAGTATTGGGGTTCACCCGCCTTCCGCCCTTCTATTGCCATCATATGATTTCATCCAACCCCTCTGTCAAAGACCCAACCTCCATGCATCTGTTCGCCGACTTCGATACGCAGCGATGATCTCTCCACAAAAGAGGAAAATGGCTGATGCGTAGAAGACCCACAGAAGCATGAGTATTATGGTATTTAGCGACCCATACACAAGACCATAATTAGGATTGTGGGTGACGCTCCAGCGGAATATGTGTTTGGCTGCCTCCAGCAAAGCAGCACACATAAACCCCCCTATCATGGATTGTCTTATGAAAACCCTTCCTGGAGGCACAATAGCATAGAGCGCACTTAACAGGAGGAATGTTAATAAAAAGGGGAAGACATACCTCAGGAAGATATTATTCAAAAAAACCGGAACAATGGTGATACCGAGATAATTGCTCAGCCTGACAAAGCCTTCTACAAAGAGATCAAAAGTCTGAAGAAGGACAAACACAAGCCCTGCCACCGGCACAAAGAGCAAAGACATAATCTCGGAAATCCAAAAAGGCCTTGCATCTTCTAGCTTGAATACCCTCTTAAGGGAAAATTCAATAGAATGGAAAATAAGGGTGCTGGTCCATAACATAAAAAAAAGAGCAAACCACGCAAAAATGCCGCTGCCCAGATTTATCCGGCTGACCTCACGAAGGACGATATCGCTCATAAAGGGGATAAGCTGCGTGATATAGGAGCTTACCTTTGGTAGCACCTCACCCTCAGAGCCAACGAAAAAACCCGCTATCGAAACCATAAGGTACAGAAAAGGGATCAGTGAAAGAATAGCGTAAAAGGCAATTGCGGCAGAAAGGTTAAGACATCCATCCTTCCAGAAAGAAGAAAATGATTTTTTTAGGATATAGATGATAAACATTTATCCGGCTTGCAAATAGGTAAGTAAACGTGCCGCTTCCTCACCCATGTTAGTGAATACTTTGTGCCCCCACAATCTCATTGGCCTCGGGAGCCTTCACAATCTATATTTTCTCACAAACTATGTCAACACCGCCTATTCTCTAAAGTTGCCTCAGGGCCACGTCATAGTGAAACCTAAGGCTATTGGTTCCCAAGCTTCTTGCAGGGTATGGGTGTCTTTTTCTTGGTTGAGATGTCATTCTGAGTGATCCCGCCAGGCGGGAGAGCGAAGAATCTACGATTTGCGGGCAGATATTAGATTCTTCGTCGCTTCGTTCCTCAGACCTGTCCTCGAGCGAAGAGAAGCGCCCGTCCTTGAGCAAGGCGAAGGAAACACAAAGTGTCGTTGTGGGCATAACCAAAAAGACACCCATACCCTACACTTTGATCTTACCCTGGCCTTGGGAGAAAAATTTGCAAACTCATGGTATGTGATTATAATATCTGCTATAAATCACATATTACCAATATGCTTGTATGCCCTGCTTGTAATTCGGATATTCTAAGAAGGCATGACTCGGGTATTCACCACACCAGTTGCTGGTTGTCAGTAGCCAGTTGTCCGTTGAAAAAAACAGGAAATATCTTAGAGGGCCGGACTGGATTTGAAAATCTTCGTGTTTATGTCCTTGCAGAGGAGATGGGAGACCTCGTCTGGGAAACTGTTATCAAATGGAACCGCGTGTCTCAGGATACTGTTGGAAAACAACCCCCGAGGGACTAACCATCCCCGTGACCACTAAAATGACTTCAGCAACGGACCACGGACAACGGACATCAAAGGGGTGGTGAGAAGATTGTACAATGGATATAGGCTTTGGTGAACCGAGGAGATAGAATGTTAAACGAATTTCAACTGGATTTTGAACAGGGCCCCATCAGGCCGCCAAATGAGGCACGAAGCCTGCTTCTGCGGATAACGCGCAACTGCCCCTGGAACCAGTGTCTTTTCTGCCCTGTGTATAAAGGACAAAAGTTCTCTTTGAGAACAGTGGAAGAAATCAAAAAGGATATTCAGACCGCCAGAGACTGTGCTGATGATATAAAAGCCCTTTCATGGAAGATTGGCGAAAGTGGCCAAATAACCTATGCAGTAATCAACCATATCGTCAGCAACCACAATTACAGCTACAGCTACAAGAGCGTGGCCATGTGGCTCTATTATGGCACCGGAGAGTGTTTTCTCCAGGATGCTGATAATTTTATTATCAAGACCAAGGATTTCGTTGAAATCTTGCGCTTCCTGCGGGAGAAATTTCCCGATCTCAAGAGAGTGACTACCTATTCACGATCAAGAACAGTTAGCCGAAAATCCCTTGATGAAATGAAAGAGGTAAAACAGGCAGGTCTGGACAGGGTGCATATTGGGCTGGAAACCGGCTACGACCCTCTGTTAAAGTTCATAAAGAAAGGTGTTACAGCCGCCCAGCATGTAGATGCTGGCAGAAAGGTTATAGATGCTGGCATGTCATTGTCCGAATACATTATGCCGGGCCTTGGCGGTGAGGCCATGTGGAGAGAACATGCCACAGAGACTGCCAAGGTTCTCAACCAGATCAACCCCCAGTATATTCGATTGAGAAGCCTCAGAGTCCCGAACCGCACCCTCCTCTACCAAAAACTCGTAGATGGTGAGTTTAAAATGCTCACCGATGACCAGGTAGTGGCTGAGATCAAGCTTTTTATCGAAACCCTTGACGATAACCTCACCAGTACTGTTACCAGTGATCACATCATGAATCTCCTTGAAGAGATAAGGGGAAAGCTGCCGGACGAAAAAGAACATATGCTCGAGGTTATTAAAAAGTATCAAGATCTTCCTGAAGCGGAACGGCTTATTTACCGCATTGGCAGACGCGGTGGGCTCTATTCATCAACAGATGATCTGTATCGCGACCAAACCAACTACGACAAGATCAAGAAATTGGTATCCGAGCTGGCTGCCAAAGGCCCCGATGAAACAGAAAGTATGATAAATGAAATGGCAAATCAGTATGTTTAAGTCTAGTTTGTTTTATTTGTTTAACTGGTTTTATTGGCTCTGTTAATTAAAGATAACTGCCCCAAACGATATAAGAAAGTCAACGCCTCAGTGTAATTGAACGGAGGTCCTACGGAGGGAAAACAACTTTCTATACCTATTCTTTCGCTTTCTCATGAGGGAGTCGGCTCCTTTCAAATAAGACAACCAGTTAAACATATTGAACCAGTTAAACTAATCAAACCATCAAAATATTTTAGTATATGCCCTACTACCCCATATTTCTCGATCTGAATGACCAGAAGGTACTCGTGGTTGGCGGTGGTACAGTAGCTGAACGAAAAATACAAAACCTTCTGAGGTATGGGTGCCAGATATACGTTGTCGCCCCGCACCTTACCCCTCATCTCAAACAATTGGCTGCTGAAAAAAAGATTCGCCACATACCACATGAAGCCCTCGGCAAGACCCTGGATAAGGCCTTCATGGTTATCGCTGCAACGGATGATCCTGAGGTTAACTCACAAATTGCTTCGCAGGCAAAAGAGCGCAGATTACTGATTAACGCGGTTGATCAACCTGGGGATTGCAACTTCATAGTGCCTTCAATAGTTCAAAGAGGTGATCTCCAAATAGCCATTTCCACAGCAGGCAAGAGCCCTGCCCTGGCAAAAAGAATCAGAAAAGAAATGGAGGTTACATTTGGTCCCGAATATGCCTCACTCATAGAACTCATGGGTCTCCTCAGGACAAGACTCCTTGCCCAGCGAAACCTGTCTTCAGAAAATAGGGTCATGTTCGAAAAATTGGTAAACTCCAATCTTCTGCAATTCATCAAGAAGGGGGATATGCGGGGAGTCAAAAATACCTTGAAATCGATCCTGGGACAAGATTTTCCCATTAATGATATCCTTACACAGGTCTTTAAGAGAACGTAATATGGATACTGCTATTTTTCAACTGGCGCTCTTTGCATATCTCATAGCTACAGCCGGGTTTCTGTTTTTTATCATCAAGAAAAACAAAAAAGTTGGTTCCTGGTCACACAGGATCCTTGTTGTGGGTTTTGCACTCAACTCTATCTACCTGGTCCTTGCCTACTACCGGCTCGGTGCGGTGCCCGCTTTGGACTTTAAGGCATCCCTGTCATTTTTTTCCTGGACCATAATCGCTGCCTACCTTATTTTCCAGCTCAAATTCAGGATCATGGTTTTAGGATCATTTGTGGTCCCTTTCTGTGCATTTCTAATGATCATCTCCTCAACAATGCCCATTTCACCCATTACGGTAAATCCCATTTTCAAAACCCTGTGGCTTCCGCTCCACGTAGCCACCGCCTTTTTGGGTGATGCTATCTTTGCCATTGCCTGTATGGCTGGTGTTATGTATTTGATCCAGGAGCGTCAGATAAAAACCAAAAGGCTCGGCGCCTTTTACACCAGGCTTCCATCACTCAACAGCCTGGATTCCATCAATTACTATGCAATCACCTATGGATTTCTGCTTCTTACAATCGGCATGATCACCGGCTCAATCGTTGCCCAGGGCGCCCATGGCTCCTACTGGCGCTGGGATCCAAAGGAGGTGTGGTCTCTCATAACATGGCTCTGCTATGCAATCCTTCTGCATCAGAGAATGGCTATGGGATGGCGTGGCAGACGCTCTGCGCTCATGTCCATAGGGTGTTTCTTCGTCCTCATCTTCACCTTTGTTGGAGTGAACTTTCTAATGGAAGGGTATCACAGTTTCGAGAGCCTGGGTGGGAAGTGAAAGACTGGTTTCTTTGTCTCTCACCCCAGTACGATGCACGGCACCTACGGGGCAGGCAGAGCACGCCGAGATCACTGAGTTGATCGTGCCAAACTATCTGCGGGTGGATATTTTGCCAGATATAGATCTTCTCTCTGCGGCCTCCGTGAGCTCGGGCAAGGAGGGCGAGAGAATAAGCAGAAAAGTTTTGGAGTGTAGCAATTGTCATGATAACAATCGTCAACATCGGTATGAATCATGAGACAGCGCCAGTTGATTTGAGAGAGCTCGTTGCCTTCGAAAGCCATAATACAGATGAAGTCATGAGCGCCATCCGAGGTATTGAGGATATTAGAGAATTCCTTATTCTCTCAACGTGCAACCGCATTGAGATACTGTTCACAACCGATAAGGAAAAGCAAGCCACGGAATCTGTCATAGAATTCCTCTGCCGTTTCAGTGGTATCCAGAGAGAGAAATTGGCACCAACGCTCTATGTGTATGAAAATGAAGAGGCCATCCGCCATATATTCAGGGTGGGCGCAAGCCTTGACTCAATGATAGTCGGCGAACCACAGATACTCGGTCAGGTGAAAGATGCCTACAGGACAGCAGTCCAGCGTAAGTCATCCTCAGTAATCCTTAACAGGCTCATGCACAAGACCTTCTCCCTGGCCAAAAAAATTCGGACCCAGACGGATATAGCAGGATCTCCCGTTTCTATCAGTTTCGCTGCCGTGGAACTCGCAAAAAAGATATTCGGAGACCTCCAGGGGAAAGAGGCTCTTCTCATCGGGGCCGGAGAGATGGCAGAGCTTGCGGCAACCTATCTTCTGAGTAACCGGGTAGCAAAAATTTTGGTAACCAACCGGACCTTCTCACGGGCTGTGGAAGTAGCAGATCGGTTTCATGGGACAGCAATCTCTTTTGACGAGATAGGCGATCAGTTGCGTGAAGTAGATATTGTCATTACCTCCACCGCATCACCCGAACCGATAATTACTTTGGGCCAGGTGAAAGATGCCATGAGGTCCAGGAAGAACAGGTCCCTTTTCTTCATAGATATCGCCGTGCCAAGAGACGTTGAACCCCACGTAAACAGAATTGAAAATGTATTTGTGTACGATATTGATGACCTGAAAGGCATTGTTGACTCAAACATTGGCAAAAGGAAAACGGAAGCAGTAAAGGCAGAGAGACTGGTAGATGAGGAAGTCATCAAGTTTATCCACTGGGTCAAGACCTTGGAGGTTGTTCCAACCATAGCAGCGCTCCAGGACAAGTGTGAAACGATACGAAAGAGCGAGCTCAAAAAAACCCTCTCCAGTCTCGCTGGACTTTCACCACAACAGAAAAAAGACCTTGAGAATCTCACCCTCTCCATTACCAAAAAGATTCTCAACAAACCCATCCTTTTCCTCAAGCGGAAGGAAGATAAGGAATCCCGCAATCTCTATCTTGATATCACGCGAAAACTCTTTGATCTGGACTCTAACAATGAAGACTTAGAGTCTAAGTAAGACTGCCATTTACCACACCATTTGTTATTTGTCAGTGGTCAGTTGTCAGGGCCACGTCATAGTGAAACCTAAGGCTATTGATTTCTAAGCCTCTTGCAGGGTATGGGTATCTTTTTTTTGGATTCTGGGCCAGGGGCATAACCAAAAAAGACACCCATACCCTGGACCTTGACGTTACCCTGAGTCTAGGAAGTCTAAACCTGACGATGTTTAGGAAACAGGTTATTATTATTTTGTATTGCACAAAGAAGGGAATTCAGAAAAAGCCCTCACTTTTACAGGGAGACAGAGTCATGGAAACAATAAACTAGATAACCATTGAAGAACTTGAAAACCTAATAGAGCAGAAGATCATAGAGATTTTGGGAGATCCCGATACGAATCTCGAACTAAGAGAAGATTTTAAAGAGGAATTAAAAGTGAGGCTTGCTAGTCGTTTAAAACATGTCTCTCATCAGGAGGTCATGAAAAGATTTGGCTAAAATCGAATGGAATGAAGATGCAATAAAAGATCTTGCGAAACTGGATAATCCGGTAGCTCAAAGAATTCTGAGAAGATAGATTGGCTATCTGACAATTTTGAAAAAGTCACTCCTGAACCTTTAATCGGTCAATTCAAAAGAACATTTAAACTAAGGATAGGCGACTGGCGGGTGTCTACACAATCGAAGGCCAAACGTTAGTTGTTCAATTCATAGGTTATAGAAGAAATATTTACACCATCTTATAAATCAACAAAAATGCCCATTCCCACATTATTATCTATGCTTTGATGCCTGCTATCCTTAAAGCTTCTAAATCATCATTAAGTATAAATCTAACATGCCATATCCTATATCCTGCACCACAATATTTACTGGGATAATTTGTGCCCAGCACAAGCAGGTTAAAAAGTTTTGCAATTTCTGCACGAGGGTCCCCTTTTATGAAAAGCCGCTCACTATTCGGGTTTTTAGGTGTTTAAGAATGTCTTTCTCTGTGTACTCTGTGCCTCAGTGGTGAGTTAACAGAAATATGCACTTGACATCATCAATTATTATCATATAATGACATCATACATAGAGGGAGATCGTAATGCGCACAACCATTAACATAAAAAGCAATATACTCGAAGAGGTGATGCACCTAACTTCAGCCAAAAACAAATCCCAGGCTATCAATGAAGCGCTTGAGACCTACGTGCGAGAAAAGCGCATGCAGAAGCTCCTGGATCTGAAGGGCAAACTCAGCTTGGAGGAAAACTGGAAGGCGCTACGGGAGCTGGAATTGGATGAAGGCTAATGTTCTGGTAGATACGTCTATCTGGATCGAATATTTCAATAAACCTGATTCCAGGGCAGGTGAATCTCTTGAAAATCTTTTGAGAGAAGGCAGGGTTTTTTGTGCAGGTGTTGTGCTAGCCGAATTGCTGCAGGGCGCTAAAATCGAGAGAGAATTCAAACTCATTTTAGAGAGCATGACCGCCCTTCCCTTTTTGGAGACTACACTGAACACCTGGATAGAAGCGGGACGGATCTCTTTTTCTCTCCGTAAAAAAGGGATTACCATCCCTGTAACTGACATCATATTAGCGAGCCTTGCTCTTGAGAGTCACTGTCTGGTTTTTACCTTGGATCCCCATTTCAACAAGATACCCGGGATCAAGCTCTATACGGAGGATTGAGTGTTTCAGCACCACTTATGAAGAATATATCCTCACCACACCATTCGTTGGTTGTCAGTGGTCAGTTGTCCGTTGAAAAAAACAAGAAATATCTTAGGGCAGAGTGATATGGATAGGGCTGGATTTGAAAACCTTCGTGTTTATCAATTAGCAGAAGAAATAGCAGATCTCACCTGGGAGGTAGTTATCAAATGGAACTGCTTGTCTTAGGGTACTGTGGAAAAACAACCTCCGAGGGACTTGCCATGCTCATGAAGGTTGAAATGAATTCAGCAACGGACCACGGGCAACGGACGGCTAGCTAATAGCTCCGTGGTGAATAGGAATTATTGAGGAGAATGCCATGGATCTAAACAAAATGATAGCCACCATCAAATCCAACCCCAACTTCCACAACGCCGGTATGATCGCCACCCACATCGGAGTCGTCAGGTCTTTTTCACGGGATGGCAAGCCTGTACAGGGCGTTGACGTAGAGTTCGAGCATGAAAAGATTCAGGAGATTCTAAGAGACATCAAGTCACGGCCCGGCATCCTGGACATCCTCGTTGACTCAAATAGCGGTCATCTCAGGGTTGGTGACGAAATTATGACCATAGTGGTGGCAGGCGATATCAGAGAAAATGTGTTCCCTGCCCTTATTAATGCAGTTGAGCGCCTCAAATCAGAAGCATCAACGAAAAAAGAAACCACAACCGATTAGAAACAACTATTCACCGCAGAGATTCACCCTGTCAGAATATATAGATAGAGCTTCATACATAGAATGGTCTTTATTTCATAGGGCAGTAGGCGCGCCGTAGTGGAGCGTTACTTACCTATCTGACAGGGCAAGGAAGGAGTACGCAGAGCGTATGGTTTTTTAGTGAATCACATTACGGATATTCATGACCTCACCGGCGAGATCATAGGGGCGGCAATTGAAGTTCACAAAGATAGTCGATGAGAACTCACCCTCTGTGTACCCCGTGTCTCTAGCTAAGTGGGGGAGGAGGGAACAAAAAGACAAAGAAAAGGGGCCACGCCCTTTTTCAGAGTATGACCCCTCAACTGGAGGTAAATCTGGAATCTGGTTATCGTAGCGCTTAAAACCGGATGTTACAAAGAAGAGTTCCGGGTTGCGAGTTCCGCGTTGCGGGTTCTGGGTCCTTTAACGCAATAAACTTTAGGTTTTCTTTACGAACTTCCTCCTTCCAACTCCAGCCAGCCCAATCAGACCAGCACCCAGCAGCAGCATCGTGGCTGGTTCAGGAACCGCAGCAGCTGTGAAACCGGCGACCGAAAATTCGTTGCCATCATAACCAGGCCAAGGCTTAGAACCAAAAACGGCATCGCTCACCAAGAATTCATCCCCAAAATCCACCCAGATTTCGCCGTTGCCTTGGTCAGCGTCATTGCCGTAAAATTGAAAGAAGTAAAAAGATCCCCCCAGGTCTGAAAAAAGCATCTGGCCCTTCTCGCCATCGCCGCCATCGGGAGCGTCGAAGAGATCGGTAATCCAAACGCCATTGATCATCATTTCCCCCTTGATATGGACCCATATGAACTCATGACGATCGATCTCATCATCTTGTCCACCTAGAACACCTAGACCATCCACCTCATCCTGATAAAGTTTTGCATGCCAACCAGGATCATGGACGTCATAAGCCGAAACTGTCACGTCACCGACTGTATATACACTCCTGCCATTAGCCCCCGCCCAATCCGAGGTGCGAAAATCGATTACCAAGCTATCAGAGATAATCGTTGCGGACGCGGCTCCTCCAAACAGGCTTGCTACGGTGAGAAGCACCACACATAAAAATAACATCTTTAAAAAATTCTTCATTTTACCTCCAATGTTTCGTTGATGCTTAATGGCTGACTTCTTAGATAGTTTTTTCCAGAAATACTAACTCAGTTTTCCTCCTCGCCTACTTTTTATTATGGTATTGATCCTTAAGCTTCCAGTTTTGGCCTCTAACCTTTCTCTTTGTGCCTTGGCCGCATCACCTTTTTTCCTCGCCTGCCCATAACTCTCAGAAACTATCTTAAAACAACCATAGCTCCCGCCCCTTCAAAGCCTTCAAAATCAGCCCTAATAAAGCACGAAATAGACTAACACCCCATCATAAAGCTAAATCCATGCCAAATTGGTAGTATAAAAAATTGCTAGAAATTTCAAATGGTTAGTTCACAGCGACGAAACCTTCGCTTTGAGTATGTAAAAGAATACCATTTATTTTGGGAAAAAAATTACCACTTTTTAGCAATGACTTTGAATACTGGGATCGAAAAACCATTATTCACCACAGAGTGCCTCTAGCGAAGCGGGTGGTGAAATATGTTGTTATTGGAAGGTGTTCAAGCAACAAGCAGAAGCCGGTGAAAATCCTCAGGTTGGATATCTCTTTTTAAGCTTTTTCTCCAGCGTTTCTCGATCGTCTTCTACAATCTGTGCCAGTTCGGATATTATTTTATAACCTTTAAGTATCTGGCCAACTTCTCTGCAATCATTATCGAGTTCGGTTACTATGTTTTTGAACTCTTCTTTATTGATGTGCTCATGCTCTTCAAAGGTTCTTTTGTGCTTATCCATTTTTGCTTTGATGAGCTCTAATTTTCCTGATATGGTCAGTATAGGGTTAGATAAATCAAAAAGAATCTTCTCCACAAACCGGCCTAACACAGCAAACCGTTTTTCTGCCTCTAATTCTGCTTCCAGTTTATCAACCCTTTCCTCTAACACCTTTTTTGCGTCCCTCTCCTTAATAAGTTTGTTAACATTATGAGCCAGCGCGCGCAGTAATAGGCCTTCGGGCAGTGGTTCGACAAATCTAACACCCATGCCATTTCTTTTGCTCTTGAATGGCTGTGCCCTATTCCATACAACCGTGCCCTCGGTTCGGTGAATCTTTGAAGCTTCACGATTGAACGGTATGGTGAGATTCATGCCAAATCTAGTGCCGATCCTTAGTGGATCATCTGAGGAAATAAATGCCCCGCGTTTTGTGAGGTCTGAAGAGTAACTTAATACACCCGACTCATCAGGCTTAAAATATTCAACAGGGAGCACAACAGGAAACCGAAACTCCGATCGTCTCTCAACAGCCACCTGAGTCATGACTTCAACTCCTTTCCTCGGTTGTAAGTTCCCTTCGATATGAACCTGTTGTTCGAAATCAGTTGCCCAGCCCTATAGAACTCATAGTTAGTAGCTCATGGTACATCTCAATGAGTATCGACCCTCAATAAGGTTTTAAATATTGAAAGTGGTCTATTTCTCCTCTCCTTTCAGGAAAGTCTTCAACCTCTTACACCAGAGGAATAAGCTTCACATCCCACAGGGCAAGTATTTAACGAGGCAGCCAGGGCAAAGAAATCTGGCCTGAGCAGGGCGCCTGCCCGACTGGGCAGTATCACCACAATCCCAAACAAAAAAACAACATTAAGCCGATACCCACTTCTTCATCCCCGCCTCCATTTGAAATCCACCGCCACCGAAAAGCCAATTTGATTACCAAGACAAAAAAGTGAAAAGAGCGTGACTTGGATCCAACACAAGCTTTTGTCGGCAAGTACCATGCCAGATTAAGCGGAATATGGGCCAAAAAAAGCAGAAAATTTTTTGTGTTAAATATCAATTAGTTACACAATGTCCATCTGTCTAATTTTTGAAAAAGCTGAATATTTTTTTGGTAAAATATGACGGGTATGTAAATCATTGCCAATTTTTTGGGTAATTTCTTGCTATTATGTGGTAAGACAATAATGAATTGTCCATTGCTCTTTCCCAGAAAACACTCTCACCACACACGGCGGGGCGGGCGGGTCTGCGGGCTCGAGCGGGCCTCTAAGAAAGAGGTGAGCAGGTGTGAGATTAGGCTATTTACACTTTTTTATTGAACATCTAGGAATTAAATGGTAATTTTTTACACAGCTTTGCGAAAAAAGAACCACAAGAAATCATCGCAGCCCTCCATCGATTTAAGGTTCCAGGCTGATGAAGGTTAACGAAAGACCTGTCTGCGTATGACATAGAAAGGCAACCCTGAACCCTGAACCCTGAACCTTTGAACCTCTGACAACCTGCAACGGACATCATCAATGGATGTAAAATTTATCGGAGATAGCCCTGTTATCAAGAACATAAAGGAATTGACTCGGGTGGTCGCCAATACCGCCCTGAGTGTGATTATCTATGGGGAGACTGGTGTGGGCAAGGAGGTCATCGCAAAAGAGTTGCATCGGCTTTCTGATAGAAGAAAAAGAAAGTTTGTAAAGGTCAATTGTGCTGCTCTGCCCTCTGAACTCCTGGAAAGCGAGCTTTTTGGCTACGAAAGAGGTGCATTCACCGGTGCAACTAGATTCAAGCCCGGGAAATTCGAAATCGCCTCAGACGGCGTCATCTTCCTGGATGAAATAGGTGATATCCCTTTGCCTTTGCAAGCAAAACTACTGCATGTCCTGCAAAGCGGAGAATTCTCACGATTAGGAGGAAAAGATGTCAAGGTAAACACCTGGGTTATTACGGCAACAAACCATGACCTGGCACGGGCCTTGAGTGAGGGTAAATTTCGGGAGGATCTTTACTACCGTTTGAATATAATAAAAATAGATGTGCCTCCCCTGCGGGAACGAAGGGAAGATATTCCTCTCCTGGTTAACTACTACGTGAAAAAGTACTGTTCCGAGTTAGATATTCCAGAGGATTTTGCCTTAGGTTCCCAGATGTTGGACCTCTTCTTGCAATATGACTGGCCAGGAAACGTGCGGGAGTTGTCTAATACTATAAAGAGGCTCATGGTATTAGGAGATCGGGATGAGATAGTGGCGCAGATGTTTCCACAAGCAGACAGCGATTTTGTGGAACCAGATCCCGCTGGAAAAGACGCCAAATCCAAACCCGATCTTGAAGAGATCATGCCACTGAAGTTGCTAAGGACTAAGGCTTCGGAATATATTGAAAAGAAGGTTATAGCCCATGCCCTGGATGTTGCAGGTGGCAACAAGGTCAAGGCAGCCAGAATCCTCAAAATCAGCTACAAGGCCCTTTTTTATAAGATGAAAAATCTGGGATTGAGATAAGGAAAATTGGTTGGCCAGTCCACAGGGTATCGTGTATCTATATAAAACCGGTTTAGAATTTTGCAATCATCAACAAGCACTTGCAGGCTGGAATCTTTCATCCAGCAGAGCCTCAAGAGCACCGGCAAATCATGGATCCTCTGAAACTCTAGACCCCTGGCTATCATATATGATTTTGGGTACTTTTCACCAGCTTGAGAAGCCCAAGAATCCAGCAGATTCCGTAAATCCTGTCCAAACACAATAAACGTTTACCACGTTAAATTTTTACCCCGCCTGCCCTGGGGAGGAGGCGGATACTTCCGTTTAATCCCATTCCGTCTTTTCAAGATCGGGATAAAATTTATCCTGGGACAGGAAAGTGTTTATCTCTTCTATTTTCATCCTTGGGAGATCGATCCTAATAGGCCGAAAGTTAATGATGCAGCTTTTTCTTATAAATTTCAGCATTATATAAATTTAAACAAGACGTATTCAAAATTGTCTAAACTTATTGGAAGCTTTAGACACCACCGATTCCTAACTTGTAAACAATACTTAGACGAATTTTATTGTAAGGCTTGTTTTTGAACTAAATAACAGCTATCATGACACAATTCGATTTGATACTGCACACGGCTTCATAGTCGTGTTTTTAAGCCTGAATAAATCTGTTGAGCAAGCCCTGTGGATATGGCCCATTCGATCAATGATATTCCTGTTCGTCTCACTAGAAAAGATGGTTTCACATCGTAGAAAACCATGATGACCTGGCGGGTCATTATGATGATGTTTTAAATGCAATAGAAAATCCAGATCTGATTATCCAGGGATACGGCGGAGCACTTGTTGCTATCAAAGGTATGGGAAAAAAGAGATATCTAGGCGTAATTTATAAAGAATTCGTTTCAAGAAAAGATGGGTTTATTATATCAGCTTATTTTACTTCTAAAATAGACAGGAGAAAAATATTGTGGCCAGACAAGCATTAACAGAATCACTTTTGGCGTAAGTATTTGAGGCAACACCTTATTTGCTTCGGTTTCCGAAAGACAAGCTTTGGATTGATTACGATAAGGAAGCCGATGTGCTGTACCTCAGTTTTGAGCGACCACAGAAAGCTACTGACAGTGAAATGCTTGATAATGGGGTTTTGCTTCGGTACAAACGCGATAAATTGGTCGGAATAACTATTCTTGAAGCATCAAAAAGGTAATACTTAGTGCTTCGATTCGCAAATATACTCACGTACCTTAATGCGATCATGCCCTATATCCTTCTG
>JAFDDT010000209.1:1598-7514 GCA_019310725.1 Deltaproteobacteria bacterium | reverse complement strand
AAATCGAACACGAACGGTTCGTAAACCAATCCCTTTCGCGCCTTTAGCGTGTTTCGTAGTTGAAAGAGAAGACGAATACCTGAGTAGATTCTTCGCTCTCCCGCCTGGCGACATCACTCAGAATGACTTCTCAACCAAAGTATCGTTGTAGGGCTAAGTCCTTCGATTCATATGTGAAAACAGGGACGATGTTTCCTCAGTAACAAATCGGGAAGAGCTGATTATTTACTTGATAATATCCAGAAGGTTTCCCAGCATCTCATCCTGTTCCTCCAGAACTTTCAGATTGGCCTGATAGTATGTTTTTGTGAGAGAGGCCTGGGGAATCTCTTGAGCCAGCTCTACATTAGATGACTCCTTGAGAACTGTTTTCCCATCCTCTTCCACGGCAACAAGGGGGCCGGGAGTTTCTACCTTACTGATCTCTGCTAATACATCATTAACAGGGCCCTCTTTCAACACAGCCCTGCTCTTTTTGAATCCCTCGCTTTCAATGTTGGCAACATTATTGGCGATAACAGCCATCTTCTTCGCGAATGCACGCAATGCCGAGAGGTTGCTAGAAATAATGGGAATCATGCCTCCTCCTCCCTAGGTTTATAGTATCGACATGTATGCTTCGTTTCTTTAACGTTTCGAATGCCAATACATGAAATCTCGTGTGATTATCCTCTCTAAAACCTCCCCTTGATCTATCGGCTCTAATTCTTTAAATGTAGATGAGAAAGTAAATGTGAGTTTTAGGGGGTCAAATTTACTTTTGCCGGGCTGTTGCCCAAATGGAAATACCTTTGAGCGGTCATTGAAACGTTTTTTGCCAAAAAACCCTTGGCGAAGTGGAAGATAACCGATGTCAACTGTTTGAGCCCTAAGGGCGAGTTTTGACATCGCCTGGAGTCCCGCCTATCTTTGGCGGGATCAAGAAACGTTTTAGACCAAGGGGAAAGGGATTTCAGCAACAGCCCGTTGACAACTGATAGGCTAACAAGCTATTGGATCGAGGAACTTTGGGTTATTTTATTGATCAGATCGAATTTGATACTTATTTATTATATGCGACCTCAGCTCTTCTATATCTTTGAGGTCCTCTTTCATAAATTCGTAAACATAAGCATTGTCAACTTCACCATACAAATGTACGAGCCGATTTCTGAATTTTGCCATCTTACGGAGCTTTTGCGCAAGATCAGAGGGAATAAGGCCTCTCTCCTCAATGACCCTAAAGGAATCCGCGTAATCCTTCGGTGCGCGAAAACGCTCTGATGCAATGATATGATTTGCCACATCCAAACAGCATTCGATACTGACCTGAAGATAATACTTCGCACTTCCAATTATTATCTTATCGTTTAGAAAGTCCTTAATGGGTGTCTTTGAAATATTTCTCAACAGCCCCAGGTACTCGTCCAATTGATTGAACTTTTGGACAATTTTTTCTATCGATACCACACTGTTCTCCCGAAGTATTGATGTCAGGACACAAGGTCTTGCATGTATGTTCTTTGATATGTCTGAAGAATTGGCAAGAAATCAAAATACGCATCTCGAATCGACGTTTCAAAATCGACCCGAATGATCTCATCTCTAGAGAAAAGCAAAATGCCTTCTGTAACGATCTTTCCTGTTATGATGAGCGGAAGTTCGTTCATTACCCGTACCTCAGATGCTACCCCACTTTCCATCTTTTCGTCGATCTCTAATGCAAGAGATAATTCCAGATCCAGGTATTGTCTTCGAGGCATCTTATTTACATAAATGGCGATGTCCAGGTCGCTGAAAGGATGCACGAGTCCTGTGGCATAACTCCCATAAAGATACGCAAACAACACAGGATAGCTCCCAAAGATTTCCGCCGCAAGTGTCAGTAAATCCTTGTGAATTCGTTCTATTGGACCACTAAATATTTTTTCTACCATCTTTTGATCAAATGCCCCTGATGACGCACACCCTATATCATCTGTTTTTTTGTAAACATAACAGATATAGGAGCAGCTGTACAGGTTTTAACGGATCTTCTCAGAACAGCCAAAAATAATTTCCGGCATAACATAGCCACAAAAAACCTCCCCTTGACCTATTGGCAGCAATCCGGTAAATTTGGTTAACAAAGTCGATGATGGCTACCAACAACATGTTGGGAAGAGTGTTAAGCCCTTTTCCCTTGGAGGAGTGGTTGATATGAAGAAACAGGTGTCATTGGACCTCCTCAAGCAGATTGAATCCGGCTATTCTCTGCCTTCACTATCGCCAGTAGCCATGCAGCTAGTGGAAATGGCACTAGATGATTCCTCCTCTGCCGAAAACCTTACCGCTCTCATCGAAGCGGATCCATCTCTTGCCGTTCGGGTTCTCAAGTTAGCAAACAGCACCTTTTTTCAAACTCGCCAGCCCACTATCTCCCTAAAACAGGCCATTATCAAGTTGGGCTACCAGCGCCTCAGGATAATGGCCTTGTCCCTGTCATTGAGGGACACCTTCCCCATGGGAAAAATAGGTGCCCTCGACTACGAACAACTCTGGCACTCTACCCTGTACCGGGCCCTCATAGCAAAGTCTCTAGCTGAACATGTGAGTAACTGTTATCCTGAAGAGGCCTTTGTTGCAGGGTTGATCATGGAAATCGGGCTCCTCATTCTGTTTGACCTCAAGATCAGGCAGGATGTTGAGGCGCCTCCTATTAGTTTGGAGCCACTGGAAGACCTGATATCGTGGGAGAAAAAACGCTATCGGATCGATCATCGACAGGTCGGTGAAGCAGCCCTGAAATATTGGGGATTTCCGGACACCATCGTGCAGTGCCAGTTGCTTTACGGGCAAAATGCCTTATCTCAGGATGCTCCCATACTTGCAAAGATCTGTGAGCTTTCCAGGGAATTCTCATGTTTACTCTTCCAAGAGAATGCCCCATTTCACACCCTGTTCCAAGATGCTGAAGAGTTTCTTGGTCTGGACCGGGAGGTTATCAATAATATCCTCATAGCAACCTTTGATGAAGTCCAGGAGATTGCAGACAGCCTCAGCGTGGAAGTGAATAGGGAAGGGGACCTAATGGAAATCATGGAAAAGGCCAACAGGGCTCTCAGCCAGATTTCAGCCAAGATTTCAGCGCATCAAGAGATTACCGGCACGGTATCGCTTCCCTCTTTTGATTCGCTGGACCAACGACCCAGCGTTATTGAACACACCCTCCAGGCTGTAGCCCATGAGATTCGAAATCCTTTGCTTGCCGTTGGCGGTTTTGCCAGAAAGCTGGCCACTTCCCTGGATCCTGACTCCAAAGGTGGAGAATATGCGAGGATTATCCTCGAAGAGGCCTCGCGGTTGGAAAAAGCCCTTTCCGAGATGACCACCGAGAATAGGTGAAGTGTGTCAAAAAGGGCTTGGATGCAAGAGGTCCTTATGCTATATGAGTTTTTATTCAAATCACCAGGGGTCTTTCATAATCAGTCTGCACCCCTGATGCAGGAAAAGGAAATAGCTATCACCAGCTACGGCTCCTCTGTGTTTTTGCTTTAGCAATGAGACGTGGAACGGAATTTGCAGCCGTAAGTTTATCGGATAGTATTTGGCCTCGGGGATACACATATGGGCGAAATAATTCTTATTATCAGTGACAATAACAAGGACGTGAAACTCCTCAGGGGAATCCTCGAACCTAAGGGATTTGATATAGAGTGGTTCGCTGGCTTCAATGGAGTGAGAGATAGGATTCTTGAAGACTCCTATGGTGCCATTATCGCGGATTATGACCTCATTGGAGATATTGCCTTTAGATGGATAGCGCTTCTTCAGGAAAATAGGTCCAAATCCTGTTTCATCCTCTATGGAGAAAAGGTCAAGCCAGATAGCATTTCAGAGATACTCCAGAAAGGAGCCTACGGATTTGTTCCCCGGAACCTCCTCTCCGAGCGCATCTATGACACTATTCTCGGGGGCCTGGATAATCGAAAGGCCTTTATCGAGATTCTAAAGATGATTGACGAGCAAAGGCATGTAAATGAAAAACTCGAAAGAGAGAAGGAGACCCTTGGAATAAAAAACCAGGAGCTGGGATTCATCAATCGGCTCAGCGGTGAGGTGGCATATGATCTGAACTGGGATGGCATTCTTCCCAGGATCTTGAATTCTGGCCTTCTTACGGTGCTAGAACCTGAGCTTCTCAGCATCCTCTACCGGATTGGCCCAGACTGGAATCTTTCGCTCTACGCATCAAAAAACGAAATCAATAAAGAAACCCTCAAAAAATTAAAGAGGGATTTAGTCGACAGATACTTTTCGCTCTCAGAGGAAAAGATACCGCTCAGAGAATTGGCTCTTCAGCTGTATCCAACCAATATCAAAGTGTCCGCCTCCTTTCCTATCCCCTTTTCCAAACCGTGGATCCTCCCTTTGAGTCTGGCTGGAAAACCATTGGGTATGCTCGGTGTTGTTCCAAAAGACACTGAAGCGTTTAGGAGAGGGAAAGAGGAACTGATGTCGACTGTCTCAAACATTCTTGCAATGTCTTTGGAGAATGCCCAGGAATATCATAGGCTCAAAGAGATGACCGTTACCGATGGCCTAACCGGAATTTACAACCGCACAGGGTTCAAGGACTTTTTGCAAAGAGAGTTCCAAAGGGCAAAAAGGTATAATAAAACCCTTTCCCTCGTTATGATTGATGTGGATGGTTTCAAGCCGATTAATGATTCGCTCGGCCATCAAGCAGGGGATTATGTCCTCCGTGAGCTCGCTGCGTGCCTACAGAAATCCATAAGGAAAAGTGATATAGCAGCCAGGTACGGGGGAGATGAGTTTGCGATCCTTCTTCCGGAAACTGAAATGGAGGAGGCGGAGGTGCTTGTGAAAAGGGTTCTGCACAATCTCAAGGATCATGCCTTTGAATGGGAGTCTGAAAGCATCAAGGTGGAAATAAGCCTTGGAATTTCCAATACCAGTGAGCTCAGGAAAGGTGAAGGGGAGAAAGAGCTCATTCAAAGGGCCGACTCCAGGCTCTACGTTGCAAAGCAGTCACCGGATTTTCCCTACCAATTGTCAAAAGTGGGATGAGTTTCCTCCAAAAACGCCTCCGACTTCATTAAAACTTCAGCGAGACAAATTGACGGTTTGCCCCGCCATCTTCAGTCGAAACGGAACTTTTCGGAACTTTTAGCAAAGGCCAATCATCCATACGGTAAACTGCAGAGTATTCTGGCGAAGGTGAATAAATCAAAAGTGACAGAAAATATGCTTACAGCAGAAACTGCCCTCGAAAAGTGCGGCGACAGAAAATAAGTTCTAATTGAACAACTGAAGCAAAACTTGTGTTTCCATCAAAACCCAACAACTCGTAACGCCTATCCTGGATGGAAGTTATTTCTAACCGATCCAAAGTAACGCGTGGGATCAAAGTTACATCCGCACCAGAATCCAACAGCATGAGCACATCCGACCAAAGCGCACCGGTATCCGGATTGCGTAAGGTCACTCGGGCCAGTGGTGCAGGTGGCTGAAACTGGATTGCATCATAAGCTGGCACTGGAAGATTCCTCAGCGACTTCCATCTCAAAGTCCTTTGCCTGTTCCTGATGTGCCAGACGAGGGCTGAAGATGCGGGTATGCCTCTCAATTTGAATTTTAGGCACAACCACGTATACCTTTGTTTTATCCGGCAATTGGACGTTGGGTTTCAATCTTATTTGGCCTTTCTCTACAATGCCTTCAAGGGTTACAATACTCATTTTATTACTCCTGTTTCTTTCTCTGATTAAAACGCAGTTTAGCATGTCGAAGATACCGTAGTCAACATGCAGTTTCCAATACTGAAAATTAAATCCGGGAATTCCTTATTTCATAATTCCTTAATTGTGCCTTACCCGGATCAGGTTTCTCTGTCTATCTATTGCTTATTTATCTTTATTGATCATCAAACCACCC
>JAFDDT010000209.1:0-1572 GCA_019310725.1 Deltaproteobacteria bacterium | reverse complement strand
CGACAAAAAATCTCAGGCGTTAACATCAAAATGGCGCAAAACTTTCTCTCTCTTATTTTCTATCTTGTCTGTGTTAGGAGTCTGCTTTGTTTTTGGGCTGTTCGGGAGCACGATATATCGCTTAGCGATTTTGCAAGATGGCATGATAGACAGCAAGACCGCTCTCCAGGCTTTGAAGCGGTTAGCCGAGTTTATCAGCGATGATGAGTACAGCACCGTAAGGTTATTAATGGAGAAAACGAAATGAAAGTAAGATCATTGCGGATCCCCCAAGATATGGATCAGGCCATAGAATATGTATCCAAAATGGAAAAGACAGAGAAAACCCAATCACTGAGAAAACTGGCCAGGCTCGGATTCGAATACTATGTCGCCAAAGCCTATCGGGAGGGCAAGATCACACTTCGGGACAGCTCCAGGTTATTAAAGCTAACACTCTCAGAGACCATCGATATCCTACTAGAGATGGGGGTAAAGGGAAACATTCGTGCAAGCGATGTCTTACAAAGCCTTAACACGTTTTCCAGGTTGGATTAGTGAGGGAATGGGGGACATCATTTCCCTTGGTGGATAACTTATGCCATCTGTTTGATAAGATTTTGTACATTCATTCAAAGTGGAGCCTTAGCGTGCTTCCAGAACCTTCACCTACCTCAGTTGAGGATGCCGGTATGGGTTCATCCAAGGTCAGAAGTAAGCCCTCACGAGGACAAATAAGCGTGTCCTGGTGAGGGTTTTTTGTTTTTACCTTACAGTGTGATTTGTCGTTTTTTTCAAAGCATAGCAGATGTTCCTTTGGCAAAATAGCAATACCACAAGAATCGCATCAGTTACGTAGTAATTTTAACGGCACCTGGAGGGTTTTCTCGTGGGCAAAAAACCGACATATGAAGAATCAAAACAGAAGGGCAAGGAATTAGAAAAAGAAGCCCCTAAGCGCAAGCAGGCAGAGGAAAGGCTAGAGCACCTCAACCTTGTACTCCGTGCCATCCGCAAGGTCAACCAGCTCATAACCACGGAAAAGGACCGGGATATGCTGATTCAACGCGCTTGTGACTACCTGATCGAGACCCGTGGTTATTATGATGCCTGGATCGCCCTGTTGGATGAGGATGGGAGGTTGGTGACAACCGCCGACGCTGGCCTGGGTAAGGATTTCTTGCCTGTGCTCAAGGAGTTGAAGCGTGGCCACATTACCACTTGTGGGCAGAAGGCGCTGAAGCAATCCGGGCTTGTTGTAACCAGAGACCCGGCTGTCACCTGCACCGAGTGCCCACTGGCAGACAAGTATGGGGGCAGGGGGGCGATGACCGTCCGATTTGAACACAAGGAAAAAATCTGTGGGCTGTTATCTGTTTCTACCCTCTCACATCTGACTGAAGAAAAGGAGGAACAATCCCTGCTTGAAGAAATTGCCCGAGACATCTCTTTCGCCCTCTACACCCTAGAACTGGAGGACGAACGCAAGCGGGCAGAGGAGGAACAAAAAAAACTCCAATCCCAACTGGAGCAGGCCCAACGAATGGAGGCCATCGGCACCCTGGCAGGAGGCATTGCACATGACTTTAACAA
>JAFDDT010000208.1 GCA_019310725.1 Deltaproteobacteria bacterium | reverse complement strand
TTTAAAAAGCATTCTTGAGAGGCGAATAGATGCAAATTCAAGCTGGTTCCATTACATTATATCGTGATAGATGCAAAAGGTGTGGCGTATGCATAGAACTGTGCCCCTTGCAGGTATACACATCGACTTCGGAAGGTTATCCAGACCCTATAAACATTGAAGAATGTACGAACTGTAGGCTGTGTGAGCTATGGTGTCCAGACTACGCAATAGAGGTAAGGGCGAAAGATGATGAGTAAAGCAAGAATAACACTGATGAAGGGAAATGAGGCCTGTGCTGAGGGGGCAATCGCAGCAGGTGTTCGGTTTTTCGCGGGATACCCTATCACGCCATCCAATGAGATAGCAACCATTATGGCACAGCGTCTGCCTCAACTTGGTGGCAAATTTATCCAGATGGAGGATGAGATAGGAAGTCTCGGAGCAGCGATTGGAGCCGCTCTTACGGGTGTAAAAGCAATGGACGCCACAAGTGGCCCTGGATTTTCACTTAAAATGGAAAATCTAGGCCTCGCAGCGATGGTGGAGGTCCCTCTCGTGCTCATCAATGTTCAGCGGGTAGGCCCATCAATAGGAATGGCTACATCCCCGGCCCAGGGGGATGTTATGCAAGCAAGATATGGCTCTCACGGAGATTATGGGATCATTGTTGTCTCTCCTTCCTCAGTACAGGAAATGTTTGATTTAACAATAAAGGCCGTGGATTTTTCGGAAAAATATCGCGTGCCTGTTATTCTTCTAGCTGATCAGGTAGTGGGGCATATGAGGGAAAGGCTGGTGATGCCACCGCATGAGGAAATTGAAACTGCATACAGAACGGAGCCGAGCGTAACCCCGGATGCCTATTTGCCTTACCGGGGTGATGAACGAGGGGTCTCACCAATGGCAAAGTTTGGCAGCCCGTATCGCTGGTACGCAAACAGCAGTTCGCACGGAGAAGAGAGCTTTCAGGCTACCAGTGATTATGCCATATCCGAAAAACTCATCCAGAGGCTTACCAATAAGATTGAAAAGAATAAAAAGGAGATTACAGAGGTTCGAGAAGAGTTCCTTGACGATGCGGAGATTGTGATCGTGGCCTATGGATGCACTGCGCGCTCAGCTCGGGGGGCTGTATTGAAGGCAAGGGAAGAAGGGATCAAGGCGGGCTTTTTCCGGCCGATTGTGCTCTGGCCCGTGCCAAATGAAGAGATCGGACAGGTGGCGGATAAGGCCCAAGCAATCATCGTTCCTGAGATGAACATGGGTCAGTACGTTCATCCAGTGCGCGAGGCTGCTTGCGGAAAAGCCGAAGTGGTTTCCCTGTCAAAGGTAGGTGGCCTTGCGATTTCCTCTAATGAAATACTAGAAAAGATACGGGAGGTTGTAAAAAGTGGCTGAGCAAACTAACCTTTCTTACCTGGTCGACAAATATTTTTATGCCAGCCAGATGCCTACCATGTGGTGCCCCGGATGCGGTAATGGTGTCGTTGCCATGTCAATGTGCAGGGCTATAGAGCGACTGCGGTTGGACATGGATAAGGTGATTCATGTTGCCGGTATCGGCTGTGCGGCTGTGGCTCACTGGTACACCAAGTTTACAGCGCTACAGACGGCCCATGGTCGTGCCCTGCCCAGTGCTACAGGTATCAAATTTGCGAATCCCGAGCTCACAGTTGTAGTGACCATGGGAGACGGGGATGCCGCTGCAATAGGTGGAAATCATCTCATTCATGCCTGTCGCCGCAATATCGATGTAACAGCTATCGTATATAACAATTTTAACTATGGAATGACCGGGGGGCAGGTTGGGCCAACCACTCCGCTCGGATCGTTTGCTTCCACTGCTCCCTACGGCAACGCGGAGCGACCTTTTGATATATGCAGCCTGGCCGAAGCCGCAGGAGCTACCTATGTGGCCCGAGGCGCAGTGTATTATGTGAAGGATCTTATATCGCTGATTGAACGGGGCATACGGCACAAAGGCTTTTCTCTCATAGATGCGGTGACGCCCTGTGTAACGGTGTTTGGACGCCGCAACAAACTGGGAACGCCAGGTGAGATGTTCAAGGCCCAGAGGAGGTTCACGGTCTCCGTGAAAAAGGCAAAAGATATGTCTCCAGAGGAACTGGAAGGAAAACTAATACGAGGAGTATTGGTAGAAAAAGAAGTGCCCGAATTTACCGATGAATATGAAAAGATAATAGCACAGGCCCAGGGGAGAGGTGAATAAATGGGGGATTTACAGGAGATTATTCTGGCAGGAACGGGTGGTCAGGGCCTTGGTTTGGCCGGTGAGCTGCTTGCTCAATCCTTTGCCGAGGAAGAAGGCAAAAATGTGATTCAGACTGACGCCTATGGAATTTCCATGAGAGGCGGTCACAGCCGAGCAGAGGTGCTGGTAAGCTCTGAAGAAATCAATGAGCTTAAGGTAACGGAGCCTGATATTTTTCTAGCCATGTCACAGGAAGCCTTTGATATGTTCATAGACAAGGTCGAGGATAATGGAAAGGTTATTTTGGACAGCTTTTATGTCAAAGTCTTGAAAGGTGCAAAATGTAAAGTTTATTCCCTTCCCCTTACTGAAGAAGCCAGGAATCTGGGACGAGAGAATGTGGCAAATGTGATCGGTCTCGGTGCCCTTGCTTCAATCAGCGGGCTGATCTCAGGGACTTCATTGCAGAATACCCTGAAAAAGAGGTTCAGTGGGGCCATTGTCGAGCTAAACCTGGAGGCATTCAGTAAAGGGTTTGTGATGGGGCAGCAACAAGAATTCTAAGCCCCACAATATTTGAATCAACATATCCATATATTCAACGAGGAGAAAAAATGGCAAAGAAACAGCAGGAAATTCATGAGACCGAGAGTATTCCATGGACGCCGATCGAAGGCAGCCCGGGGATATATGAGAAGGTGCTGAACGAAGACCCGGAGACAGGAAGCGTAACCCGCCTTTTGAAATTTGACCCCGGGGTCAGAACTACCGATGTTCTGGTGCATGATTTTGTTGAGGAAATCTGGGTCATCGAGGGCGAGCTGACTGACACCCGGCAGAACCTGGAATTGAAGAAAAACTACTACGGGTATCGTCACCCCGGAATGGAACACGGCCCATATTACACAAAGAACGGCGCCATGACTTTTGAAATCAGGAATTACGGGAAGCCCTAATGCTATTTTTTAATCAAATGACATCATCGATGCTGCCGGTAAGACAACGGAATACGATGAGACACTAAGCAAAACAGTTCAAGGACAGGTGAATAATGCATGTATTGAATCTGGTAGTAAAGGGTAAGGGGGGAACACGTGAACTTGCGTTCCCTGTGAAACGGATGGTCAATGCCGGGTATGTGGGAAGGGATCAAGAAGCTGTAAAGAGACATATTGAGGAGCTCAAAGTTAACGGGATTCTTGCACCTGAGGAGGTGCCCACTCTCTATCCAGTGGCATCCTATTTGGTAAAGACCGGAGGTGTTTTGGAAGTAGTTGAAGAGGAGACCTCTGGAGAAGCTGAATTCGTCGTTTTGTTGCAGGAAGGCCAAAAGTACATCGGCGTTGGCAGTGATCATACGGACCGGAAACTTGAGGCAGACAGTATCATAAAGGCTAAGCAGATGTGCCCCAATGTAATGTCGACTACTGTATGGCCCTATGAAGAAGTAAAATCGGTTTGGGATAATCTAGAGATGAGGAGCTGGGTGGTAAAGGGCCGAAACAGAATTCTCTACCAGGAGACTAGATTAGAAGCCATTCTGACGGTGGAAGATCTAGTCTCATTTGTAAAGCAAAAAGTAACGGACGGCGATCTGGAGAGCATGGTTATTTTTTCAGGAACCGTTGCAGCTATTGGGGGTGAAATGATAGCTGGAGAAGGATTTGAGGTTGAGCTTCGCAACCCAGAGACCGGCGAATCCCTTGGGTGCGATTATCAGGTGAAAATCGTTGACTATGTGAAGTGATTGATTTGAGCAATTGAAAAGGAAAACAGAATGGCTGATTTAAAAGTGAATTTCCTCGGTGTTGAGTTTAAGAATCCCATCGTGGCGGCCTCAGCAGAGCCTACTGCCAATTATGAAAACATGGAACGAGTCATTGAAGCCGGTTCAGGCGGATTGGTGGTAAAGACTATGACGGACTCAGAGGCCATGCAGAAGGAGAGCTACCAGACCCGATGGCGATATCTGAATGAGCGTCATGAGGTCTGTCACGGAAAGATTTCCCGGACCTTTTCATTCTACGGGAGAACTGGATTAGAGTGGCGGCCTCCTGAGGAGTGGGCCAAGCAGGTCGAGAGGGTTCAAGAATTGGGCAAGCGCGAGGGATGTGTAGTGATTGGCAGTATCGGTGGCACTACGGTCGATAGCTGGGTTAATCTCGCTAAACTCACAGAGCAGACCGGTGTTCCCATGATGGAGCTCAACTTTGGATGCCCCCATCCTTCACAGATGGAGAATGTACAGACTGGCATGGTTGTCGGTCAGGATAAAAAGCTTGCAGCGGAGATCGTCAAGGCTGTGTCGGAAAGTGTGTCGATCCCTATCAGTATAAAATTGACCCCGCAGGTTGCGGACGTAGTGGAAATAGCCCGGGCTGTAAAGGAAGCTGGCGCTGAGGCCGTCACTTTGATTAACCGGTTTGTCGGTTTCTTGGTCAACCCGGAAACTGGTAAGCCGGTGATTTTAGGGTCAGCAGGTGTCGGTGGTCCATGGGTCAAACCGCTTACACTCCGTTGGATTTATGAGGTTTACAACAAGTTGGGCATGCCTATTACGGGAACCAATGGGCTATACGATGCTAAGGATGTAGTAGAATTCATGATGGCCGGTGCAACAACGGTCCAGATGGCTTCTGTGGTGATGGCCAAAGGCTACAGATGGTTGAAAAAAACCATCAGTGAGCTGAATGAGTGGCTGGACAGCCACGGGTACAGTACTGCTGAAGAGGTCATCGGCATTGCAGCCAAGAGTGCTATGACCTATGCGCAAATGGCGGAATATCCCAAAGAGAAGGCGGTGGTGGATCACGACCTGTGCACCCAGTGTCAGGTATGCATCAATTCCTGCTTCTATAATGCACTTTCACTTGAAGATGATCGGATTGTCGTAGGCGACTGTTGGGGATGTGGTGTTTGTTCATGTGTGTGCCCGGAAGGTGCAATTACAATGCAGGACGGACCGATGAGCCTGTAATAGAGCATTTAGAAAAGCATTCAGATCAAAGAAAAAGGTAAGATACAGAGAGCTTCAATCCAAAATTATTCAAATAAAAAGGAGGAGCAAATGAAAGAAAAGGCAGCAGGAGCATACTGGACTGACGAAGAGATAAAAGAGGCCATTAATGAGTGGAGAAAAAAAAGGCCGGAGAGGCTCGAATCAGGGAACTGGAGAGTTGAAGATATCCCCTTCTACGAACCTGGAAAACCCCCCAGAGCTGATTTATGGCATCGAGTTGATTACTTAGATGAGTATGATTTGACATATGGTAAGAAGTGGGGAGCCAGTGGAATAGGTAAACTCAGGGAGATTGCCGTAATTCGACCCACTGAGCAGGATCTTCATATCTTCGAAAAGCAGGACCCCGTTTTTATGCGCCGTCCGGTTCAGGCGAATTTAGAGGTATGGCAGAAAGAGCACGATGAGATGGTTAAGATTTTTCGGGAGAATGGAGTCACTGTTCACTATATCGAATATCCCAAGCCAGCGATAGGTCCTCTGGGGCCCATTAGAGGTCAGTGGGCAGGACGAGAGTGCTTCATCGCTTGGGGCGGAGCCATAGTAACCAGATACGGTTGCTGGAATCCTATGAATAAGGGTAGAGAAAGGGTTCTAAATGAATGGCTTGTGAAACAGGGTTGTCCCACCCTCCTTACCATAATTGGCAAGGGAGTCGCGGAGTGTAGTTGCTTCGTTCCTATCGCAGATGATGCAATTGTTGTTGGCAGGGGGCTGGCTTACAATGCCGAGGGTATAGAGCAGGTAAGACCTGTG
>JAFDDT010000207.1 GCA_019310725.1 Deltaproteobacteria bacterium | reverse complement strand
CCCAAGGTTCTTCAAATAATAGCAGATAATCTAAAAGAAGAAAATATCCCCCATTCCTTGATCGGGGCCTTTGCATTGAGTCTATACGGGCTCCCGAAATTTACTGCTGATATTGATCTTTTAACGGAAGGGCGCTTTTGGCCTGCAATCTCCAAAATTATGGAAAGATTAGGCTACAAGTGCTTCCAGAAGACAAAGTCCTTTGCCCAGTTTGACTCCGAGCTAGGTGCATATGGGAGGGTTGATTTTATGTTTGTCAACAGCCCCGAAGGAAGAGATATCTTGAAGAGAAGTATTGTGATTAAGGATGAGCTTCTGGGAGATAATCCGGTCATTCAGCCAACGGATTATATCATCCTGAAACTCATGGCCATTGCCAACAATCCTGAGCGTTGTTCTAAAGATGAAGGAGATATTCTCGATGTCCTGAACTTATACAGAGAGGGCTTGATTCCTGGCATTTTCAAGAAGCTGGATAAAAAATTAATCTTCATTTTTGCAGACCGGTTCGGGCAGATGGAGAGGATTGAATCACTCTTCGATAAGATGTTCGGAAATGCAAGCAACCCGGAGATGTTTGAATTATGAAAAAGAGCCAGGAGGTCATTAAGGAAGAGAGAAAGATAATCCTTGAGATGATTAACGCATCATGCGAGTTGGCTGAGCGATTGGGTGAACATTTGCTTAAAAGCGGCTGCAACTGCCTTGTATGTGTGAACAGAAGAAAACGGATGCTTGATGAGCGAAACGTAGAATGGAAGTTTAGACTTTGATTTATTGAATGGCAAAATAGATCATCATGATACCTTTGGATTTATAAAAGTAGTCTTCATGAAGAAAGCAATGATTATCACTGTAGGAACGGGTAGAACTGGTAAAGACATCGCACATGCGATCTGCGTATCCATTAAGCAGCAAAATCCTGACAACATAGTTTTTATAAAAACAAATAAAACTGACGATACAACCATGCCATTTATAAGGCAAGACACTATCCTTGAAGAAAAGCAGTATGAGGAGATTGAAATATCGGACCCCAATGATGTTGAAAAGATTGCGGACGAGTGTCAGCAAGCAATCACGGCATTGAGCAAAAAGGGCTATGATCTTCAAGACATGGTGGCAGACTATACCTCTGGAACCAAGGCCATGTCCGCCGGCCTAACTATAGCAGCAATTAAATGTAATGTCGGCGCTCTGGTTTATGTAGCAGGAGATAGAGGCGAGGGCGGAAGGGTAATGTCCGGCACTGAAAGGCCGATTGCCTTACAACCTAACAGAATCATTGCCGATTCTTTATTCCAGGATGCTATTAGATTGTTCAATATATACCAGTATGATGCTTGTTTGGAGACCTTGATGAAGGCCAGAAAAATATTAGCAGATCCCGCCTTTATAGACAGGATGAATACCTTAGAGACCTTATCAAAGGCATACATGAGCTGGGATAAATTTCAGATAAATGAGTCCTTTAATCTGCTTAAAGAATCTAAAAGAGAAAAACTTCCGCAAGAATGGGGAATAGAAAGCCAAATCAAGAACAATAGACAGGTCTTATACAAAGAGAGAGAAAATAAATTCTGCGAAGAAAGAATGGTTGATTTACTGGAAAATGCGAGAAGAAGAGGGGAAGTAGAGAAGAAATTTGATGATGCCATAGCCAGGCTTTACAGGCTTTGCGAGTATATAGCACAATTCCATATTTCACAAAAGAACCTTTATAGGGAGAAGGATTCTGAAGTTGATACCTCAGATCTTGATTTATCAAACCTTCCGGCTAATCTTCAAGAAAAATATAGGAGATATAGAAACCCTAAAGACGGCAAAGTAAAACTCTCGCTACATGCCTCTTATGATTTGCTATTCGACCTGGATGAGCTGCCAGGAAAATATTTTTTTGAAGACGAGAACAAAACCAAAAAATTTCTCGGATTACGCAACAACTCAATCCTTGCCCATGGATTCAATCCTGTTTCAGAAAAGGTCTACAAAGAAATGTTCATATTCATGGAGGATTTTGTCAAAAAGGTGGCGGGAAATTTTGCATATATTAGAGATAGAATTAAGTTTCCACTTATAGAGAGATAAATATTGGAAGTCGCTACCTATAATAAATAGGATTGAGCCGATGTTTATCTCGATTTACTCCCGAAAATAGGGAAATGCTCTTTGAAAACTGAATATGGCAACCTTGCAGTCTTTGCGTTTTTCTGTGGAGGTTTGGTAGCCTATGGGGAAACAAGAGGATTATTGGCACTCTTCAGACTGTATAGACCAATAAGGTACCCATGAACGTTTTATCTAATATGAGCGAGACAAAAAGCGATCTGGCTAATCCCCAATTCTATATTGATCAGGCTGCGGGGTGGCTTGAATCAGGAGATGAATCCAGGGCACGGGACATAGTGGTAAGGAGAAGGAATACTCCCTCCGATGATCCATCTGTTCACGTAAAATGGGCGAAACTGTGTGAGGAACTGGGCATGGCCAGGCAGGCCAGAGAGTCGTATGAAAGGGCCTTAAAGATCTCCCCTGATGACAGCAAAATCCTCTACTACCTGGCCTGCCTTCTGAATGAGACCGGTTATTACGAAGACTCAATCCATTATCTAAAAAAGGTTGTCAAACATAACCCGGATCACATAGAGGCAAAAAAGCTTCTATCTGCTGATTTCCTGGCCCTTGGTCTGATTGGTCAGGCAGAGGTTCTCAGGCCTCAACTAAAAAAAAGAGCCGACCCTATCCGATACTTCCCTCCATCTATCAGTGAGGAAAATACAAAAACATTCCTTAATCTTTTTGCCGGCAGAGAGGTTGGCCATGCCCTCCAGATGATTAACCAGGAAACAGGTGATGTGTCATTTCGATTCATGGAGGCTCCTCTCGACCATGACCTGGTTTTAAAACATATCAATAGTGACCTGACACTGGCCGCCTACCCTCTCAGAACAGATAACACCGTTAAATATGCAACTGTTGAAATCAGGCTGCGCAAGCGTGTGCTTGAGGCAAACATAAAAAATCAGGGCTACTTGACCTATCTCAATGAAAAGTCCTTTTATCACGCTATATCCCTGAAGCAAATTGCCAGTCAATATGGAATCCCTGCATATATTGATTCCTATGGTGAGCATAGATACAGGGTTTGGGTTTTTTTTCGTGAATTTATCCATTTCCTGAAGGTGAAGGATTTTCTGACTCGTTTCCTCGCCCAGGTGCCGGCGCCGGATTCGAACCTCCTGGTTGAACCGCTGATGGCTACCAGGCCCATTGGCATAGGCTGGATGGAGCAGGCAATACTCCTGCCTCTTGGCATCAACAGGGCTAGCCGTACACGGTGCCTCTTTCTCGATGATGATGGCCAGCCATACGGAGAGCAGCTTGAATTCCTCGCGAGAATAAGGGAGATCTCCTCCAGGGATATTGTTAAGGCCTTTCGAAAATCGGGGCAACCGGCTCCTGGAGCGCAAGAGAACAGCCTGTCTGAATCCGTCAAGCTGCTGGTGCGCTCCTGCCCTGTGCTCAAAGAGCTTGTTCGTAGGTCTGAGAGAGGCAGGACCCTCTCCTACGAGGAAAAGGTGATTCTTTTTTACACCATTGGCCTTGTAGGTGAAGATGGGGATGATCTCCACAGGCTTCTTGAGACATGCCCCGATTACAACTACCGCAAGGTCAATCGCCAGATAGCCAGGCTAAAGAAAAATCCCATGAGCTGCCCCAAGATAAGAGAGTTGGTGCCTGAGATCACCGCATCGGTCACATGCAACTGCTCATTCGACCTGAGAGGCGGCAAGTACCCATCACCCCTTCTTCACCACAAACCCCATCTTGTCCCATCAAGCCGTGAAATGGATGTGAAGGCGAAAATGCCAATCAAGGAGGCAGCACAGCGTTATATTAACCTTAAAAGGCAGGCAGCGGAACTGGAAAGGGCTATGGAAAGGCTTTCTGTGATCCTCAACGCACACTGCGATAAAAATGGGATAAACAGGATCAGGGCAGGCAAATCCACCCTCATACGAAAAAAGGATAACGCACATACCTGCTGGGAGATAGGGTGAAGCTGATGGCAGTGGCTTATATCATGGAACAAAACGCATCGATCACCAAGGAGGGGGAAAGGCTGCTGGTCAAAAAGGATAAAACGGTGCTCCACACCCTTCATGCCTTTAAGCTCGAGCAGATTGTCCTGTTTGGCAATGTCTTCCTCACGCCTGCTGCGATCTCATATATTCTTAAAATGGGCATCGATACCGCCTTTATGAGCAAAAATGGAAGGTACAGGGGCAGGCTTCAGGGCCCATACAGCAAGAATATTACATTAAGACAGCAGCAGTTTGCCAAGATGGGAAACCCTGGGTTCTGCCTCACAACGGCCAGGTTCATCGTCGAGGGCAAGATAAACAATCTCAGGGCAGTGCTCCTCCGTTTAAACAGGAGCAGGAAGGACGTAAATCTTGATAACCAGATTCTACAGATCAAGGCACTGAGTCGCAAGGTGAAGGATGCCGCTGATCTTGATGTCTTGAGGGGGCTTGAGGGACGGGGTGCAGTACTCTATTTTGAGGGATTCTCAAAGGGATTTCTTTCGGAAAGTGTTGCGTTTAAAAAGAGAACACGAAGGCCCCCAACGGACCCTGTGAATGCCCTCCTGAGCCTTGGATACACCTTTCTCTTGAACGAGGTAATGGGGGCTGTGAATATGGTCGGTTTGGATCCCTACCTCGGGTCCTTGCACGCACTCGAATACGGAAGACCATCCCTGCCCCTCGACCTCATGGAGGAGTGGAGGCCTCTCATTGTGGATACCCTCGTGCTCAGTATCTTCAATCTCAAGGTCCTCACCCGGGATGATTTTACTATTTCCAAAGACCCTGAAGAAATTTGTGAGGAAGATGGCATTGATGAATCAATACCTTCCGATCTGCTCCCTGTAAAATTGACCGAAGACGGGATGCGCAAGTTCATAACCCAGTTCGAGCGAAAGATGGTGCAGAAGGTGAAGCACCACCTGACGGGTCAGCATTTTAATTACAGGGATTGCATAAGAGAGCAGATCCGTCACTTCGCGAGGTATCTGAGAGGGGAGGAACCCACCTATCAACCCATGCCTTTGAGGTAGCATATGTATACAATGGTCTCCTACGATATTGTAAAAGATAAAACGCGGACAAAGGTCATGAAGTTCCTAAAGGATTTCGGTGACAGGGTTCAGTTGAGCGTATTTGAGTGTGATCTCAACGATGACGAATATTCCAGGATGAAAGAAGGAGTAGAGAAATTGATCAACAAGAAGGAAGATAGGGTCAGATATTACAGGCTTTGTAAGGGCTGCATGGAAAGGGTGGTAATCTCCGGATGGGGTGAGATCGAGCAGGATGAGGGTTTTACTATTATTTAGGTCCATACATGGCAGCGAGAGATCAACATATTGTAGTAAGCTATGACATTCATGATCCCAAGAGGCTTGCGAGGGTGGCAAAAAATATGAAGGATTACGGAGAGAGGGTTCTCTATAGTGTGTTCGAATGCAACCTGAGTATGGAGGGATTCGAGAGAATGAAAGAGAGTGTAGAACAGATCATTGATCATATGGAGGACAGCGTGCGCTACTACTTCCTATGTGGCAAATGCATTGAGAATGTTGAGATATCCGGGCTTGGTGAATCATTTACAGAGGAGGACTCCTTTTCTATTACATAGAAATCGCCGACCAGGGTGTAGAAAGAGCTATTTCTTAACTTATTGATTTTATTGGTTTTTTAGAAGATACCAAATAGAGGTCGGCGCATACTCAGTTTTCCTTTAAATTTCACTGCATTACACTCTTTCTAAAGGCAAAAAATGGAGTTGATTTTAGTGGCAGCTTTCTTGTTTTTGAAGGTTTGCGGAATACCTGCACCAACTGTGCGTAATTACAAAACCTTATTTGCCAACTGACTGAATCATTGACCTGATTAAGAAGGGATTGCGAC
>JAFDDT010000206.1 GCA_019310725.1 Deltaproteobacteria bacterium | reverse complement strand
CATCAACAATAACCCATGGAAAAAGAACCAAAGATACTCTAAGATTAAAAGATTTAGTCTTCATTGCTTTATACAGTACTCAGCACCAATCATCTGACCATGGAAAAATAACAAATAACCAATATCGAATAACGATCTCGACGTTTCAAACTTAGATCTCTATTGAAAAAAGAATTGCAATTTCTGCACGAAGGCCCCCTTTTATTTACGAAGGGCAACAAACGTTTTAAAGATAGTGAGCGTGTAAAATGAAACAACTGAAAGAACTCAAGACCGGAACAGAAAGGGAGAGGACTCTATTAGCTAGGTGTCGAGATTCAATTAGAAGCCTTGACCCTTCCGTAGAGATCATTCTTTATGGTTCTCGAGCGCGAGGTGATGCGAATCCAGAATCCGATTATGATCTCCTCATTTTGACTGACGGAGAGGCTACTCTTAAAAGAGAGGATAGTTTTCGTCGAAAGTTATTCCCGATAGAGCTGGAAACTGGGGCTGTTCTGACGGTGAGTTTGGTAAGTAGAAAAGATTGGAATTCAGCCCTATATGGCGCAATGCCGTTTCATCAAAATGTAGTCAGAGACGGTGTCATCTTATGAAAAAAGAGACGCGTAGCTTAATAATGTATCGTCTTGAGCGTGCACGAGAATCACTTGAAGAGGCTAATATCCTTTTAGAACGTGGGCATGGCAATGCCTTCGTCAATCGTCTTTATTATGCCTGTTTCTATGCGGTGTCTGCACTACTACTCACAAGAGGGCTCTCCTCGGCAAAACATGGTGGCGTCCGGAGCCTTTTTCATCAGAACTTTGTGAAACCTGGTTTGGTAAGCACAGAGTTAGGGCAAATCTACGATAGGTTGTTTGACAATAGACAAAAGGGTGATTACGCAGATTTGGTTCGTTTTGATCCCAACGAAGTGCGCGATTGGTACGATGAAGCTCGTGAATTCGTGGAGATCGCAGGAGATATTGTTAAGAAGGAACTGGACACACATTAGAGTAAGAAATCCTTCTTAAAGGATCGAGACCGCTGAGGCTGGATGGAATGTGGTAGTTGGAAGCGACCGCTCATTAATTGTTGAGAAAACCCGAACCATGTAGCCATGTCCCCAGTCAGAAAGATAGATGTTTGGCAATGGCCACGCCAGCGAGCTGATTGTGCAGACATTAGAGAACAGCGCCTAAGCAATCAAGCTGGCGCGATCTATGTGCATGGTCAATTTTACTTGAAAAGCAGGCTGAATGAACAAGACATGAGGATATCATATTTGTTTTCGGAACCGGCCCCCGAGCCTGGGAGGTGAGTAAGGATAGAATCACGGTGGAAAAACCATTTGCTTGCTATTATGTTCAAGACCGCAACAGGAATTTTTTGCGGATAATGTGTTTATTGCATGCAAATACATTGCTAATGGGTTTATAAAAGGCATTGAAATGAATGAGGAACAGTGAGGCTATTATGCTAAACGGCAAGAATATCTTAGTTACAGGCGGTACCGGATCTTTTGGTAAAAAACTCACTCAGATAGTTCTTGAAAACTATCAACCTCAAAAGTTTATTATCCTGAGCAGGGATGAGCTGAAACAGTTTGAGATGTCTCAAAGATGGAATATCAAGAAATATCCCTGTATCCGCTATTTTATTGGTGATGTGAGGGACAAGGAAAGACTGATCCGTGCCTTTAACGGTGTTGATTATGTCATTCATGCAGCTGCACTAAAGCAGGTGCCTACAGCAGAGTATAACCCCGCAGAAGCTATAAAAACCAACATCCTAGGTGCGATGAACGTTATTGATGCTGCCTTAGCAAATAATGTGAAGAAGGTAGTTGCCCTATCCACAGATAAGGCATGCAATCCTGTAAATCTGTATGGTGCAACAAAATTGTGCTCAGATAAATTATTTGTCGCGGCCAATGTATACAGGGGATTTGATAGAGACACCGTTTTTGCGATTGTACGTTATGGCAATGTACTAGGTAGCCGTGGCTCAGTAGTGCCATTTTTTAAGGAACGGTCAAAGACAGGTGTTCTCCCTATTACTGACCCTGAGATGACGCGTTTTTGGATCACCTTGGATCAGGGCGTCCATTTTGTCCTTAAGGTCTTAGAATTAGCCAAGGGCGGGGAGATCTTTGTTCCTAAAATTCCGTCTATGAAGATTACAGATCTGGCTAAGGCCATAGCTCCTGGATGTTCACATGAAATTGTAGGTGTTCGCCCGGGTGAGAAAATCCACGAAACCCTTATTGGCGAAGATGATGGACGTAACGCTACCGAATACAAAGACTGCTATGTAATAAGGCAAGACTATTTCAGGCCGGAAAAAGATCACACTATGGATAATGGTGGCCGGTTATGTCCGGCAGGATTTACCTATACATCGAATAACAACCCTGACAGACTATCTATTAAGGAACTAACTCGTATACTAGCGAAAATCTCCGATGACTATGCCATTGAAAAGACACGGTGGTCCATGGACGATATCCCGCAGTAAAGGGATCCTTTAGTCTGGAGCGCCTGGACATAAACAAGGGGAGAATGATAGAGAAAAAAAAGAATATGCTTGTTACTGGTGTCAGTGGATTGTTAGGCAACAATCTTGTCCACTATTTTAAGGACAAATATGAGATTTTGGGTTTATATAACTCACATCCTGTTACTATTAAAGATATAGCTACTGAAAAATGTGACCTCTCATATCCAGATAATATAAGCAGAATTGTTACAGAATACAGACCAGAGATTCTCATACATTGCGCCTCCCTAACAGACATAGATGAGTGTGAAAAAGATAAGGATCTCGCTCAAAAAATAAATGTTATCGCGACAAAAAGGATTGTTGATGAGGTTATCGATAAGGATGTGAGACTGGTATATATCTCAACTGACGCTGTTTATGATGGTAGCAAAGGTAGTTATTCTGAAGACGACGCCATAAATCCCCAGAACTTTTACGGCCTGTCGAAATATCGGGGTGAACGAGAGATCTTGAGAAAAGAGGAATCTCTGGTTCTGAGGACAAATATATTTGGATGGAATATACAAAACAAAAAAAGCCTAGGCGAATGGATAATAGAAGAACTCAAGGAAAAACAGAAAATAAGTGGTTTCAAAGATGCATTCTTCTCTTCCATTTATACCATGGAACTTGCCAGAGTAATTGATATTGCAATCAAGCAGAGTCTGGACGGAGTCTATAACTGTGGAGCTTCAGATGGATGCTCGAAGTATGAGTTTTGTTTAAGGATTGCTGATCTCTTTGGATTCGATAAGGCGCTGGTAGCTTCCATCTCAATTGACAAGTCTAGTCTCAAAGCAAAAAGAGGGAAGAATCTCACTCTAAACACGCAGAAACTGCAAGAGGCCCTACACTACCGACTGCCTACCATAAATTATTCAATAGAGGCCTTTTATAGGGATTACCGATGTGGAATGTGTGAGGAGATAAAAAAAAAGCAGGCTGGGATTCAGGAAAGGCCTGATATTATCCCTTATGGAAGACAATGGATAGATACAAAGGATATCCGTGCAGTTGACAATGTCCTTAGGTCAAACCGCATTACCCAGGGGCCGAACGTAGAAAAGTTTGAAGATACGATTGCTAAATACTGTGGAGCCAAATTTGCAATTGCTGTGAACTCAGGCACCTCAGCTCTCCATATCGCATGTCTCGCATCAGAGGTAACACATGGAAACGAGGTCATAACTTCTCCGATAACATTTGTGGCCTCTGCCA
The DNA here is from genome assembly GCA_019310725.1 of Deltaproteobacteria bacterium. Classification (GTDB taxonomy): domain Bacteria; phylum Desulfobacterota; class DSM-4660; order Desulfatiglandales; family B25-G16; genus JADFWK01. The sequence goes on along the minus strand of JAFDDT010000206.1, from coordinate 2,259 downwards.
ACTGTGCTGCTTATTGTGGTGCCAAGCCAGTCTTTGCCGATATTGAGGCCAAAACCCTTAATATTGCCCCTGAAGAAATCGAGAAAAAGGTATGTCAGAAAACAAAAGCCGTGATTCCAGTGGATTTTGCAGGACAGAGCTGCGATATGGCAACCATTTACAACATCATTAAGAAAAAGGAGAAGGCCTTAAATGGCAAGATCTTCATCATAGAGGATGCATCTCACGCTCTCGGGTCTTTGTACAAAACAAAAAGAGTAGGCTCTTCTGTCTTTTCTGATATGACGGTCCTGAGCTTCCATCCGGTAAAACATATCACAACAGGCGAGGGCGGTATGGTGCTCACTAATGATGAAAATCTCTACCGCAAATTGAGATTATTTCGATCCCACGGTATTACCAGCGATCCGAAAAAATTCACCAATGCTGACCTTGCGTTTCAACTTAGGCCGTCTGCAGAAGATCCTTTAGTGAACCCCTGGTACTACGAGCAAATTGCTTTGGGTTACAATTATCGGATCACAGATATTCAATGTGCCTTGGGAATATCTCAGCTTCAAAAACTCAACAGGTTTCGCAAGCGTCGCCGTGAAATAGTTAACATGTACAATAAGGCTTTTGGAGGCGTTGAATATGTCCACATCCCCTTTGAATCTGCTGATTGCAATAGCAACTTTCATCTCTACGTGCTCCGGTTTGATTTCGAAAAAATGGATATCGACCGTGCGCAATTGATTTTGGAACTCAGGAACAGGGGTATCCAGACACAGGTTCATTACATTCCAGTGCATTTGCAACCTTTTTATCAGAGGAATTTTGGAACAAAATTGGGAGATTGTCCAAATGCCGAAAAATACTATTCACAATGCCTTTCAATACCTCTTTACCCAGCCATGACTGATGAAGATGTTGCCAAAGTGATTACTACCATAAAGGATATTATTAAAGCGTGACTTTAAACATCCGAAATAGTTTGCAAATGCAGAAGAAAGCCCGAAACCTGATCCCTGGCATGACCCAGCTCCTGTCCAAACGGCCAGACATGTTTGCCCCTGGCGTTTGGCCAGGATATTTTGCAAAAGCCAGGGGTGTCGAGGTCTGGGACTTGGATGGTAACCGCTATATTGATATGAGCATCGGCGGAATAGGTGCCAACATATTGGGGTATGCTGATCCTGATGTGGATAAAGCGGTAATTGGTTCGATAAAGAACGGGAGTAGCAGCTCTCTCAATTGCCCTGAGGAAGTGGAACTGGCCGAGCTCTTGTGCGAACTACATCCATGGGCTCATATGGTGAGATTTGCGAGAACGGGTGGTGAATCCATGGCTATTGCCGTACGGATAGCTCGCGCCCATACAGGTCGGGACAAAGTTGCATTTTGTGGCTATCACGGATGGCATGACTGGTATTTGGCTGCTAACATCGGTACCGAAAATGCACTGGGAGAACACCTGTTATCAGGGTTGTATCCTGCGGGAGTGCCGAAAGGTTTGTCAGGAACCGCGGTTCCTTTTCGATACAATCACATAGAAGAACTTGACGCCATCGTTAATAAAGACAAGAATGAAATTGCTGCTATAGTGATGGAGCCAATCCGGAGTGTCCATCCCCAACCCGGCTTTCTGCAAGGAGTAAAGGCTATTGCGGACAAAATAGGTGCTGTTTTTATCATCGATGAAATCTCCGCTTCCTTCAGGATGAATTCAGGGGGGGCACATCTTCTTTTTGGGGTTTCACCAGATATAGCGGTTTTTTCAAAAGCATTAGGAAACGGTTACCCTATCGCAGCTATCATAGGCAAGGCTCAAATCATGGAAGCAGCCCAAAGCACATTCATCAGCAGCACCAACTGGACAGAACGTGTGGGACCAACAGCGGCATTGGCTACCATTAAAAAGCATCGAAAGGTTAATGCCAGTAGTCATTTGATGTCTGTTGGGGAATTGGTACAGGAAGGATGGGCTGACGCTGCTGCAAGGCATGGTCTTGATATTGATATTGGTGGTATTCCTCCGCTGAGCCATTTTTCATTTAAGCAAAATAGTCCGCTGGCAATGAAGGCCCTTTTTGTACAATTGATGCTTGAGCGTGGTTTCCTTGCTTCCACATTGTTCTATGCAATGTATGCTCATCAAACCAGCCATGTTGAACAATATATTGATGCCGTGGATGAGTCCTTTGCCCAGATATCAGAGTTACATCAAAGGGGGGAGATTGCAAAACGATTAAAAGGAGCGCCTGCCAGCGAAGGATTCAG
>JAFDDT010000025.1 GCA_019310725.1 Deltaproteobacteria bacterium | reverse complement strand
AGGCGGGCGGGCCCACTCATCTAAACTATGTGGGGCATAATCGTAAAAAAAAGATACCCATACCCTGCAAGAAGCTTAAGAATCAATAGCCTTAGGTCTCACTATGACGTGGCCCGCTGTAAAATCTCTCACTTGGTTTTAGCGGTGTTTCGTTTTATTGGGATCAACGAACAACTAACCCTATGGAGCGGAACAACGGACACTTCAAAACTATGAACGAAGAGGGCTATACACACAGAGTGGCTCCTCCGATAGGTAATCCCCAGTAGCCGCATAAGCCCGTGCTCTGCACCCACCGCAAACAGCGATATATTCACAGCGTCCGCATTTTCCCTTGTATTTGGAAAAGTCCCTGAGGTTTGCAAAAACAGAAGAATTTCTCCATACATCCTTCAGGGTGGATTCCCGTAGATCTCCCGAATTCAATTCCAGATACCCGCACGGCTGCACAATGCCTTCATAAGAAATAAAACAGTAAGAAACTCCAGCCAGGCAACCTCTCGTTACAGCGTCCAAGCCATGGGTTTGTCGATCCACTGTCTCACCCTTGGGCTGCGCCTCCTGCCTTAAAATTCTATAGTATTGCGGTGCGCAAGTAGCCTTAACCTGAAGGGGAACACTATCTTGCTGTTGATAAAACCAGTGGAGCATATCCTCGTATTCCTGGGCATTTAGCTCCTGGTTGACCATCTCTTTAGCGCGACCCGTAGGAACGAGTAAAAAAATGTGGTGCGCAACTGCCCCAAGACGGACAGAAAGGTCGAGAATGGCTTCTGCCTCGGACAGATTGTGTCTGGTCAGGGTAGTGTTGATCTGAAGTTCAACCCCCTGCTCTTTCAGATTTTCTATTCCTTTCATGGCTCTATGAAAGGCCCCTTTAACCTGTCGAAACGCATCATGACTCTCACTGGTAGCCCCATCAAGAGATATACTCACCCGCTTAATCCCGGACTCACTAATCTTTTTTGCAACGTCGGGAGTAATCAAGGTTCCATTGGAGCCCATCACCATTCTCAGGCCATTTTTTGCCCCATACGCTGCCAGGGAGAAAATATCCTTTCTGAGAAGAGGTTCTCCACCGGTAAGGATAATAATTGGTTTACCCACCTCGCCAATTTGGTCTATTACCTCCATTGCCTCGATTGTGTCTAGTTCCTGAGGATAGGGACCAAAATCTGATGATGCTCGGCAATGAACGCAATTGAGATTACATGACCGGGTAACTTCCCAGGCCAGTATACGAAGCTGAGGGTCATCCTCAAACCTCTCACCCTTCTTCGCCTTATTTCCCTGCATGCTCAATTAATACCCTAGCTGCTTCTTTGGCAAAATATGTAAGGATAACATCGGCCCCAGCCCTCTTGATAGAAAGGAGCATTTCCATCATTACCTTTTCTCCCTCTACCCAACCTCTTTGATCAGCTGCCTTGACCATGGCGTACTCCCCGCTCACATTGTATGCTGCTACAGGAAGATCTACACAGGTGTGAACCTGATGAATAATATCCAGACACGGTAATGCAGGTTTGATCATAATAATATCGGCACCTTCTTCAACATCTATCAATGCCTCTCTAACAGCCTCCCTGACATTAGCAGGATCCATCTGGTAACTTGCTCTGTCGCCAAACTGTGGTGCAGAATCAGCTGCATCACGAAATGGCCCATAAAAGGAAGAAACATACTTCACAGCATAAGCCAAGATTCCCGTTTCCTTGAAACCCTCTCTTTCAAGAGTGTCCCTGATTGCCCTCACTCTGCCATCCATCATATCTGACGGAGCAACGAAATCGGCTCCCGCCCGTGCATGAGAAAGGGCCACGCGCGAGAGTATTTCAAGGGTAGTATCGTTATCTACATAACCATTTCTTATGATCCCACAATGCCCGTGATCCGTATACTGGCAGAGACAGACATCAGTAAAAACAGCCATTTCTGGTACCTTGTCCTTAATGGCGGTCACGGCCTGCTGAACAATTCCGTCCTGGGCATATGCCTCGCTCCCTAACTCGTCTTTCTTTTTTGGCAAGCCAAACAGAATCACACCTGGTATACCCAGAGACCACACCGTTGCTGACTCTTTGGTAAGTTCATCAACTGATAACCTATACTGACCTGCCATAGACGGGATAGGCTCCTTCTCACCTTTTCCATGCTTGACAAAGACAGGATAAATGAAATCATCCACACTGACAGAGGTCTCCCTGACCATTCTTCTAATTGCCGGAGTTCGTCTCAGGCGCCGAGGTCTCTTCATCATTCGTAGCCTCCCCTATCTCCTTATTTTTTTATCCATAAGCCAGTAGTTGGTGTCAAGGCCTCTAACACCAAGGCCTTTCGCGTCACCTTGAAATCCATAATTTCAGGCCTTTGAATAGAAAAGGCTGTATGTATCTACAGAAGTAATTGCTCCTCTGCACTCAGTAATGTAAAAGGCAAAGCAAAACAGAAATTCCCCTGTCTTCCCCCTGAAAAAATGACAAAGTTGTGCAAGGATCTCATAAATGCTCTGGCTGGGAATAATGGTGGGGCATGGGTAATGAGCTCAGGACGTAGCCGGATTTTGGCTATAATACTTTTTAATAAGGCTATCAATATATTTCTCAGGCTCTAACACTGCCTCTCTAGTAAGAGAAAATGATTCGAAGCCAATGCGATCTCTCACTAATTTCAGCCCGTACTCCAATTCGTTAGCGAGGCCAAGGCATATCTCGCTAATGTCGCGATCCTGTTCATATGCAATCCTGATTATCTCGTCAATGGCACCATCTGCGAGGTTGACCTTGATTCCGAGCTGGGAAAACAATCCTTCATTCTGGAGCTTTACCTGATGATACATCTCCTTGAAATCGAGAAAAACAGAATTGATATCCGAAATAGATTGAAGTGTTTGATCAGCAATCAAATCTATTCTCTCGTCATACAATTTTAGACCCAGTTGCTCTTCAAACTCCTTTGCCCTGTCCGCTATGATCTTTTTAACCCGCTCCTTTTCCTTCGCAGCTGCTCTTTCAAACCCTTCTTCCAGCTCAGGGTCACTTGTACCTTTAAGAGAATCAATCCGTATCAGCTCTCGTTCTTGGTCTTGAACAAGCCTTACCGTAACCAACATCTTCCTCGTAGCAGTGGATGGAAGATGTTTTTCAAAAGGCATAAGGGTTCTCTCAACAGCGCTGACCAAGCCTCTCGCGCCTGTCTTTTCCTGAGAAGCCATCACTGCCAATCCCTCAAGTGCCTCGTCTTCAAACTGAAGATCAATATCATATGCCATAAAGTCTCGCTTTTTGCTGAGCACAATAGGGTTGTTGGGGTTTTTCAAAACTGCTACGAGATCATCTTTGGTGAGCTCATCCAAAACAACAATTACCGGGAGACGCCCGATAAATTCAGACTCAAATCCAAACTCAATAAGGTCTTGTGCCCGCACCTCTTTGAGAATATCCATGCTCGTCTCAGAAGAATGTATATCTGCCTCAAACCCTATACCTTGACGTTTGAGCCGTTTCCTAATGATATCTTGCAATCCATCAAAGGCTCCACTCATAATAAACAGGATATTTTTTGTATTTACTACCTGCTTTTCCCTTTTCCCAGTTCTTCGGTAATGTTCAATTGCCTGTATCTGTGAAATTGGGTCATGGGGAACCTTCAGGTCTACATCAGTTTCTTCCATCGGCTTAAGAAGAGCTCGCTGCACCCCTGTCCTCGAAACATCATGACCGATAATGTTTTGGCAGGAAGCAATCTTGTCGATCTCATCTATATAAATGATGCCATTCTCAGCTAATTTAATATCATCATCCGCCTCATAAACCAGATCTCTTACCAAATCCTCCACATCACCACCTACGTAACCGGTTTCACTGAATTTGGTAGCATCACCTTTAACAAATGGAACGCCGATCTTTTGAGCGATTAGTTTTATCAAGTATGTCTTACCAACACCGGTAGGACCTATCATAAGGATATTGTTTTTGATCATACCCACCGAGAAGGGCCCTTCTCTTTTGGAGCGTTTTTCAAGTGATTTAATCCGGTTGAAATGGGTACAGATTTTTGTAGCGAGTACACCCTTGGCACGCTCCTGCTTAACCACATATCCGTCCAGGTAGGATTCTAGCTCTTCTGGTTTCATATCAAACGCAGGCGCACCAGTCTTCCTTTGCCCAGCCTTTGCTGCCTCTCCCTTTTTCTTGGGATCGCTCTGAGGAAAAAGGATAGGTGATATGATTTTAATACGGTCGCCGTATTTCTTGGAAAGATAATCGCTCAATTCCTTTTCCAATTCTTTCTGGCTGGGAATTTTCTGGTCTTGGTCTTCTCTGTTCTCTGGCTTGTCCTCAAAATCCATCAATTACCCTCTCTAAACCATGATTAAGCCTTATCATGAGCTTCAACAAATCTAATATAGTCATTGTGCCTCATTTTGCAACCATTTTTTGTGATTGGCTTTTTCCCGTTTTCTCGCGTTCTCTCTTCGGAAGCTAATTCCACTTTGCTTCAGGTTATTCAAATTAACCAAGCATCTTTCTCACCAATCAGATTCCCACCGGCCCCAAACCCCATTGTCAACCGCCCGATTGACGCTCTTACTCGGGGAAGGTGTACTGTAGAGGACGGGCACGCTGACGTCATAGTGAAACATAACCTATTGATTTTCAGGCTTCTTGCAGGGTATGGGTATCTTTTTTTTGGATTATGCCCCACATAGTTTAGATGAGTGGGCCCGCCCGCCATCTGGCTGGCGGGTCTGGGCCAGGGGGCATAACCAAAAAAAAGATACCCATACCCTGCACTTTGACGTTACCCTGCCATGAACCCTTTCTCGCTTGACACACAAAACTCCCATACCTATATTCTATTTTTGACTTATGACAAATTTTTCGCTCAGATCTGCAATTTTCTGGATCAGACAGGAGGGGCCCTCTCAGCACAAGGCGCGCTTCCAGAGACGAAATGTGGCTGATATCCCATTCTCATGACAGCGCTTCTCGCCCAGCGCAATTCTTACAGGAGAACATAGAGCTCTTACCAAAAGGATGCGCCCTCGATGTAGCCATGGGCAACGGACAGAACGCTATCTATCTTGCAAGAATGGGTTTTGAGGTAGAAGGTGTGGATGCGTCGGCCGAAGCAGCACATAATGCTTTGGAGGCGGCACAAAGGGCCGGCGTTACCCTTAGAGCTGAGATTGCCGATCTTGAGCGCAACTATCTTATAAAAAAGAGTACATATGATGTGATCATCTGCTTCAGGTATCTGCAGCGCTCTCTTATACCACAGATTAAGGATGGGCTCCGAAAGGGGGGTATGATTGTATATGAAACCTTCACTGTTGACCAGGTTCAGTTCGGCAGACCAAAGAACCCGGACTACCTCCTAGAGCCCAATGAGCTTCTTGACATGTTTCGTGATTTCCGCTGCATCCTTTATCAGGAAGGTATCGTGGATAATCGAAAGGCTGTTGCTCGTACGATCGCAGAAAAGCTGTAGGTTAAGCTCGTTTTAGTTCATGGCTAACGCACATACTAAAACGCCGGGAATAAGTGAATCTATGCATACCGTTGCGCCGAATATGGTAAGATTATGAAAAAAGAGAGTTTATTGTGGAGGAAAGCATGATGTCTTGGCGCCTTGATCCCAAAGTAGAAAACATTCTGAAAAAAGGGGAAAATTGCATTGGATTGAGTGAAGACGAGGCACAGACACTGCTCTGTCTAGACCTTGGAAGCAAAGAAGTCTATGCCCTCATGGAAACCGCAAACCGCATATCCCGGGAGCAGTTTGAAGGCAAAGGAGAAAGCCATTTCCATATTGGTGTCAATGTGGAGCCTTGCCGATTCAATTGCAAATTCTGTTCACTGGCAGAAAATGCCGGTGTCTTTACCGAAACCATTGAATTCCCTGAGGAAGAGATTATCGGGTGGGCCAAGATGGCCCAAGCCAACAACGCCGATGCGCTCAATATTATGACCACGGGGACATACAGCTTGAATCGGTTGATAGATATCGGGAGAATATTGAGCGAGGAGGTTTCAATACCACTGGTAGCCAACACCCGAGATATTACCCATCGGGAAGGAGAAGAACTCTTAAAAGCCGGTTTTGTCGGTGCATATCATGCGATACGACTTGGGGAGGGAAAAAATACCCCGTTTGCCTTAGAAAAGCGGCTTAGAACCATCAGCGTGTTCAAGGATATCGGACTCCTCTGGATGAACTGTGTGGAACCTGTGGGTCCAGAGCACACCGTGGAGGAGATCTCCTATCTTATGGTCCTGGCACGAAAGCACAGAGCAACATACAGTGGCGTTATGCGGCGAATCAACTTTCCTGGCTCGCCTTTTGAAAAGGTGGGCATGATTAGTGAGCTGGAGTTGGCACGAATGGTTGCAGTCAGCCGCCTGGTCATGGGAGATGTCCCAAAGGCACATTGCACGCACGAACCGCACGTTGCCTCACTTATTTCAGGTGCCAACTTATTCTTTCCCGAGGTGGGATCAAGCCCCCGGGACAGGCACGCTGATACTGGGGAAGGCCGGGGAAGGAGTTTAGCAGCATGTCGGCAGATGTTCACAGAAATGGGCTGGGACCCCGATTTGCCATCTAACTGTTTTGATTCGGTCACCCCTGCTAAAACCTTAGATGCTGCGGCAGGTGCAAAGGCGTAGAGGTAACCATGTGTTATGACTTTGAGACACTGCTGAGCGCTGCGGTGCACATGACCCTCTACGAATTAAGCGGTAGTCTCTCAATAAAATGGTGAGGATGATCATGGCAAAAAGGGTTTACCTGTTGCTGGTGGAGTTCCTTATTGTTATGGGACTGATATTGACGGGCCCCTCTCTGCTGTGGTCCCAAGATTTCAGGGTGGGCACATGGAAAACAGCTCAAACCATACAGCCCTACTATTACCAAAAGTTTCTGTCCACACCCCAAAAAATTCGCGTATTTTCCTTTACCAACCCTGCCGATCAAAAAATGGCTCTCCTGGCAGGAAGCCTTGATATGTGCGGAACAACATTGGCTCACGCCATTCATTCTACTTCACGGGGAGAGCCGGTAGTGCTGGTTACGTCATTATGTAACAAGTGTTCGGCACTGGTAGTAAAATGTAAAGGTCCCGTTAAGATGATCGCGGATTTGCGAGGCAAAAAAATTGGGTATGTTCCAGGCACCATGCACGAAATCCTTTTGCGAGAGGTACTCACCCGGAACGGGATCTCTCCTGATAAAAATGTTTATTTAACCAGAGTTGACTTTTTTGATATGGGGATGGCCCTTGCCAGAGGCAGTATAGATGCCTTCCTTTCTGGAGAACCGTTCCCAACCCTTACCGTGGTGCAGGGCTATGGGACAATTCTGTCCTATCCCTACTATGGAGAGTCCATCGGGACCATTAATGCTGGCATGCTGGTCCGCCGAGAAACCCTCCATAAACACCCAGACCGGCTAAATCAGTTGGTGCTGGCCCATGCTCAGGCCACAGAGTATCTGTGGAACCACCAGGATGAATGGCTCAAGAGGGCTTCAGAGTTCGGTACCCCCTTGGAAGTCTTAAAGAGGGCCGCACCTAATATGGAGCTAGCCTGGGCGATGGATGCTTCTTTCATCAGGAAGACCCGAGCACTGGGGGAACGGATGCAGGCGCTTGGCGTTATCCATCAACAGCCTGATTATGAAAAACTCTTTGATCTCTCCTTTGTAGAAAAGGTAAAGCTAGGCCTTGGTTCGAAATAAGCTATACGTAAAACTGCTGAGTTTCATTGAGCTATGGAGCAATTGAAAAAAGGTAGCCGTCTGCACGCTCTGCTACCCTGGATAATTCCCGGGGCTCTTGTTTTAGCCTGGGTTATGGTGAGTTACACCGAGCTTATTCCCCACTATCTGCTGCCAAATCCGCTGAAAATCATAAAAACCGGGTCTGCGTATGTATTTGATAACACTGCTAATTCGCCGTATGCTGGTCGTTTTCTTAGTGATGCTCGGGCCAGCCTAACACGGGTGTTCTTCGGATTTTTTTGCGCCACCCTGTTTGGGCTCCCCCTGGGTATTCTTTCCGGACGGTTGGCTGTAGTTAACAGATTGCTCAATACCTTTATTAATGGGCTCCGAGCCGTTCCGGGCATCACCTGGCTTCCGCTAGCCATGGTATGGTTCGGTATCGGCATAAAAACTACGGTCTTTCTGGTGGCCTTGGCCGCTTTCTTCCCTATTTACCTCAATGCAGCTGCCGGAGCCAGGCAGATCAATGCTCAACTGCTCCAAGCCGGGGCCATGATGGGAGTTGGCAGGCTCCGTGGCAGTTTGAGTATTCTCCTTCCCGGATCTATGCCGCATATCATGACCGGACTGAGACTGGGCCTCGGAATCTCGTGGGCCTATCTGGTGTTAGGTGAATTGACAGGCGTTCCCAACGGATTGGGTGCGGTGATCATGGATGCCCGTATGCTTGGGCGAGGGGACATGATTATCGTAGGCATGGTACTCATTGCAATCGTGGGCAGAATGAGTGATGGCCTCCTGGTCAAAGTATTGAGAGGATGTTTTAAAAGTGCCAGGAGAATGACGTGAAGGGTGTTTTGAAAAAAGAAATGTTAAGAACGCGAGTCAACCCTGAGCAACCAGCTCTAGAGGTGGTTAACCTAACCAAGCATTTCGAGATAAACGGCACTGCAAAATCCGTATTACATAAGATCACCTTTAACGCCGGGGTTGGCGAGATGATCTGCATAACAGGGCGAAGCGGCTGCGGCAAGACCACACTCTTGAATATCCTCGCTGGGTTTTTGAAACCAAGTGCCGGTACTATCATGGTGAATAGTGAACCCGTTCGGAAACCCGGGCCTGATCGATGTGTCGTGTTTCAAGAAGATACCCTTTTCCCTTGGCTCACAGTCCGGGAGAATATAGCCTTTGGGTTGAAAGGCAGGACAAAAAACAAGGGCTACCTTAGTAAAGAGGTGGACCGCTTTCTCTCGCTCGTGGGATTACGCGAGTTTCAACACTATCTCCCTCGAGAAATCTCCGGAGGGATGAAGCAACGGGTCGCCATTGCACGGGTCCTTATTCTCCAACCCCAGGTTTTGCTCATGGATGAACCTTTTGCCTCCCTGGATTATCATACACGAAGAGAAATGCAGGATCTCCTCGTTACTGTTTGGAGAGAATTGGGCCAGACCATTATTTTCGTGACCCATGATCTAGACGAAGCAATCACCCTGGCAGATAGAATAGTGGTAATGGAGAGGGGTTCTGGGTATATCCGGCAAGAGCTTGCTGTACCGCTGCCTCGACCACGAAAGGCAGAGCAAACTGAATACCTTTTCTTTAGGCGAAAACTGTATGAGTTTCTGTGAACTGATCGAGCGATTGGAGATCCTGGCACACTATTTACAGAGGAAAACAGCGAGTAGAAGAACGATCGGCATCTTTCAGATCGAAGGAAGGTAACCATGCTTCTTGCCGGTGACATCGGCGGAACCAAGACCAATCTCGGCATTTACTCAATTGAGAAAGGGCCACGAGAGCCACTCATCGAGACCACCTTGCCAAGCAGCGAGTACCCCAGCCTAGAAGCCCTTGTAAGTGCGTTCTTGGGGCAGGTGACCATGAACATAGACTGTGCTACCTTTGGTGTTGCCGGGCCTGTGGTTAAGGGTAAGGCCAAGATTACCAACCTGCCTTGGGTAGTTGACGAGACACGATTGGAAGAGATGCTCAAACTGCGGTCTGTGCATCTTTTCAACGATCTGGAGGCTATTGCCTACGGCGTGCCACTATTAGAATCCAGGGACCTGCACACCCTCAATGAGGGAGTGGCAGCCCCCGAAGGAACTGTGGCTGTGATTGCGCCAGGCACCGGTCTCGGGGAGGCATTTCTCATTTGGGACAGGAACCGCTACCGCGCCCATGCTTCAGAGGGAGGGCATGCTGATTTTGCGCCAACCGGTCCAATGGAGATCGACCTATTACAATATCTTTACAAAAAGTTCAAACATGTCAGCTACGAACGTATCTGCTCTGGCCATGGGCTACCAAATATATATGCCTTTCTCAGGGACCGCGGTTATGCCATTGAGCCGGCCTGGCTGGCTGACCAGCTCAGCTCTGCAGATGACCCAACCCCTGTTATTGTTAGTGCGGCACTTGACGAAGAGAAACCATGCGAACTCTGCAGTACCACGCTCCATGTTTTTGTTTCAGTTCTTGGGGCGGAGGCGGGGAATTTGGTGCTCAAGGTACTGGCAACCGGTGGAGTCTACCTCGGCGGTGGTATCCCGCCACGCATTATAGCTGCACTGGAAAACAAGGTTTTCTTAGAGAGTTTTACTCAAAAAGGACGCTTTTCAGATCTGGTGACCCGGATACCCGTACATGTTATTATGAACCCGAAGGTCGCATTGATTGGCGCGGCTTCTCATGGATTAGAGTTTTCCCATGAGTGAGATTGAACCTAAAAGGAGAAACTGTGATGAGTGACCAAGCTGAGCGTGACCAAAAATGCATCAACACCATTCGTTTTCTGGCCGCAGATGCTATACAGAAAGCCAATTCAGGCCACCCAGGTATGCCGATGGGGGCGGCTGCGATGGCCTATGTGCTGTGGACGAAGCATTTGAAGCACAACCCGAAAAATCCCCATTGGGCAGATCGCGATCGCTTCGTTCTCTCGGCTGGTCACGGCTCAATGCTCTTATATGCACTCCTCCATCTCACTGGCTATGATCTCCCGCTTTCAGAGCTCCAGTCCTTCCGCCAGTGGGAAAGCAGAACAGCGGGCCACCCGGAGAGCCACCTGACACCCGGGGTGGAGGTCACCACAGGGCCGCTCGGTCAAGGCATTAGTAACGCCGTTGGCATGGCACTGGCTGAGGCACACCTCGCAGCCCGATATAACCGACCCGGCCACACTATTATCGATCACTTTACCTATGCTATCGCCGGCGACGGTGATCTCATGGAAGGTGTATCATCTGAGGCCTGTTCGCTGGCAGGGAGCTTTGCCCTTGGCAAATTGATCGTGTTGTTCGACGACAACCACATTTCGCTCGCTGGCTCCACTGCCCTTACCTTCACCGAGGATGTGGGAAAACGCTTCCAGGCATATGGATGGCATGTACAGCATGTAGACGATGGGAATGACCTCACTGCCATTAATGCTGCACTTAATGCTGCAAAAGAGGAGTCATCCAGACCATCTCTGATCTGTGTCCGGACCATCATTGGCTACGGTGCCCCCAACAAGCAAGACACCTTTGCCACCCACGGTTCACCCCTTGGCCAGGACGAACTCCTGGCAGCCAAAAAGAACCTCGGCTGGCCCACTCAGCCAGAATTCTTAATACCGGAGGATGTGCTGGAACATTTTCGGAGGTCACTAATGGAGGGCAAAACCAGGGAAGCAGAATGGGAAGGGGCTGTCTCTCGGTACACCCAGGCCTTTCCGGAGCCGGCAGCCGAATTCAGGCGAAGAATGAGCGACAAACTGCCTGCTGGCTGGGATGCAGACCTCCCCACCTTTCAAGCCGACTCCAAAGGTATAGCGACCCGCAAGGCCTCCGAGACAGTCTTGCAGGCTCTTGCTCCCAAGGTTCCCGAGCTCATGGGCGGCTCAGCCGACCTCAACCCTTCAACCTTCTCTTGGCTTAAAGGCTTCGGCGATTTTGAGTCCCCAAAGACCTCGCCTGAGGGAGTGCAAGGTCTGGTCGGTGTGGGGTGGGGCTATGCAGAGCGCAACGTGCACTTTGGCGTGCGCGAGCATGCCATGGGAGCAATAAGTGTGGGTATGGCCTGCCATGGGGGGATTATTCCATACACAGCCACGTTCCTGGTGTTCTCAGACTACATGCGTCCGCCCATACGTCTGGCAGCACTCTCAAGAATTCGCGTCATCTACATATTTACCCATGACAGTATTGGCCTCGGTGAGGACGGCCCTACGCACCAGCCTATAGAGCAAATGATGAACCTGCGTGCTGTTCCCAACCTGACTGTTATCCGTCCAGCCGACGCCACAGAGACCGTGGAAGCATGGCGTATGGCCCTGCTCAAGACTGACGGACCCACCGCCATCATCTTCAGCAGGCAAGGCGTGCCTGTGTTAGATCGAACCGAATGCCAGCACGCTGAGGCCTTGCAACGGGGAGGGTATGTGCTCTGGGAATCAGCCACGGATATCCCTGAGGTGATTCTGATCGGAACGGGTTCTGAGACACACATTGCCCTTGAGGCAGGCAAGAGATTGGCTGTTGAAGGCATCGGTGTCAGGGTCGTTTCCCTGCCCAGCTGGGAGCTCTTTGACCGCCAGCCTGCAGAGTATCGAAACTCAGTGTTACCGCAGGGAGTAAAGGCTCGGGTTGCTGTAGAGGCGGGTATCAAACTGGGGTGGGAGCACTATGTAGGGCTGGACGGAACGGTAATAGGTATGGATAGTTTTGGGGCCAGCGCCCCCGCTTCGGTCCTGTATGAAAAGTTCGGCATAACTACTGAGCATGTTGCTCATGCCGCCAAGGATCTCTTGAAGGAAGAGCAGGGTAATCCATGAGACCTTTACCCCGCTCTAACGACAGTGGCCTATCGTTGTTTCCTTACCGTTTCTCCGCTTAGGCCGGTTTGTCAGTAACGACAACATTACCAACAGGAGAGTGGCCATGACAAAACTCCACGAATTAGCAGAACTGGGTCAGGCCATATGGCTCGATTACATACGCCGATCTTTCATTACGTCGGGAGATTTGCAGGCGCTAATCGAAAAGGGTCTTCGTGGGGTTACCTCAAACCCTACGATCTTTGACAAGGCAATTGCAGGCAGCGTCGATTACGACGAAACCCTGAAAGACCTGGTGGAGAAAGGCCGGACAGACACGGAAATCTATGAGGACTTGGTTATTGATGATATCCGGCGCACTGCCGACGTGTTGCTCCCTGTTTACGAGAAGACCGGGGGACTTGATGGGTATGTTAGTCTAGAGGTCAGTCCTGCACTCGCCTTTGATACCGATGGCACTGTTAAAGAGGCGTGGCGTCTCTTCACGCAACTGGGTCGCCCCAATGTAATGATAAAGGTACCGGCCACTCGCGCCGGCATTCCAGCCATTCAAACCCTTATCGGCGAGGGTGTCAACGTGAATGTCACCCTGATATTCTCACTGAAACACTATCTGGCGGTGGCAGAGGCATATATTTCTGGTCTCGAAGGGCGAGTTGCAGCTGGCGGAGATGTGTCATCTGTTGCATCAGTGGCCTCTTTCTTTGTGAGTCGTGTTGATACCGCAGTTGATCTAATGCTCGATAAAACCAGACACTCCGAACTCCAGGGAAAGATCGCCATTGCTAACGCCGAGGTTTGCTATGCGCGTTTTCAAGACATCTTTGCCGGCGAGCGCTGGCAGCGGCTTGCCGCTCATGGAGCACGGAAACAACGTGTCCTGTGGGGGAGTACCGCAACCAAAAATCCAAGCTATTCCGACACGCTTTACGTGGATAGCCTTATTGGACCAGATACAGTCAACACAGTGCCGCCAGCTACTCTGCAGGCCTTCCTTGACCACGGACAGGTCGCACTAACTTTGCAGGAAGGCCTTGAGAATGCACAGGCTGCCCTGGCCCGCTTATCCGATCTGGGTATAAACCTCGATGCCATCACGCAGCAATTACAGGAGGATGGCGTTGCCGCCTTTGAAACATCCTTCAACAATCTGATGGCGAGCATTAGGGAGAAGCGAGAACAGCTGATAACCGGCCGACAGGATGCCGCATTCAGTCTCGGGTCATACCAAGGCGCTTTCAAAAGGGAATTGGCGGAATTGAGAGACAAACAGGTGATGTCGCGCATCTGGGCCCATGACCATACCGTTTGGAAACCGGAGCCGGCAGAGATCACGAACCGTTTGGGCTGGCTTCACAGTGCCGAGGTGATGGGCGACAGTGTTAAACGGCTGGAAGAGCTGGCCGATGGTGTGCGGAGCGATGGCTACACTCATGGTCTACTGCTGGGAATGGGCGGCTCCAGCCTTGCACCGGAAGTCTTTCGAAAGACCTTTGGCGTAAAAGAGGGTTTTATAGACATGGCCGTTCTCGATACCACCGATCCGGGCACAGTATTGGCTCATGCTGAACGGCTCGATCCCTCCCGAACCCTCTTTATTGTATCTACAAAGTCCGGTACTACGGTTGAGACCCTTTCCTTTTTTAAATTCTTCTACAACTGGGTGGGCGATGCCCTGGGCTCGGATAAAGCCGGAGAGCACTTTATTGCCATCACCGACCCTGGCACTCCTTTGGCTGATCTCGCTGCGGAGTACAACTTCCGTGCAACCTTTCTGAACGATCCCAACATCGGTGGGCGCTACTCAGCTCTCTCCTACTTTGGCCTGGTGCCTGCAGCACTGATGGGTGTAGATATACCAACTCTGCTCGACCGGGCCATGACGGCGGTATGCAATTCCGAGGGATGTAATTGTCCTGTTGCAGGGAATAATAACGGATCTCGGCTTGGGGTTGTGTTGGGTGAGCTGGCCCAGAATGGCAGAGACAAGGTAACCTTCGTTACCTCACCTCAAATTGTGAGCTTCGGTGATTGGGTGGAGCAGCTCATTGCCGAGAGCACCGGTAAGAAGGAAAAAGGGATCTTGCCAGTGGTGGGGGAGCCGGTGGGTCCGCCCACCGTCTACGGCAAGGACCGCGTCTTTGTGCACGTATGTTTAGACGGCGATGAAACGCACGACGCCGCGATAGCGAAGCTTGAAAGGGCTGAACTCCCAGTAGTACGACTGTTCTTGCGTGATCGCTACGACCTCGGAGGACAATGCTTCCTGTGGGAGATGGCGATTGCTGTGGCCGGCTATTGTTTGGGTATCAATCCTTTTGACCAGCCCAATGTGGAAGCGTCCAAGGTACTGGCGCGGGAGATAACTGCTGAATATAAAGAAAAGGGGTCGCTTCCTGCCGAAACACCATCCTTAAAGGAGGATGACATTGCCGTCTACGGTGACGTGCAAGGGAGCACACCGGAAGAGGCGCTCACCACCTTTCTCAAGCAGGCCAAAGGGGGTGCGGGCGCATACGTTGCACTCCAGGCATACGTTCAACCAACAGAGGAAACAAGTGCGGCATTACAAAACCTCCGGCTGAGGGTGCGCGATCGACTTCGGCTGGCAACAACGGTTGGCTATGGGCCCCGTTTCCTCCATTCCACCGGTCAGCTTCACAAGGGTGACGCCGGCAATGGCCTCTTTATCCAGTTTACTGCTGCTGACCTGCGAGACGCCCCCATTCCTGAACAAGCAGGGTCACTCGACTCATCCATTACCTTTGGTGTGCTCAAGGCTGCGCAGGCAATGGGAGACCGGAAGGCATTGTTGAAGCGTGGTCGAAAGGTAATTCGCTTTCATTTGGGGAAGAACGTGGTCGCCGGGTTGAAACGATTGGAAGGGGTGCTCGCATGACCGTGGAATACTGGTACATGTTTCCCGCTGGGGTGGTCATCGCCACTGTAGCTATGGCCTCTGGCGTGGGTGGTGCCACCTTCTTTTCACTGCTCTCTATCTTGTCTAGGGGGAGGTTGTCCTATGATTCGTGCCACGATCTTTGACTTGGACGGAACATTGGTGCAAACAGAGCGGCTCAAGGCCCTCTCATACGCGCATGCAGCCGCTGAGCTTTGCCCGCACAATCTCACCGAAGCAGAACTAGTCGAAGCCTTCAAGGAGGTGCTTGAGAGGTAACATGCAGAAAAACTTCTTGATGAGCGCTGGGTTGTGGACGATCCAGACACGCTCATCGCTGTAGTACAAGAGATGTTTTCAGTCCCAAAAAACGACTAAGTGCTTCGATTCGCAAATAAGGTGACGTATTCTTACAAGTATGATAAACACCATTGCTCACTCCATTCGGCCTCGATCTCATGGCCGAGGGCAGCATTAAGCCCTGAGTAAATAAGATAACGAACTTATGAATCGAGGGACTAAGGAGCACACAAGGTGAACAAAAACGCCCAAAACCTCAAAGAACAAGCTGCAGTGCGGGCAGTGGGATTTGTTAAACCCGGTATGGTGGTTGGTCTCGGCCACGGCACTACGACCATCTTCGCTGTGCGGCGCATTGCGGAATTGCTCCGGGCAGGCGGCCTGAAAAACATTCTCGGCGTGCCGTGTTCGATCTATGTCGAGAAAGAGGCTCGGCACCTCGGTATCCCACTGACGACCCTGGAGGAACATCCGGTCATCAATTTGACTATTGATGGGGCAGATGAGATTGATCCAAACCTTGATCTTATCAAGGGAGGCGGTGGCGCCCTCTTACGGGAAAAGATTGTTGCCCAGGCCAGCCGCCGTGAGATCATCGTTGCAGACGAGTCCAAACTCTCCCCTGCGCTTGGCACCCGGTGGGCAGTGCCAGTAGAAGTTGTGCCTTTTGGCTGGAGCACGCAGGCCCTATACCTTGAGTCCTTAGGTGCCGATGTGAGGCTCCGTCAAGATGAGAGTAAAAAAACTTTTACCACTGATCAAGGCAACCTGATTCTGGGTTGCCAGTTTGGTCCTCTATTGCAGCCCGCAGACTTGGCTGCCAAATTAAACGCTCGCACCGGTATCGTGGAACATGGGTTATTCCTCGATCTGGCTACAGATTTGATTGTTGCCGGAGCCGAACGAGTTCGCCATATCGAACGCACCAAACGATACTGATCAAGAAAGGAGGACGTAATGATCGCGATTGAACCCTCCATTTTGTCTGCTGATTATACACACCTCGAGGAGCAGGCACGTGAGGCTGAGACCGCTGCGGTTGAGGGAATCCAGGTGGACGTTATGGACGGCCAATTTGTGCCAAACATCACCTTTGGGCCGGGCATTGTCCGAGCACTCCGTAACGTGGTGAACGTGACACTGGATGTACATCTGATGATTGTTGAACCAGAGCGCTATCTCAAGGAATTTGCCGACTCAGGGGCAGATCGCCTGTTCGTACACCAGGAAGCGTGCATACATTTGCACCGTGTGCTACAGACGATCCGAGAGCTTGGGATAGAAGCGGGAGTGGCAATTAACCCAGCAACGCCCCTGAACGTATTAGAAGAAGTACTCGAATTGGCGGACATCATACAAGTTATGACAGTCAACCCGGGCTTTGGTGGACAGGAGTTCATCCAGAGTCAGCTCAGCAAGATCTCCCACTTGCGCCAGATATTGGATGAGCGCGGCTACCATACCCCTATTGCTGTAGATGGTGGCATAGACACAACTACGGCGCCCCTGGTCGTAAAGGCTGGGGCCACGGTGCTGGTTGCTGGCTCAAGCATTTATAACGAGAAGGGAACCG
Organism: Deltaproteobacteria bacterium; assembly: GCA_019310725.1. Lineage (GTDB taxonomy): Bacteria > Desulfobacterota > DSM-4660 > Desulfatiglandales > B25-G16 > JADFWK01. Next base: position 3,784 of record JAFDDT010000025.1, on the reverse strand, counting down.
TTGCTCAAAATGTGGCAGCGCTTCGGGCAAGTATAAAAGAATAGAAGAGGCAGGAAAGGAGGCTCACTATGGAGCTGGGAATGGTTGGCTTAGGCCGGATGGGTGTGAACATGGCTACCCGGCTCATGCGGGGTAACCATCGTATTGTTGCCTATGACCTGAACGAAACCGCCATTCAGCGTGCAGAGACTGATGGTGCCGAAGGAGCGCGCAGTCTCGATGAGTTAAAAGGCGAGCTCCCCAAACCACGGATTGCATGGGTAATGGTGCCCTCTGGGGACCCAACAGAAAAGACTATTCAAGGCCTAGTTGAAGTATTTGACCAAGGGGACATCATCATCGATGGTGGAAACAGTAACTATAAGGATTCCGTGCGCCGTGCCGCCATGCTCAAAGACAAAGGACTTCACCTTGTAGATGTGGGAACCAGTGGAGGAATATGGGGGCTGTCTGAGGGCTACAGTATGATGGTCGGCGGGGAGAAATCCGTCGTTGAAGAGCTGCGGCCCCTCTTTGAGACCTTGGCCCCTGGCAAGGACAAGGGCTGGGGCCATGTTGGCCCTCACGGTGCCGGTCATTTCGTTAAGATGGTACACAACGGCATCGAATACGGCCTGATGCAGGCCTATGCCGAGGGTTTTGATATAATGAAAACCAAGGCGGAGTTTGGCCTGGACATGCACCAGATTGCGGAAATCTGGCGTTATGGGAGTGTGGTCCGTTCCTGGCTGCTGGATTTGACTGCAGAGGCCCTGACTGAAGATCAGGACTTGAGCGGCATCGAAGCTTGGGTGGCGGACAGCGGCGAGGGTCGCTGGACCGTAGCCGATGCAATCGACCTGGATGTCCCGGCACCGGTTATTACCCTCTCTTTGCTCATGCGTTTTGTCAGCCGTCAGAGGGATAGCTACGCAGCCAAACTGCTTGCTGCCATGCGCAACAAATTTGGCGGACACGGGGTGAAGCCAAAGGAGGGTTTCTCGATTTGCAGCAATGATTGATTCTGGGGAGAATGATCCTTTGTCTTAACCGATTTGTTCACCGTATGTGAGTAAAACAGGATGAAAAAATGAGAAGTAGCGTCATCAGGTCGGCCATACTCCAGAGAAAGGTGTCCTCCTCCACAGTCCGCCGTTTGAGCATCTTCTGAACAAGGGTTCTCGTGCGCTCAGAGAACTCGAGACGCCGGCTGTGAGTTCTTCCCTTTCGAGTCTGGCCATTCCTTGCGGGAGAAATGAAGCTCGTATTCCTTTTCCATGATGTTGCGGATCTCAAACCGATCGCAACCATCCACAACCAGCTCAATCCCCTCGCGCACAAACGGATGCTCCACTTTCTTCCCTTCAGCCTCCAGTGCCCTGACCCCATGCATACGTCCAATGCGGGCAAGATTTACGATCTGCCTTACATTGCCCTCGTGATCGGTCCCATCGTTCCGCAAAAGCGCCCGCAGGCTTTTGACGAGCTCCTTGATGGTTTTCATGGGAAATGCCAAAAACGCGCTCATCAGGGTCCCACCTAGTACCAGCACTCCGCTTTTGAGGTTAATGATCGGCGATGTCTCCCCGATGACGTTACGCGATACGAAAAGAAAGAACTTCACGCCCCCGACCAGAATCATTTTATGAACCATGAGCCGTCCCCCTGATATGTTCTGAATCCAAAGCCTTATCAAATGTACATTGCATGCCATAGTAATTTTACAATAATTCTGATGAAGCTCCCCGCAGCCCCGATTTGTTGGGATCTACGCTGCGCTCCGACAAGCTGCAGGGTATTCTGGCGAAGGCGAAAGAGTTAGAGGAAATTTAGCGGGCTGTGGAAGATGTAATCGAGTTGGGGGCGCGCGCCTTGCTGGGGTGGGGAAACTGGCGGCTGTGATTTTGCGCTGTTGGGGTTAACGGTTGCCTTCGATTATTTAACCCTAAACTGTATCCTTCGGATCGGATTTAAGCATCCTTGTTATCATGCGGTACTCCCGGTCCGTACCATCGTAATCATATGTTGCTTCTTCACCCCTCATAGGAATTAATTTAACCCTGCCCTTGAAGAATTCGGAAACGATGTTGGCCACCTCATTTACGCTCAGATCCTTTCTCAAAAAATACTTGGAATACACATTCGGGTATCCCAGACCGTGAGTAATCCGAAATAGTTTTAGTTGAACATTCGGAATCATCCATTTGCGAAGGCTATAGGCCGTGTTGGCTGTATTCACATCAAAACGGTGCGGATTTGCAGATATCAACGAGGAAAGCCTGAAACCCTGCCTGCCGTATCTGTCTTTTTTGTCGGTGAGCTGAAATTGTGAGTCGTTCAGAAGGTGAAGGGCTGATCTGCCAAGCTTGTCTTTCTTGTCATCAATAAGTACTGCCGGGACAATGATAGCTGATTCGCCCTGATATCGTTGAACCGCTTTAAGGAAACGATTAACAAATTCGTTCGTCGTCAATGGTGAATCCGAGGCCACAAATAATGCATGTTTTTTTTCTTTGCAAGCATTGCTTACCGCATACCCTTTGATAGAATTCCCCGCTATGGAGTTGTGTTTAACTTTTCTGGGGATGATGTTGAAACGGCGAATGACATCATCAGGTATTTTTGAGTTCTGGTTCACAATGCAACAGGGCTTTTCGAATTGTTTAATAAAATTACCCAGTCGTTGCTCAAGCAGCATCTGATGCCCGACAATAACAATCTCATCAATGAATTCGTTCTCAAAAAGCCTTTCAAGTGTATATTGAATCAGGGGCTTGCTTTCCTGCCTGCCGTTTTTAACTGTTTCAAACTCCCTCAAAGGCTTGTAACCGGCCTCTATAAATTTCTCACCGTAGTGTTCCGCCACGGTTCGGCTGTACTTTTTCACTTCACGCTTGTTGTTATAGCCTGCCATCAAAATTGCACTAATCATCTTTTAAAGTACCTGTAGCTTACATTGAGACCCAAAAATATTATTATCCATTTCATTCCGAAAAATCAATTTGTTAGTGCCATTTTTTCATGAAAGGTGCTGCTTGAAGAAAGAACACTGCAATCTTGAACATTAAGTCTTTTGGGGATTCCGGGGACACTATACTTTGTTTTGACCCCTGTTTGGGTTTTGGGCCTGGCTTTTGCCTCTGCAGTATCCATCCCGATGTCTTCTAAAGTCTATCTATGAAACTACCATTCCCAAGAGGCCTGCCTGTACGCTCGTGGTTGCGCAAGGGATGTATCTTTTTCTCCAGGAGATCTTCTGAAAGAAACCGGCCCCAGTCTCTGACCATATTAATGAAAGCACCCACTATGACAAAGATTTCGTTTAAAAATCAAAAACTTCCTCACCTCGCCCATATTGCTGAGCCCATCGCTTGTAAACGTTACAGCGGTAAATTCATGGTGCGTGTCCCTCCAGAAATTCATAGAAACCTTGCAATCAAAGCAGCAGGACCTGGAGTCAGCTTGAATCGGCTTGCCAGTTCAAACCTGAGCCAGTAACCAGAAATATCCACATCAGATTGGAGAAGAACCCAAATTCCACTCCATGCACGCCTTTCAATCTGCCCTTTATCTCTTATAGAAAAGATGCATGTTTTATGCTTGATTTTATCATAAGCATGAACTACAATGTACATTGACATAAATTAATGTACGTGGCTTTTTACATTTTACGTTTGAAATTGGAGGGAATTATGATCACAATTTCAGCAACAAAACTAAGAAATAATCTGTTCGATTACCTTGATAAGGTTGCAGAAGGGGAGACGGTTGTGATTCAGCGCAATAATCACGAAGTTGCACGCTT
>JAFDDT010000205.1 GCA_019310725.1 Deltaproteobacteria bacterium | reverse complement strand
AACTGATTATCAAGGGCTAGCGAGCCCAATTCAATTTGACAAAAATAATCAAGCTCATCCAGCCCTCCTTATTGTAAGGATTGAAAATGGTGTTAGAAAGGTTTACGCAAAGACGGAGACCTTAGATATTGACTTAGCTAAATAACGAACAATGGGGGTTTAGGGCCCCTAATAAGACCTTAAACCCCCGTTTTTGGGTTCACATATGAAATTAAGGAAATTTAAATATTATGAGCCTCAAGGATTAGAAGAGGCATTATCATTACTCGACCGCTTTGGTCATGTAGCTGCCATATTGGCTGGTGGGACAGATCTAGTGCCGTTAATGAAGCAAAAAACAGTCCAAGCGAAACACCTCATTAACATCAAACACTTGACAGAGTTAGATTTCATCAGAGGCGATAGCATGTTGGAGATTGGTGCTCTTACTACGATACGAGGCATTGAGAAATCGGATTTTCTGCAAAAGAAATGTCCACTACTGAGGGATACAGCTGGTCGTATCGGGTATGTCCAAATTAGAAACGTAGGAACCATTGGGGGAAACATATGCAATGCTTCTCCTGCTGCCGACTTTGCACCCGCATTGATGGTATTGGATGCCACAGTGGAAATTGCGAGCGTTGATGGGAAGAAATCCGCATCAATAAATAGTTTCTTTTTGAACCCAGGAGAAACAATTCTTGATAAGAATGAAATGATTACTCGTTTCTGGATTCCTAGAACTGATGAAGGAACAAGATGCATATTCAGAAAGGTGCCATCAGGGAACAGTTCAGGATTGGCTATCGCAAGCGTTGCTGTCTTGTCATCTGTAGACAAGGTCAGTGGTGTTGTTAGAGAAGCTAGAATTGCTGTGGGATCTATGGCTCCAACGCCCATACGGTGTTTCAAGACTGAAAAATTGCTCGTTGGAGAGAAAATCAGTGACGAAATTTTGAATATTGCGTCACAAAAGATCGTCGAAGAAACCAAACCTATTTCAGATATTAGAGGATCGAGAGAGTACAGGATACATCTTATCAAAGTTATGACAAAGGATGCACTCATGGATATCTACTGGAGGAATTTGAGCTGAAATGAAGAAGCGGATTGAGGTCACAGTTAACAGTGAAAAATACGAATTGGCTATTGAGACTCACAAGCTTTTGTTAGAATTCTTGAGAGATGATCTTGGATTAACTGGGACAAAGGAATCATGCGGAATGGGCGAATGTGGGGCATGTACAGTCTTACTTGACGGAAAGGCCGTCAATTCTTGTCTGATATTGGCAGTTGATGCCGATCGGAAAGTAATAACGACAATAGAGGGTCTTGCAAAGGAGCAGAATCTTGACCCACTACAGGAGAGTTTCATAAAGATGGGGGCCATTCAGTGCGGTTTCTGCACGTCTGGAATGATTATGTCCGCAAAGGCGCTGCTCAATGAGAATCCTAATCCAGATATCTCCGAAATTAAGAAGGCCTTAGCGGGGAATATATGCAGATGTACTGGTTATAAAAAAATCATCAAAGCTGTACGAATGGTCGCTGATAGCCAAAAGACCAGATAAATTTGTAGCGAAATTTTTCATAGGTTTCCTTAGGTTCCATCTATCTACTTGACCTCATAAGAGCTCGAACACTTAGGATCATCGAAAAGCTTTTCAAATAGCTTATTAACGGTTTTCAGGGCTTGTCTTTTATGAAAATGCCCAGTTGCCAAATTATTGTCTGTTTTGGGCAGCACTTTTAGCCCAAGATAACGTGAATTTCTTTTGTCAGAGGGAGTCATGTAAAATCAGGTAGTTACCTGTCCAAAAGGTAACTTCTCAATAAGTTGAGGCAGATTATACTTGTGACTAATCACTGGATTCCTGCTTTTGCAGGAATGACATATACTTGGACTCAATCCTCATTCCCGCGGAGGCGGGAATCCATAGCTATTACCCGTACTTATTGAGAAGTTACTCCAAAAGAGCCAATTTTGATCTATTTTGGATAGGGCTGAAAATCAATAGTGGATTCTTAGGAGGCTTATGCATATTGATTTCCATTTTAGGTTGTCATGATGGTCCTGACCTGACCGCGTCTGCTATTAGATGCTGCAACAAATAAGATAAGGAGGTTTGTTTATGAATTCTGATATTAGTGGTGCTATTGAGCTTCAGGAAGCTGACAGGGTAGAGATTACGACGATCATTGATAATTATACGGATGTGCTTCTTGAAAGCACCAATACCGTGGTAAGAGCGCCTTTGGCTGTAGGTGAATACATTGCAGACGCACCATTGGCAGAGCATGGTCTGTCTATTCTTATAAAGGTGTTTAAGAACCAGGAATTGCACACCATACTTTTTGATGCTGGTTCTTCAATCACAGGGGTCCTTAACAACTTGAAACTGTTTGACATAGATGTTGATGAAGTGGAGGCAATAGTACTCAGTCATGGGCATATGGATCATTTCGGGGCTCTTGAGGAGATTCTGAGGCGCAGAAAGAGAACGTGTCCTTTGGTGCTTCATCCACATGTGTTTGCTACTTCTCGAGGTGTCAGGTTACCAAATAAAAGACTGATCAAGTTTCCCACATTAAACGAAAAGTCTGTCATTGAAGCTGGTGCAGATTTAGTCAAAACCAGAGCCCCATATCTTCTGGCTTCTGGGCTAATTGCGAGCATAGGGGAAGTAGAGCGAGTTACAGGGTTTGAAAAGGGGATGCCGAACCTCTGGGTAGAGCGAGACGGGCAAATTGAACTTGATCAGGTCTTAGATGACCAAGGTGTCATCATTAATGTTAAAAGGAAAGGGCTAGTCGTAGTATCGGGCTGTGCGCATGCCGGTATTATCAACACGGTTCGTCATGCCCAAAATATTACAAAAATTAGCGAGGTTTACGCTATCCTGGGGGGTTTTCACCTAACCGGGCCATTCTTTAGGCCTATTATAGGTACCACAATAGAAGAACTAAAAAAAATCAATCCAGAGATTCTTGTTCCAACGCACTGCACTGGTTGGGATGCAACTAACGAGATTGCCAGAGAGATGCCATCACAGTTTGTGCTGACCAGCGTGGGAACAAAATTCGTTTTCTGATGAGGTACCCTAGCGGGATAACATGGTTAATCCTCGCTGTGGCAGACTTTAGAACAGCGAGGTAAATGTCTACACGCCGAGTGACTGTGTCCTCTAGTCCATTAGATCCCATGCCAGCGTGCGAAGGTATCCAGAGGCTCGCGGGCGCGCGAAACACTGTTAACCAAGGCCTGCGGATCAGGATAGCCGATGGCTATCCCAATCACGATGAGTTTAGACTCGGGAATTCTAAGCAGCTTTTTGAGTATATCAGGCCAAAATAATACCCTTGCCATGATACATGTCCCGAGCCCGTAAGCAAGAGCAGCCAAGGCGATTGTCTGGGTAATTATGCCAGCATCGAAGATTGCGCTCGGGCAAAGAGCTTTTTCTGTATAGATGATGATTGCATTAGGAGCATCATAAAAACGTGACCCCTTGAGAAGATACTCAGCTCTTTTTTTGTCCACCATGCTAGTTCCCGGAGGAAATTGGTGAGTGTCAATACTGGTCATTAGATCTATCTGGCGCTGTAGGTAAGGGTTGAATAACTCAGGCTCAGGGATATCTGGATCGATATCTGCTCCCATACGTGTTTTCTTCTCAAGACGAGCCTTGACTTCTTCCATTACCTCCCCCCCCAATACGGCAAACTCCCACGGTTGCATATTCCAGGTAGAGGGAGCCCATAGACAGGTTTGCAATAGCTCCTCTAGCACATTTCTGGGGATGGGGTCGGACTTGAAACCCCGAATGCTGCTTCTATTGACGATTGCTTCGATAATGTCCATGGATACCCCAATTTTTTTGGATTTAATCCAGAGCCGTACATGGTAGCCCGGAATAGGGCACCCTGAGGAATTGCCGGAGACAACGAATTGCCCACCTCAAAAGGTCAAGTGGCTCCTCTATATTCCATATCGTGTTATTCATTGCCATCTCTGTACCCCATTAAATCTGAGCCAGTTTAGTCGAACATCAGTGGAGTCTTATGAGAGCTTGCGGAGTTTCATCCACCTAAGTACCTGTGATAATATAGCAATAGTTAATAATATGATGCCTATGATTTTGGCAGATACGTTTATTCCACTGATAGGAAAGAATAGGAAGGATGCCCCAGCCAAACTGGCAATGGCCTCTATCCAGTTTGCATTTGTCAGGCCATACCGAGAAAGAGCGAAGCAGAGAGCGATTATCAATAGTATGCCGCTAAATAAAGCCCACATTACTGTCGCAACGCTTCCGACCAGCAATAGACCAGGATTATAAACAAATAAGACCGGTATAATGAACGTAGCCATGCCTAGCCTCAGAGCAGTGAGCCCAATTGGCCACATGGACGATTTAACAAGGGGCATGACGGCAAAAACGTTTAGGCATACGGGTGGGGTTATCATTGAAGCCAGTGTCATATAAAATACAAACATATGAGCTACAATCGGCCTGATACCAAACTCCATAAAGGCCGGTGCCACCAGTAAAACCACCACGATGTAAGCAGGCAGGGTTGGCAGGCCCATTCCCAGAATTATGCACGCTATTGTTACAAACACCATGGCCAGTATCAAATTTCCGCCAGCTAATGAGCTGAGAAGCGTCGAGAAGCGATAATCCATTGAAGTAAGTCCCAGTAAGGCAATAATTATTCCTGCCGTAGCGGCAGCAGGGGTTATCATCGTCATACCATTCATGGTATTTTTCACCAAGCCTCGCATTTTTCCAAAAGTTATTCTCGATTCTTTTTGGAAGGATGCCGCTACCATTAAAAGTGCTGAGGATAATATTACGGTAAGCCTAACACTAAAGGCTCGATTTACAAGTAACGTAACCAAAACCGCAAAGCCGAACAAGATATGCAGGTTATTCATGATTAGTTTTCTCAGCGGAATTCTTTCATGTGGCGCAGTTGGCATAGGCTGCATATTTTTTCGGCGTGACTCCAAATCCACAAACAGGACAAGAGATAAATAATAAAGAGCTGCTGGTATTAGGGCTGCATAACAAAGCATTATGTAAGGCATACTGAGAAAATCAGCCATAACAAATGCAGTAATCCCCATGATGGGCGGTGTTATTTGAGATGCTGTACCGGCTACAGAAATGAGCCCACCCGCATATGCTTCAGAAAAGCCTTCCTTTCTCATTTCCGGTATAGTAAGAGGTCCAGTAACAAGTACGTTGCCAACTGCAGTTCCTGAGACCATACTAAAAAAATAATTCAATAATATTGCCACCTTAGCAGAGCTACCCCTCATTTTGCCAAATACAACCTTGCCCAGTTTTGTAAAGAAATCAACCCCTCCGGTAGCCTGAATAGCGAAACCAAAGATCAAGAAGGAAAAAACATAGTCTATGGTAACGCCCAAAGGCACACCAAAAATCCCCATGAGCCCAAGGTATGTTTGTCCACTGAGGACTTTCACTGAGGTGCTTGGGGCTAGAAAAACGCCTGGTATATAGCTGGCAAATAAGGTGTACACAAGCAAAAAACCTGTGAGAATTATAAGACCCTTGCCCACAGTGATTCTTGTCAACTCCAGGACTAAAATTATTGCCAAGATGCCTAATACTACCTCAAAACCTGTAGGGCTACCCAATCTATGCAGAATATCTCCTGAACGAGCAGCTATATATCCGCATGTAACAAGACCTATTAAAGCAAGGAGGATTTTATACGATTTGTCAAGTGCCGTATTCCTAAGAGCTGGAGAGCCAATCAAGACAACAATACCTATGGAAATTAGACTTATAGCCCTAACCTGAATGGCATTCAGGTGTAGATTCCCAATCTCGAAAAAGCCAACTGCGTAAAGTAAGTGATAGCCAAATACACACCATATGTAAACGACTACTAGTTTCTCCAGCATATTTTTCATACAATTTCCTCATTTACCTGGTGATCGGCTTCTGTTTCTTTCGAATATTGCACGGATAACCCTTTATCGGCAATGAGCCGCTGATGGGTCTTGGCACTCTTGCCACCAGCCATGCTGCGTAGAAACGACACCATATGGAACTGTGTCGGTAGGTTTAGCCTGCAGCGTGACGCTACCATAAGGGGACTCTAGTATCACCCACTCTCCAGCTTCAATACCAAGTTCGCTAGCTTTTGTGTGATTTATTTCCACGAATGGATAAGGGACTGCCTTTCTCAGGGAGGGTATCGCTCGGTGTTGTCCATGTGAATAATGTAATAGCTTAGTATTTATGAGAATAAGGGGATACTTTTCTCCTAAATTTGTTTGTGCAAAACGAAATGTAGGAGGTTCTTTCCAGGCCGGAAGAGGGTCATAACCATGCTCTTTGAAAATCTGAGAATAGAGCTCAACCCTTTTTGAAGGGGTGTCGAACCCCAAAAATTTCCCTGACCTGTCCTTTTTTTCATACTTTTTGTATTCCAAAGGCAAATTGAGCGAGATACCACCGGGATTTCTTCTCAGCTGCTCAACGGTGATATTCGAGGGAGCAATCATGTAATTAAAAGCAGACTCTATATTTCCATCCCAAAATTTATCGCCTAGCCCAAGCCTCTTTGCCATTTCAAATATGACCTTCATGTCGGGCCAAGAATCATGTTGTGGTGGTATCACTGGCTCTCGCAGTTGGACATGGGTTGTTGCTCCTGGAGAACGAAAATTAGCTCTTACGCTCAGAGACTCCCAGAAACTGGCAGCAGGCAGCACAATATCCGCTAGTTCAGCGGTAGGGGTAAGGAATAGCTCACACTGAACGTGAAAATCCAATTTGGATATGGCATCTTTAGCTACCATACTGGGGGCACTGGAAGTAATGACATTTCCTCCAAAGCCAATCAGGGCCTTTACTGGATATGGTTTGCCGGTCAGGATAGATTTATAGACTTCATAGGCCTGAACTGCCCCTACCGTTCCTACTGGTCCCAATGGGCGCTCTTGGAATCCGAGACGTCTTCGTGCAATCTTGGGATTCAAAAACTCCAGGCCATCGATTCGATTAACTGAAGGTGCCGGGAATAATAGGTTACCGCCATGGGTGTCATAATTGCCGGTTAAGGCATAAAAAATAGATATCGCACGATTTGTCTGGGAGGCATTTGTACTTTGCTCAAGCCCATTATAAGAATACCAACACGCTGGTTTTGCGGTTGCAAACATCCTCACTGCATCCTTGACCTTGTCTGCAGGAATCCATGTTGATGTCTCGGTTCTATGCGGTGGGTATTCAGAAACTAACTCGCGGAGGAGCCTGGAAACGGTTTTGCACTTTACCTTCTCGCCGGTGACCAATTTCAGAGTAAGTTCAATATCAAGAGCTGGTTCGACGAACGGTGTTGAACCTGGGATGTATTGCTCAGGTTTCTTGCTTGAGGAATTCACCATTACATAGTTTAGGGGGGCACCTTCATCTTTGAGATCGCTTCCTTTGAGAAAATTCCCGGTGTCGCCTCTTACCAAAAATGGGGCGGTAGTCCAGTCTCTTACAAATTCATAATCATATAGATCTTCTTCAATGATCACATGGATCATACTTAACGCCAGCAAACCGTCTGTGCCCGGTTGCACTGGCAGCCAGAGATTGGCCATGCCTGCTATTGGGATCTTCCGTGGGTCGATTACGACAAGTTTCGCTCCTTGCTCCAGACCTCTTTTTATATCTCTAAGTTGTGCGTAGCGAGTAGCATGAGGATTGTTTCCCCAGATCAGGATACAACCAGCGTGCTCAAAATCGGGCAGCGTCTGCTGCGGCAGGTATTCCATACCAAATGTGTATCTTGAACATTGATCCTTATGCCAATTACAGATGTGCGTTGTTTCTACAATATTAGGTGTGCCAAAGGCGTAAGCAAGTCTTTTTATCCAATGGAATGTCTCACTCATTGGGGAACCACCAGGTCCACAACGAGCAAATGCAACCGCTTCAGATCCAAATTGGGCCTTGATTTCATTTAGTCTTTTGGTAATGGTAGCCAGCGCTTCATCCCAAGATATCCTTTCCCAGCCTGGATTAGGATCACCTTTGGGACTTGTTCTCCGCATGGGGTATCGCAGTCGTTGCCTATTATAAACCAGCTCAGGTCCGGCTAATCCCCTAGGACAGAGCTCACAGGCATTGGGATGTTCCTCATCAGGCTTAGCCTCAGTAAATGTTCCATTCTTGACATAGGCTACAGTAGGACAATAACAGGTGCACTGAGAACAATAGCCCCTTATCCTTTCCTCAGAGTTTTGTTCTTTCATCGTTTCTTTCCACGCCTAATTGATTGAATGCAGTGTCATGTCAATAATCTCAAGGCTAAGCTTGGTGGCCTTGAAAACTCGAGAATTCCATGAGCTTGTGAGTGCCCTAGCAATTTCTCAATGAAACGGGACTTCAGCAATTCGGGCACACTAATCCCTCTGATGTGTAGATACAATCGGACGGGTGAGGAGCTCGCCCACGGTATCCGGGGTTGAACTCCGGGTCCGTGGGCGTGTCTATCTTAAATCGCATTGGTGGGCTACGCCTCGCAACTCTCCTCAGCTCCTCAGTCGCCCGGATGGGTTCGACGCGAAGCGTGCGGCAACAACAAGCAACGTTCCATACAACCTATGAACGCAGTAATATCTCAATCGCCGGGTTTAAAGAAAGGCGAGCACTCGTGTGGGCGCTGCATCAGTTGTCATTTTGATCGGAACAGCTACTATGTAACATCTTTTGCCTGTTACCTCATTAATCTCGCCTCCCAAGATCTCAAGAAGCGGTACTTCATTCTCAATTAGACAGAGCCGATGTAAAGGATGTTGCCAGTGAGATTCTTCAGACCCCACTTCTGGACACATAGTATCTGTACCTATCATCTTAACCTTCTTCTCAAGCAAATAATATCCAGAATCCTCATTCAAGCCCGGATGTTCTTCCAGATATTCTGCGGTATCACTCCACTTTTCATGCCAGCCTGTGTTTATGATAACGATGTCTCCCTCATGTATCTCGGGTTTTGAATTCTCAAGGTCTTTTGGGGTTATGGCCTCGGAAGGACCCTTGTGGCGCATATCCAACACAACACCCTCTCCCATAAATTTTTCTATTGGAAGCTCATCGATACTTTTTCCATTCTTTTTTACATGCAAGGGGGAATCTATATGAGTTCCGGTATGAGAGGGCATTTCTATGTGGAATATAACTGGCCATTCAATTGCCTGGTTTGGTCTTTGGGGAACGTGTCTGGGCGAATTTATTAATGTAAGCCTAGCTCTTTCACCAATTTTTGCATTAGCCGGATGCATAACCATGTTTGTATAGGTCAGCATGCTCAAATCATAAACTTTCCCAAATTTTATTTCTGTCATATTCAAACTCCTTCCTTAAAGTCCTAAGACGCTTATAAAACGTCAACTAGGGTCTGGACTCTCGCAATGTGCGCTGCTCTTGACTGTCCAAGTACCCGAGGCACTATTCCCGAATGCCTCGGGTACTTGGCTATGTAATAAACCTCTCATCAAATGAAAATATGTATAATAGATTGAAGTCGAATCACTATTTGCCTTTGGATTGACTTCTCGGCTTGGATAATAATTCCTGCTGTCGTTTTTCGAACTTCTCGGTCCAAACCCCCTTGCTCTTAAAGAACTTTACAGCTCCAGGGTGGAAAGGAGTCCAAAAATACTGAACAGCGTTTTCAAGATTTGTATACTCCCCTAAGAATGGCGATAGTGATTTCACTTCGTTTATATGGTTGTCACTATAAACCGCATCCAGAATTCCTTTAGCAACAAAGGCGGGCAAATCTGACCGGCATGCAACCGCAGCACAAAAGGCAACGCCATTTACCACCTTATCTGGGGGGTACTTATAGAGCCTTGACACAAAAGAAGGCGCCCTCCAGGAGACCAAAGCCGGATAGTCAGCCCTCGCGGCTTTTATATCCTCTGGCTTCAGTACTATCCAGTCCAGTCCCACAGATGCGTGAATTTCTGTAAGAACACCTGCCCCAGGAGGCCAAACAAAGGCATCAATCGTCTTATCTATCATAGCCGGGGCTATCTCAGATGGTATAGCGAACTTCACAATTTTCACCTTATCCAGTATTCCATTACTGGCAAGTATCGCTTTGGCAGCACCTGCCTCCCAAGGCACTGTACCAGGGACCATAACAGTTTTACCGGCAAGGTCTTTGATGCTCTTGATCCCTTCTCCGGGTCGAACCCCAAAAGCACTTCCTCCTAAGAACACAGCACCTATCAACAAGTTGTGATCTTGCGGTTTCCCTTTCCAAGGACCCTTACCGTAGTAAGCACTGAGAAGATCATCTTGACCAACCATGAACATATCCAAGTCACCCGTGCTACATGCTTTGATAAGAGGTGCGCAGCCTGCGTATTCCCTAACGACCACGTAGGCAGGTGTATATTTGCTGGCCAAGCGAGCTACCGCTACCATGGTTGGATAAGCCACGCTCCCTTTAGGGAATGAACCAAGGAAAATTTCTTTGGGCCATTTCTGCCCAGCTTCTCCCTTACCGGCAATTCCATTTATCAATACAATCGCTATGGACAATGCCAGCAATCCTACCAAAAATTTTTTCATGTTAAACCTCCTTTGTGTTTTAGGTTAATGTGCGAAGAGTTCCTTTTACCAAAGAACACTTCCGATTTATAATCTGACCGCGGCTTGCCAAATAAGTAAGCTTGTCCAGTTGATGAGTGCTGCTGCCAAAGAATTTCCGATCCAAAAACATCTCAATAAAACTAACTCCATAAGCTATACTTGGAACTTCCTGAAGCTTCAAGATTATGTACTTCCCCTATTACTGGTAAAGGTTATTTTTGTGCCTACCGTGTTTGGGAGCCAGCGATCTCTGAATTTTTCCATGAGCAGTCTCTGGGCATAATATCCTGTGCAGTGTAATGCCGAGATATACCTGATTTGCAACTGTGAAAGATATTCAATGGTTTTTTTCATTTGCTCATCCTCGGCATTATTGAGGTGAAGACCACCTATGAGGGCATATACCGGTTGCTCAGGGAACATCTTCTGGGCATAGGCTAGGGTGTTAACGACCCCTGCATGGCAACATCCAGTCAAGACCACAATTCCCTTGCCCTCCAATTCAATGAAGATGCTTTGATCATCGGGTATCTTGTCATGAACCAGTTCACCATCAATTTCCACAAAGGCATTGGGCATCCCTGGCTCGAAGCCAGTTTTCTTCTCAATTTCCCCAGATACGTAGATACCAAACCCAAGGTCTGACGGATCGGTCCTGGGCTCTATTCTAGAGCCAAATTGATCAAATACTTTGGTATCCATATCCCATGGGCCTACATAGGTTCCATCCTTTTGTCGGACAAACCGTTTTCTCCCGTATGCCTTTGGATGGACAACGAGCTTACAGCGTTCATCGCTGTTTTTGAGCACATGCAGCAAACACCCATAATGATCAAAAAATCTAACCCGAGAAGCTCTGCGTTGTGAAGGAGTACTTGATCACTCCTCCCAAAATCATAGAGTATCCTCTTGGTCCGACCCTTATCAGACACCTCAATCCAAAGGGATAGCCCCTGTTCCGCCCATAGCTGAGAAGCCTTTCCAGGCACGGGATAGCTTGCTACCCCTGTTGAGGGAATAAAGATATCGATGTAATTATCCACTAGAGTTGTTATCTGGACCTTTTCTGCCATAGGTTACGCGCCTCGTATGAAATGATATGATTTAGGACTGGGAGCAACCAGTCAGGAAATATGTTTTAAACAAGGGTAGGAGCTATCCTGTTGGTGAAGATACCTGGTCACTGCCCATTATTTGATCCAACCCATCTCTTTAT
>JAFDDT010000204.1 GCA_019310725.1 Deltaproteobacteria bacterium | reverse complement strand
ATACCCTGCAAGAAGCTTAAGAATCAATAGCCTTAGGTTTCACTATGACGTGGCCCTGATGGTATGCTAATGGGCTAACATCAGGCTGGGCAAAAAGGTTATTATCTGAGGAAAGGCGATAAACAGGGCCACGGTAAGAACATCCATCGCCACAAAAGGGATAATCCCCCTGAAAATCTCCTCGAGTGGGATATCAGGGGCCACACTGCGCACGATGTAACAGTTTAGTCCTACGGGAGGTGTTATCAGGCATATCTCGCACATCTTCACAATGATGATCCCAAACCAAATCGGGTCATACCCCAGGGCCACTACTGCTGGAAAGACGATAGGCAGGGTCAGCATCATCATCCCGATAGCATCCAGGAACATGCCCAAAAAGATATAGATGGACATAATTAAAAGGATAATTAGCAGGCGTGGTAGGGGCAGCTCAAGTACAAATTCTGCAAAGCTAGCTGGAAGGCCTGTAAGGGCCAAAAAACGGACAAAGATAAGAACCCCTACAATGATGGAGAAGATCATAATCGTGGTACGTCCTGTCTCTAAAAGAGATTCTTTCAGTCTGGCCATGGTCAATCTACGCATTGCCAGGGCCATGAGGAAGGCACTAAAGGCCCCTGCACCGCCTGCCTCAGTCGGGGTAAAAACACCACTATAGATCCCTCCAATAATGAGGAAAATCAGTACCAAAACCCCCCAGGTGCCTCGCAAGGCGAGGAATTTCTTCTTCCAGGAAGCCTTTGGTTGAAGTTCACCCAATTCCGGACTGATCTTAACCCTTACATATATCATCGCGGCATATATGGCTGCTGATACCACACCCGGTATAAAGCCACCGATAAGCAAGGCCCCTATGGACTGTTCCGTAATAATCCCATAGATCACGAGGATAACACTGGGTGGTATGAGTGAGGCAAGGGTTCCACTTGCAGCTACAACACCTGCCGCCAACCTGGAATGGTACCCATATTTTCTCATCTCCGGAATAGCCACCCTGCCCATGATGGCCGCCGATGCAGTGCTTGCCCCGGTACAGGCAGCAAAACCGGCACATCCAAACACGCTTGCTATGGCCAATCCCCCAGGAAGATGTCCGACCCACTGCCTGGCTGTATAGAAGATGTCGTCGGTCAGACCTGCATAAAAGGCATAATATCCCATGATGATGAAAAGAGGAATAACACTTAGGGAATAATGGGCCACGATTGCGTGGGGAAGAAATCCGAGCACGTTTCCTGCCACCCCCATATTTTTCATGATCCACATTCCCACAAACCCCACCAGGGCTGTGGCAAAGGCTATCCGCATACCCAGAACCACCAGCACAAAAATCGCTGCCAAACCGAGCAGGCCCATTACGAGCGGATCCATCATACCTCCTTAGCGTTAGTCAAGGTCCCTCACCTCAACGCCAGCTATGACCTGGGCTAAATGCTGAATGATCTCGATTAGAAAACGTATGCAGAGAAAAAAGCTGCCTAGGGGCACAGCAAATTTAGATGGCCAGGTAGGCCAGTAGAGGTAGGCGGTATTATCTCCCATCTGGAAGGCAAATACCGAAGCTTTGAAGGTGTAGATTAAGATAAAGATGTAAACGAAAAGGGAGAGAGCAGCAGTAAGAGCCTCGGCAATATGGTAGGAGCGGCCTTTGAGTACCCGTGTTACAAACAGCTCCATCCTCACGTGCCCACCAACCCTTTCTGTATAAGCAATACCAAGAAATACCACGCCCGCCATGATCAACTCCACTATCTCCACATGCCCGGGTACCGGGGTATTGAAGATGTAGCGACCCACAATTTCGGTGGTGGCAAAGAACATGAGAAACATAATGATAAATACAGAGGCCAGGTTCAACCAGTCCTCTATATGTCTTATGTTTCCATTCATTACACGAAGAAGAGAGGACCTCTTCCAGGCAGGAGCCTGGCTATTACTCAATTGAGCATCTTTTGCCATATATTTTTTTGCCTCCTCGGACTTCAAGAAAGCTGGCCACCATAAAAGTGCACTGCCGGGGTAATTTCTGCTTCCCCCAGCAGTGCATAATAGATCTTAATAGCCGATAAGGTTTTTCCTTTTTTCCAGATAATAGTTCAAGACATCTCTTCCTGGTAGGCCTTGTTTTTCCATCCTCTTTACCCATCTTTCATATACTGCCTCAGCCTTTGCCACTATCTTATCCCTTTCAGACTTTGGGAAATCAACAAATTCTAAGTGCTTCTTGAAGATAGGTATCCACTTGTCATCTGCCTTTTTGAATTCGGCATGCCATATCTCAGGGGATCTGTAGTACCACTCCATATGGTATTTTTTAAACTCATCGGGCAGGGCATTCCAGGCATCTCTATTTGCAATATAGAAGCAGGACATGGTTCCTAAGGACATGGGCAGGGAAATATATTTGGAAACTTCATAGGTCTTAAAAGATCCATAACCGTATGTCCAGGGGAATCCAACCAAATCTATGGTGCCTCTGGAGACAGCCTCATAGACCTCTGGGGCCGGAACCAGGGTGGGTACAGCACCGAATTCCTTCAAAACTTTTGCAATCTCTCCACCTATCCTTATCCTCTTTCCCTTAAGATCTTCAACTGTTCTCACAGGCGCGTTTCCCATGAGATGATACTGACAAAGGGCACTGGGCAGAAGAGGTACTGCATTCCACTTCAGGAGCTCTTTTTTAAGGGCGGGATGTTTCCACAATTCAACCATCATCTGAATGATATCCTTGTTTTCGTTTGGGGCGATAAATGGTAACTCGCTCACCGTATGCAGGGGATTTTTCCCAGGTGTATAGGCTGCGCAAATTCCTGCTGCCTCGAACATACCGGCCCTGATACCGTCATAGTTCTCCTTAGGAGGGGCTAGTACACCGCCATAGTGAAGCTTGATCTGCCAGCGGCCATTGGTTTTTTTCTCCATGTCCGCTGCCCAGTCATGCAGGGGCGCACTCCAGGCCCTCTTGCCACCCCACAAGGAGAAATTCCATTTGATCACTTTCTCTGCTGAAATCGCCTGTGGCGGAAGGGTGTAAAGAAAACCAACCATAATAATTAAAGAGAATAGAATGACCACATACCTTTTGTTAAATAACGCTTTTCCCATGGGCAACCTCCTTTGTTTATTATTATCGATACCAACTTGCCTAGTACCAACTCTCATTTTCCCAGTCAAGGGAAATGTTCAAGCAAAGATTTTGATCTACTCGTTGAGTGGTTTAAACTTGGGCAAATTGAATTCCTGGCTGCTATCATCCCATACGACCACTACAGGCATGTCACATTTTAGTTTTGAGGGATCAGAGCCAACAATATTGGTGAGAATATAAGGCCCTTCAGCAAGCTTGACTACCGCCGTAACATAGGGGAGATCGTTTTCAAAAGCTGGATGAAAAGCGATATGATACACGACATAACTATAAATCATTCCTTTGTCACTAGCAACGATCCAATCGGTATCTGATGAGTGGCACTTCGGGCAAATGACCGATGGAGGCCACCTGATGTGATCACAATGACGACATTTCTGAAACCTGAGCTGATTTTCTTGACATCCCTCCCAAAAAGGCCTTGTGTCTGCATTTGGTTTTGGTAATGGCTTTTCGTATGCCATCTTAAGACCTCCTCAAGATAAGAGTCGCATGGCTTTGAAAGACCGCCCCATTATCAGAACAAAGGATGATTTCCGGCTCTTTTGTGCCAGTTTTGGCACCGAGTTGTCTCTCACCACAGCGACCCATCAACTGCATCACTCCCTCTGCTATGGGGGTGAGACCCATGAAGTAAGACTCAGAGAGGAGTCCGCCAGACGTGTTCACCGGCATTATTCCCCCCGGGGCAGTTCTTCCGTCTTTGAACCAGTCTTCGCCTTCACCAGGACCAAAGAAACCGTAGTCCTGGAGGGTAATCTCCACCGTGTAGGTGAAGCAATCGTAGATCTCGCAAGCATCTATGTCTTTAACGGTAATGTCTGCCATATCAAAGGCCATTTTTCCTGCCATATTGGCACCAGTGGGGCCGGCCATAAAGTCAGATTGATGAATATCCACAGATGTGTTGTGTTCGCCGATCCCCATGATGGTGACTACGGGATTCCGTAAATCACGGGCCCTTTCCGTCGATGTAACGATGCATGCCCTCCCTCCGTCGCTAATGAGACAGCAATCATAGAGGCGGAAAGGTTCCACAACCCAGTCAGCGTTGAAGTAGCCTTCGTAGGTCATGGGTTTGTCATACATCATGGCTATGGGATTCAGGTTTGCCCATTTCCTTTGGCACACTGCAATTTCCTTCCAGGTCTCAGGACCTGTTCTAAACTCATACATGGCCCTTCGAGCAGCCATGGCAAACTGGGCTGCCCGACCAAACTCTCCAAAGGCGGCATTGTCATCTGCAGGTTCACTATTGGTAGCTCCTTTTACAAAGCTCCTTTTGCCAGAAAGGGCATTGTCACCGTAGACAATCAAGACGTAGTTACAGAAACCCGCTTCAATGAGGCTTATCGCATGGAGGAAATGACCTCTCGCACAGTACGATTCCTGGCTTAAGATCTTAGGTTGTATCCCAAGATGTTGTGCCAAGAGATAGGGCGTCACAACTACATCGTTGGCAACAGGCTGAAATTGTCGATAGCATATAAGCCCATCGATATCCTCCTTCCTTAATCCCGCATCTTTAATGGCATTGACGCAGGCCTCAACATAGAAGCTCAGTGCCGATCTATCAGGTATTCTCCCCTGACTCGTGTAACCAGCCCCCACGATGGCGTATTTGTCTCTCAGTTTCCTCAGACTCATAAAGGAATGCCTCCATATCTCACTTTTCACCGAGGGTCCAGATCCCTCGCCCCGTTGTCCGTGCCTTTTGCTCAGCCTTCCAGTATGGTTCCAGATCAAAACTCATTGGAGATTTTCCACGGCAGACTTCCGCCAGTCCGGTGCGAACCATTTCATGATTGATGTTTTTACCCCTCAGGAACACCTCACCCAGCACGCGGTCATGTTGATCCAAACCATAGCCCTTGATCTCAACAACCCTATTCAATATTACCTCATCCAGATATTCTTTGGCACCTTGACTGCATTTCTGTCCTTGGCTTCTCCCTGCCCTTGGAATTTCGGGAGTAATTATTCCGGCCAACCTGACCACCATGACAATGTCACTTCAGCCCAGGCACTGCCGATCATACCCTTCAGCTTTTACTGTATTGCCATCATAGACCCTGGTGATTTTGAATTGGCCTCCACAGGAAATGGCTGGAGATATCAAAAGCAAAGCGGCAAACGGGAAGATTATTTTCAGAGCTATTTTCATGGTCCTCTTTGAAGCGCGCCTCAAATTTATTTCGTCTCAGAAAACCACGTCCTGTGGGCGCGGATTCTTTACTCGTTCTTTTGATCAGATGGAAAGGCGATTATTCCATGTTTCTGCAGCTCTTCTATTTCCCGGCCATGTATTCCTATCTCTTCTAGGATACTTACGGTGTGTTGACCAAGGCCAGGGGCGGGAATCCTCTGCAGATCCACAGGTGTCTCAGAGAACTTTAATGCCGATCCAAGTTGTTTGTAATGCCCGCAAAGAGGCTGGTAGCCTTCAGAAACCATCCCCCGGTGAAGCGCTTGAGGATCAGAAAGGGCCTCTGAAACGGTACGAACTGGAGAATAAAAGCAATTAGCAGGACCAAAAATCTCGTTCCACGCCTCCAGTGTCCTCTCACAAAAGATGTTTTTCATGGCCTCCCGAGCCTTTTGCTCCTTTTCGAGCGACACCTTTGTTGTTGTAATGCCCTCTTCGGCCTCAGCGAAATCCTCCATCCCCAGCAACTGGAAAAGTCTTCTCTTGTATTTTGTCTCAAGCGCTGCAACTGTCAGTGACTTTTCCCCTCATGGGCTCTCGCTCCTCTCTCCATACGTAACGGGCAACATCAAATAGCAGGGAAAGAGCGCTGTCAAACATGGAGATATCTAGATGTTGCCCAGCCCCAGTCTGTCTCTTTGCCATGAGGGCAGAAAGGATTGCAATTGTTGCATAGAGTGCCGTGACTATATCGATAATTGGTACGCCTGGAATGACTGGTGGTCCCTCTGAAGATCCAGTCATATGAAGGATTCCCGAAGCTGCCAGGATATTGAGGTCATGTGCCACTTTGTCTTTGTGGGGCCCTGTATGGCCAAAGCTTGACATTGAGCAATAAACAACTCCGGGATTGATCCCTTTGACATTCTTGTAATCTAAACCTAATCCTTTCATTGTCCCTGGCCTGAAGCCTTCGACCACACAATCACACTTTTTGACGAGGTCCAAGAAGATATCTCTTCCTGTTTTGTGCTTCAGGTCTAGGGCCAGACTTCTCTTATTTCTGTTAAGCAGCAAAAACCTATACCCCACAGGTCCGATGGATGGATGTATCTGTCTTTCATAATCACCTGCCGCGGGTTCCTCGACTTTAATGACGTCAGCCCCAAGATCGGCCAGAATCATGGTGCAAAAGGGACCCGGAATCAGGCGGGTCAAATCTAGAATACGAATGCCTTTCAAAGGGAGATCCATGGTTACACCTATCCCATACTCAACTGTTAGTCTTTCGGTACCTAAAGCCATGATTGGAGCACGGCAGCCTGAAGGTCTGCGGAGAGTGAGGCTTTCTCTTTCTACTCTTTTCCTTCCAACACAGTTCCATAGGCCGATCTCATCACCTTTTTGTCAAATTTGCCAACGCTCGTCCGGGGTATTTGATCTACGAAGACAAATTTATCCGGTATCCACCACTTTAATATCTTGCCCTCTTCCACATATTGTGTCATATGCTCCTTCAATTCCGCCTCAGAAATTTTCCCTTTATATTCGTCTTTGGGCACTAACAGGACCACTGGGCGTTCTCCCCACTTCTCCGATTGCGCCCCAAAAACTGCAACCTCCTGGACCTTTGGGTGCATATTTATGAGGTTCTCCAGTGTCAGACTGGAGATCCATTCTCCCCCGCTCTTTATAACATCCTTAGACCGGTCTATAATCAATACGCTCTCTTCTTCATCTATAGTAGCCATATCCCCGCTATGCATCCAGCCATCTCGCCAGAGCTCTTTCGACTTCTCAACATCCTTGTAATAACCCATCGTAAGCCACGGGGCTCTGAGCACAATCTCTCCAACGGCTTTGCCATCCTTTGGGACATCTTTTCCCTGCTCATCTACCACTCTCTGTTCAACAAAAGGAGGTGCCATACCTGTTCCGCTGAGAAACTCTATCTTTTTATCCTCGGACCAGCTAAACATGTGAGGCTTTAGATACTGTAACCCTACCTTTGTGTATACCTCTGTCATTCCCCACCCAGAGCAGACATCCATGCCAAGTTCTTTTGCCTTTCTGGCAAGCATGGTGTTCAGTCGCATCCCCCCGCCTTCGTAGATAAGTCCCTTCAAGTATTCTCTGTATTGCTCGACATCTGGATGGGAGATAATCATGTTCAGCATTGTAGCAACGCATGCCATATAACCGCCCTGGCCAGTGCGTTTTTCCTTTTTTAGCGTTTCTAGAAATATCTTCGGATCAAATCTGCCGGGATACACTTGTTTACACCCAAGGAATGTGGCCATATATGGCACACCCCAGCCATGGGCGTGAAACATAGGCACAAGCTGTATGGTCAGGTCACGGCGCGGGTCTAACCCTCTTTCCCCTGAAAAATTCTGAAGCATATGTGCCCAGATAAGGGTATGCATTATATGTTGCCGGTGGGTAAAAAAGGCCACCTTTGGATCACCGGTCGTACCGGTAGTGTTACTCAATGATGCCACGGTATCCTCATCGAGGTCGGGATACTCATAGTGTGGAGATGCAGAGCGCAACAATTCTTCGTACTCTGAAATAGGATGTAATATTGTTTTGGGCAATTTTTCATCATCTGCAAGTACTATATAATGCTTGACTGTTTTCAGTTTGTCGGTGATTGACTCTATTATTGAAGTGAAATCTTTGTTAAAGATAAGTATATCATCCTCCACCCGGTTTATGAGATAGACCATTTGTTCCGGTGTGAGAAGTGGGTTTCCCATGTGCAGCATGGCGCCCATACAGGGCACAGCGAAATACATCTCAAGGAACCTGTGTGTATTCCATTCAAAGCAGATGAGCTTCGAGCCTTTTTTTACACCAAAGCCCTTGAGCGCATCCGACAGGCGCTGACACCGTTCATAAAGCTGAGTATAATTCCCGCGAAAAAGGTCCCTATAGACAATCTCGCCCTCTGGTCGCATTCTTGCTGCGTGCTCCAATAGGTGCTTTAAAATCAGCTGGTAGTTATAGCCAACTTTTGGAAATTCTTGCTCTCGGGCCATCGCTTATCTCCTTTAGGATTCTACCGGGATGTCTCCTGCCTAATCAAGCACGGGTTAACTCCTTGCGACTTAACAAAATCCCCTGCCTTTGTCAACAAACACCCCCTCTGCGGGTTCAAGTGCCCCTGAGTCCCGCATGGCGGGTTCGAAGGGGAGCGGGCGAGAGAAAAAGCGGGAGGGTTTTGGAAATTACTAGAGCGTAACTGATTTCATGGACACAGGCACAGCCTCAAGGCTGATCTGTGAGCCCCGAACCCCCTCCCACCTATAATCAGCACATCACAGGAAAGAGTATCAAAATTATTCAACGTCATCTTTCACCTGAAAGAATCTTTTTCAGCTATTCTTCTAATTTCCTTCTTTGCCTATTGGCATTCGTCTTGGTGGGGTCTATTCTGTGTTGCCAGTATAACGCAGGTATGCTAAGAAAAACAAACTGCTTTTTCAGGGATTTCTCGCACGGATGCTCTCTTCTAAAAGACCCAAGGATACTGATGAAAAACATCAAACCAGACGACATTGCTGAGATCATCGGCCCTCAGGCAAAAATTGGCATTGGAAACGCCTGTGCTGAACCACAAACACTCATTGATAGTCTCATAAAAAA
>JAFDDT010000203.1 GCA_019310725.1 Deltaproteobacteria bacterium | reverse complement strand
ATCTCCTGAATTCTCTCAACAGCAAGGGTAAGGATATCTCCAAAGGTAGTGGCATTCACAAAGAGATAAAGGCCACCACTGCTTTCAAAAAAATGTAGCGGATCGATCTTAAAGCTCTTTACCTTATCATCGGAAAATGAGTGATACTTCACACGGCATGTTTCTTTTTTGAGCATGGCATCCATAAGCTGATCGATTATCTCCTCCTTGCCGGAGTAATCTTTGCCAGACTTTGCCGGAGAGGCAAACAGGGCCTTTATCTTGCTCAGCCTGTCAAATGCCTCGGGAGGCACAAAGAAGCCCAGCTTTCTGAAGGCTGATCGAGTGTGTTTTTCTATTTCGGTTCCCTTAAAGAGGCTCGCCTCACCCCTGAGCAGATGCAGGGATATGATCTCCGGCAGTGTCAGATTAATATCGGGGATATTCATATTGGGCAGCTTTTTCAGATACGACTCTGTGAGCCTCCACCGCTTCTCCCGCTCCAGGGGAATCTTATCGTCATAGAGAGGAAACCCAAGCTCCTCTATCACATTGATCATCCGATAGACTGATCTCCGGTCTACTTCCAGGTGCTCTGCCATCTCCTCAATCGTGGTGCCCGTTTTCCTTGAAAGCAGTTCAAGGGCCCTCAAGAGCTTTATCAGGTTTTTTCCCCTCATTGCGCTCCCTGAGAAAATTTTTCAACATCTGTGGCCAAAAATGTCACATTCAGGCGGTATAACAATGCCAACAATAGCCGGAAACGGTTCGGCTTACGCAAAAACTAAACCTAAACACATGCAAGGAGAATACCATGAGCAAGGATGATAAGGTTAAGGACAGGGAATTAAAGGATTTTGGGATTATCTACCTATCCGGCGTGATCGAAGACGAGGCGTCAGAAACGGTGTGCAAGGAGATTATTGAGTACAACATCTCCGGAAAAGTTGACCATATCCAGATGATTATCAACTCCTCAGGCGGTTCTTGCCCTGCGGGTTTCGCCATGATCGACATTATGGAATGGTCGCAACTTCCCATCTACACAACAGGAATTGGCATGATAGCATCGATGGGCCTCCTGGTCTTCATGACCGGCACAAAGGGGAGAAGGGTTATTACGCCGCGGACATCCCTACTCTCTCACCGATACTCAGACATTTCATTGGGTAATCACAGCCAGTTGCTTGCAGGCCGAAAAGAGCAGGATCTGGAGCATACCCGGATAGTAAATCATTATCTTCGTTATTCTGAAATCGATTCCAAGGAAAAGCTAGAGGAGTATCTACTGAGAGATGTGGATACGTGGCTTACCCCGGAGGAAGCGATACAGTTCGGTATAGCTGATGTTATTGAGCCCCTAAACCCCCAGATCAACGGTGAAAGGAGGTAAGAAGATGACAGTAGAGAATCTTCAAAAAGCAGAGCCACGAGCAATTTCAGGCTCCCCTGTAAGGCTAAGGGGCCATAAGGAACACCGTGCTTTCAGAGACAATTTGGAGCATCTTGAGGCATTGGAATATGTGGCGCGGCTCAAGCTGGCAATTGCTTACTTACGAAGCGGCAAGGCTTCAGAGCACAGCGCAGAGGAAGACCAAAGGGTATTGAATGGAGCTGATGAGAAGCAAGCTCTCATGGAGTCCGATTTCGGTTTCAGGGATCTCACCTCCGGAAGGGTGGGTCTCAAAGAACTTGAATCGGCGCTTGAGAGGGCCGAAGAAGAAGTCAAACTGAGAACTCGTACTACCCTCAAGGCGGGTGTGGAACTTCATTTCGAAACCCTCTGTTCCTCATATGGCCTGGATGAAACCGAGCGCTCTATTGTGGCCCTCCTTTTTGCCAATTACACGGGCAAGGGCTTTAGAGGCCTCTACGAGCAATGCGAATTAGATCGCCGGAACCTCAGCGATGGAAGCATGTCCATCGGAACTGCCCTATCCATCATCCATCCTGACTATCGAAGTCAGATAGCCGGCAGAGTATACTTTAGCGTTGATGCAAGGCTCATCAGGAACGAGATCGTTATCCCGTGCGGTTTTAACGATAACGCAATCAGTATTTTCGACACCCTCATGGATCTCCATGAACGGATCATCAGCTACATCCTGGGAGACAACAGCATATACAGGACAGATTTGCACTGCATCTCTAAGGTAAAGAGCCAGGTGCAGTTGGATCAGGTAGTCCTGCCGGGGAATCTGAAAGAAGAAATCCTTGACCTAGCCAAGAACTATTCAAACAACGAATCAAGGCAAGAAAAACTCGTGATTGATGAGTTCTATGGATACGGCACAGGGCTGACGTTCCTGTTTTACGGCCCCTCCGGGACCGGGAAAACCATGCTGGCCAATGCGCTGGCCGATAGCCTCAACAAGGAATTGCTCACGGTTAATATTGGCAAGGCTTCAAAGATGAACCTCTCCTTTGAAGACCTCATAAAGTACCTCTTTAAAGAGGCCAAGTTATCGAACGGGATTGTTTTCTTTGATGAGTGCGATGATGTATTCCAGATAAACTCTGAGGAGAGCAGGATTCTCTTGATCGAGATAGAAAAGGCGGAGTGCATCACCATACTGGCAACCAATAAGATTGTTGTGCTGGATGTGGCTCTTGACCGGCGCATTACCATGAAGGTGCCCTTTCACCTGCCAGACGAAGACCAGAGAGAAATGATATGGAGGGCTATGGTGCCACCGAATATTGTGATCGGCGAGGATGTAGATTTCAAGAGGCTGGCACGGAACTATATCTTCACCGGCGGCCTGGTAAAGAACGCCCTGTTTATGGCGATCACCAGCGCCCTGAACAAAAACGGCGATTCAGGGGTTACGCTTACATTAGAAGAGATAGAGCAGGCAGCAGACTACCAGGCCAGCAGCAGATTGGAGCTTAACAGTCTCGGGAAAACCTGTACGCCCGAAGTCTCTATTGAGCAACTGCCGCTGAGGACGCAAGATAAGAAAGCGCTTCAAGGATTGGCATCTGTATATCAAGAACTTTATGACCGCGAGGGAGCCCTCCGGCTGATGCTCGGCTCGTCAGACCTGCAAGCGGGAATAGATTGCGCCAATGCGGTGGCAAAGGCGTGCGAACTTAAGGTAAGGGAGTTTCATCTATCTGATGTACTTCAGGTAAACGGTTCTCCAAAGAGGGTGAAAGATCCGCTTACCCAAAAAGAGGTGACCGCTCTGCACTATGCATTGAGGGCCAGTATCGGGTTCCGCTCTTTGACCCTGCTCGTTGATCACGGCCTGGTTCTCAAGCAAGCCTTAGCCGGGGATCAAGAGCATCGGGACAAGGAACTTGTGGATTTTTTGGATAAGCTGCGAGGTGTTCAAGGTATGGTGGTTGTGGTGACTGTTCCCATCAAGGCAGAGCAGATGCCGCGGGAGTTCGATCACTATCTGGAGATTAATCCTCCCCCAGAGGAGCTTCAAATCCAGAGGTGGGAAGCGCATTTTAATCATAACGGTAAGACGGTGGAAAGGATCGTTGATCTAGTTGAACACTATCCGATGCATCTACACGAAATAGATCGTATCTCCCGACAGACCAGACTTGATATTGTGTTAAACGGTGGCGACAAAGAGATTACCATCGAAGAGGTTAACAAGGTGGTTGCGAGACTAAAAGGGAAAGAGAGGGTTCCTGTTTTGTTCGGGAATAGGGGTAGCGGACAAATGGACTTGACAGACTGACATGATAGAGTGAATTATGGGTTTCAAGTGCCTGCTTGGTATTGCAGGCACTCCCTTAGTGGTGAATAATCAAAATGGGTGGTTACTATGGTAACGCAGAGCAAAAGACCGAGCACCTATCTCAGTAAATCCCTTTTCCTGAGGGGACTTCAGTGCCACAAATCCCTCTATCTTCACAAATACTGTCTTGACCTGAGGGATGAAATAACCGACGCACAAGAAGCACTGTTCCAAAGTGGTATCGAGGCAGGGCTCTATGCCCAAAAGCTCTTTCCGAACGGGGTGGAGATCCCTTTTGAAGATGTTTCCCTTTCTGAGCAGGTCAACCTAACAATGAGGGAAATTGAAAAGGGATCTGAGCGGTTGTATGAAGCTGCGTTCAGGCATGATGATGTTTTTGTAAAGGTTGATATCCTTTGCAAAGGTGAGCAAGGATGGGAAATCTATGAGGTGAAGGCCTCCTCCGGTGTGAAAGACGTACACCTTGATGATGTGGCCCTTCAATACTATGTTCTCACCGGGTTTGGCCTCGCTGTTTCAAAGGCCTGTATCGTACACATTAATACCGATTATGTGAGGTATGGCGAGATTGAGGTGGATAAGTTATTCGCTATACAAGACCTCACGGATGTCGTTATGGAAAAGCAGGGTTTGGTTGAAGAGAGTATCAAAGAGATGAAAACGATGCTGCGCGGAGACATGCCGCTCATTGATATCGGGCATCACTGCGATGATCCGTATCCATGCGACTTTCATGGGCACTGCTGGCAACACATTCCCGAAGATTCTGTATTCAAGCTCAGAGGCCGTGGACCTGATCCGTACGAGCTTTACCGGCAGGGTATAGTATATCTCAGAGATATACCCAGACACCTGTTGTCTGAACAGCAGGAAATACAAGTGGAATCTTTTCTGAATAAGAGGAATATTTTTAACAAAACAGGGGTAAAGGAATTTCTCGACTCCCTATGGTATCCTTTGTATTTTTTGGATTTCGAGACTACATTTATGGTATCCATCCCTCTTTTTGACGGGACGAGGCCCTACCAGAACATCCCATTTCAATATTCGCTCCACTGCCTTGAAAAGGAAAATGAGAACCTGACGCATTATGAATACCTGGCATCTCCCGATACTGATCCCCGAAGAGAGCTTGCGGAAAAATTGCTGCAGGAGATTCCGAAAAATTCCTGTGTGCTCGCTTATAATAAATCTTTTGAGGCCAGAGTATTGAATGATCTCAAAGGGTGGTTCCCGGAGTACACGGATAAAATTGAAAATATTATCAATAATTTAAGAGACCTGATGATTCCATTTAGGAAAAAGGATGTCTACTCCTGGCAAATGGAGGGCTCATATTCACTGAAAGATGTGCTTCCCGCCATCGTGCCGCAGTTGGGTTATAAGGGAATGGAAATAAGCGATGGTGCCATGGCGGGAAATGCCTACCTCCGGATGAGGCAACTAGAAGATGCTGCAGAAATGGATAGATTACGTACTGCCCTCCTCGAGTACTGCAAGCTGGATACACTGGGAATGGTGAAGATTGTGGAGAAACTGAGACAGCAGTGCTATGGGGCCTTAAGATGATATCCTTGTCCAATAGACGAAAAGCCCTGCCACGCGATTGAATCTAATCCATCAAAGCCCAGTTCTTGTGTCCGCTTCCTTGCCACGCCAGAAACTCCCTGTTAATAGCTCTCAAGAGGGAAATTATTGTGTCGGTGGATTCGAGGGGGAAACTGCCATAAAGGGTATCCTCGATATAGACATCATACTCCGTATCCCATTTGAGGTTAAAGGTAATGGCTATGTCGTTGAAATATTCTGCCATCCTGCCAAACCAATCGGCGTCATGGAAATGGGCTACTTCTTGGGCGGCATCTGCATCAACAAAATCCTCCAATACCTTCGAATAGTAGATTGCGAGCTCAAAGTATATCTGATCGGCCTCAATCCTAAAAGAGACTGCTATGACGTCAAAGGGAGTAAACTTTGGCACTGGCAGATCAGAGATATAGAGGGTATCCCACCCTTCGGGGGGTGATGTCGGCGCCTCCGGCGAGGTACCGTGAAGCCATTCAAAAAATGGATGCCCCCAGCCCGTGTTGAATCCTTCTCTTTCCAGCTCTTGTTTAAGTTTCAACAATAAAGACATACCTTGCCTTGATGATCTGTTATTCTTCATATGTTTACCTCATAATAAAAGACGTGAGATTTTTATGATTGATCATAATAATAATCCATATGTGTGACATTTTTGGTCATACTTGGGCAAAAAACTTAATCAAAAAAGTTGTGAGGGGGGTGCAAATATTACCTTTTGACATTTTCCGGGATGAAACATTTCCTTTCGCCACAATCCCCTCCTCACTTAACTATTGAAC
>JAFDDT010000024.1 GCA_019310725.1 Deltaproteobacteria bacterium | reverse complement strand
CTCAGAGTATCTATGTGGTCATACCCCACCTGATCAGCCTCATTGCCATTACCGTTATCTGCTTCGGGGTCTCCTATGGGGTGTTTATGAAGCAGGAGATACGGTCGGTGTAAGCCTTTCACTCCCTATGTCCGGTAATTCTCCGGCTCCTCCTTGAGCTTCCTCGTCATGACATCTTTAACTGCCTCTCGTGGGTCCTTTCCTTGGTAGATGATATTGTAGACTTCTGTAGTAATAGGCATCTCTATACCCATCTTCCGCGCCAGATTATAAGCAGACAGTGATGTCTTTATCCCCTCGGCAACCATCTTCATGCCAGAAATGATCTTCTCAACAGGAACACCCTCAGCAATCTTTAATCCCACCAAACGATTTCTGCTCAGATCACCGGTACAGGTCAGGATGAGATCACCGATTCCCGCCAGGCCAGCAAACGTTACTGGATCTGCCCCTAGGGAAACACCAAGCCGTGCTATTTCAGCGGAACCCCTTGTTATTAAAGCGGCTCTTGTATTAGATCCAAAACCGAGACCGTCCGATACACCAGCAGCAATGGCGATAACATTCTTTAGGGCACCTGCGAGCTCAACGCCAATCACATCGCGGGTAGTATAGACCCGGAAGTAGTCAGTAGAGAAGAGTACCTGCAGATCTTTGGCTAATGCGTGGTTTCTAGATGCAATAGTCACTGCTGTTGGACGTTCCTGACAGACCTCACGCGCAAAGCTCGGACCAGAAAGGCAGGCGAAATTTTCACTTCCATATTCAGGCAATACCGAGTGAACCACCTGGGACATGGTCATAAGGGTATCATTCTCTATTCCCTTTGTTCCCACTACGAGAGGTTTTGAGGAAGAGATAAAAGGAGATAGTTTGATTAGGATATCCCTGAAAAAATGGGAGGGTACAACGATCAATACGATATTTTTTTCTTTGCTTACGTCCTCAAATGATTGAACGGGTCTTATTCCATTGGAGAGTGTTATCCCAGGTAGAAATGTTTCATTTATCCTTTTTTCTTTGATCTGACGGTAAACATCCTCTTCCCTGACCCATAAGTCCACAGCAAGGCCTTTCAGGGCCATATGGTTAGCCAGAGCAGTACCCCAACTCCCTGCTCCCACAACACCGATCTTAACCATTTTCTCCACCTCTAAGCCGCCATTAAACGAGCTACAGCCTCCTCAGCCTTGTCTTTGCTACATATCAGAGATGATAGGTGAAATCAAGTGCCAGAAAGAAAGACGGCTATTTCCATGCCACGAGCGAAGGTGGTGGGCCGATATGGTAAAGTATATTTTTGTATAATGTTGCAGAAAAGGTTGAGTCCGAGAGCTCTAAGGTGGTAAAAAAGCTCAAGGTGCTGGGCTCTCAGGAGGCACCGAGATGATATGGGGGAGATATGCTCATCGTTTTCTGTGGTGGCAAGGAATGGGAAACTCGTTCGTGCAGGAACATATTCTCTACTGGATTTTGATACCATGTGGAAGGTAATTTCAGGGATCTTTCTGGGCTGGACTTTGGGCAGTAATGATTCCGCTAACATATTTGGTACTGGCGTCGTTGCAAAGATTATTAGATATCGTACTGCAATCATTCTAACTTCAATCTTTGTAATACTGGGCGCCGTGGTCGAGGGAGAGAAATGTTTTGCAACAGTAGGAGAACTTTCGCGTTTGACGCCGGAAAGCGCCTTTTGGACTGCTCTGGCAGCAGGTATCACGATGTTCATCCTAACCTATCTTGCTCTGCCTTGTTCTACCTCTCAAGCTATTATTGGGGCTATTCTGGGAGCAAGCATGTTTTCAGGAATAGTTGACTTTTCCAGGCTCTATAAGATAGTGGCGTGCTGGATACTAGCACCTATTGCAGCGGTTATAATTAGTTTCGTTCTTTATCATCTAATTGGGTTCTTCATTGCCCGATATATGATTAGCCCACAAAAACGTTCGTTTTTTATTTTTTGGGGCTTAATCTTTGCGGGATGTTTTGGCGCCTATGCACTGGGATCTAATAACGTTGCCAATGTTACCGGTGTCTATGTTGGCTCAGGACTGCTCACTCCTTTCGAGGGGGCACTTATCGGAAGCCTTAGCATTGCCAGTGGTGTTTTGACGTATAGCAAGAAGGTTATGATGACGGTTGGAAAGGAAATCACCCCTCTCGATGAGTATGCTGCTTTTATCGCTGCACTCTCTGGGGCAATCACCGTGGAGCTATTCACGCAGGTGGGAGTGCCTGTTTCATCATCCCAGGCAATTGTAGGAGGTGTGGCCGGTGTCGGTTTGGTGAAGGGTGCCAGAACAGTAAGCAGACAAACATTGATCCGAATAGTGATCGGATGGGTGTCCACTCCAATTTCGGCTGGTATCATCTCCTATGTTTTGCTAAAATTATATGTGTAGAATTCGGGATTTTATGATAGGCCTTTGAAACCCATAACATATTCTACAACGTATCCTGAGCTCAGTGAAATTGTGTAATCATTTCGGAGGAATAAGAGTAACCTTTTAGCAAGAGAGGTAAGTATATGCTATACAAGAAAGAGAAGGCGGTAAATGAACTGATCCTGAAACACCTTGGGTCGATGGACGACTGTCTCAAGCTGGCATTCAACACGGTTAAAGAATATCTGAGTGGTAACATAGAAGAGGCAAAATTGTTGGCATTAAAGGTGGATAGTAGTGAGACGAAGACAGACGAGGTTCTCCGTGAAATAATGAGCAAGCTCTATTCAGGGGCATATCTTCCTTCGTTGAGATCTGATATCCTCCACCTGGCACAGGATCTGGACAGTCTTGCCAATGCCGCTGAGGCCTGCTGCGATTTCTTTCTTGATCAGCGGCCTGATATCCCTGAAGAGATGAGGCACAAATTTCTTGGCATAATGGAGAAGTCTGTTTCTTCGTGCATCCCTCTAAGAGAAGGGGTAGCTTTGTTTTTCAAGGATGATGACATTAAGACTATCAGAGAGAAGGCCAGAGAGGTAGGCATTAGGGAATCGGATGTGGACAAAGAGGAATGGGATATAACCAGGGATATCTTTAAGACGAATTTGGATTATGGCCATAAGATCCATCTGAGGCTTTGTGTTGAAAGCATAGTCGAGATCTCTGACCGGGCCGAAGACGCATCTGATCAATTGCAACTGATCATCATCAAAGGCGGTTTGTAATTCATTGTGTCCCTCAGTGATATTGATGGATTTCCCTAACATCAACCCCTACCAGTGGAAAAACCACCTTTTAGATTTAGCTTACATTCTATTCAAAACTTTTCTCTTCTTTTTTGTCCAAATGAAATGGTATAGGGCGCAAAGGGATCTGCTAAAAAATGAATACATGAGCTTTCCCCCAAGCGTTTCCCTGAGGACCATCCCTTTTTCCCAAAGGTATTTGAGGTGAGCAATTGCCTCCCCAGTGGCGAACCATTTTTGCGAAACAGGGAACTGATCCCAAGATTCCCAAGTAATGTCCCAGGTCATCTCCGATGCCACCCGAAAGGCGTTCCTACTGCCCTTTTTCAGTATGGTGAGAATCTCATCAGCCCTGTTCTGATGGTGATCCTTTAATTCCTGAATCCTCTCCCTGCACCTTCTGAAAATACGCCTGTGGCCGGGCAATACAACTGCGACGTCGAGCTCATAGATCTTATCGAGGCTCCAAAGATATTGAAGTAGAGGATTTCCCTCATCGGCCCATGATTGAATGTTGGGTGTTATATCTCCCAGGATGTGATCTCCGGACACGAGGATTTTTTTGTTGGGTTCATAAAGGCACATATGTCCCATGGTATGGCCGGGCGTTTCTACACATTTGAATTGGTATTGCCCGATGTCTATGGTGTCGTCCTCTTTCAAAATCTTGAGAGGCAAGTCGAATTTTGATCCATATTTATATCCTGGGTGGTTATGAATTGCCGCCAAAAGCTCCTTTTCGGGAAAACCATTTAAGCCTGCATACTCAATCATATCATCCCATGGAGTGCCATCCCTAACCCTATCTGCGTCTGGCTGGTTGAAATAAATGGTGGAGTTATCTGAAGCAAGGGTAGAAACAAGGGCAAAATGGTCTGCATGCAGGTGGGTAATAAAAAAGTCTGCTTCCTTTAAATTCACCCCAAGTTCGGCCAACCCGGCCCTTATAGCATCCCTACACTCCTTTCGATTTAGTCCCGTATCAATAATCAAATTCCGAGCCGAGTCCTTTAACACATACGAGTTGATGGCTTTCAGGGGATTCTCGGGCAGAGGGATTTCGATTTTGTAAATATTTGTCAAGATTTCTTCAACCATTGAGATCCTCACATGGGTTATTGTTTGGGAAGGAGTATAGGGAAGCGGGCCTTGTGTGTCAACAATGAATCCCCCGAGTTCTCGGAATGGTCGAGGCCATTACACGATTTACCGTGCAATTGTCATCTCCTCGGAGCTTTTCAACTCATGTAACAATATTGCCTATATGCTCAGTATGATATCGCATGAGATCAGCCACATTATTCGTCTCGCGGAGGTGTTAGAGGCGCCAGGCCTTAAAAATTGCCACAAGCTGGGGGGTGCAAAAGGGATTTCGGCAACAGCCTGTTGAGGCCTCTTCGACTACTCCTTTCCTATCTTAAAGGCCGGGGCAATTTCCCCTCCGAGGCGATGGTATTTGCTCGTGCCGGGGATAAAGATAAGAGGATCGATCTTTTCAGGATCCGCCTTTCCATCTGTGAGGCAATCTTCAGTTATGAAGGTTTCAATGATTTCACCAACGACGAGAGTATGACTTCCCAGGTCAAGAGAGTGGATAGCCTTACACTCAAGATTTACCGGGCATTCTTCAATAAGCGGGGCTGTTTTTGGCTTGCTATAGAAGGGTGTGAAGATTTGTGACTTGTCTGTGCTCTTACCAGAATAGATGCCACAATAGTCCACCTTTTTGACCATACTCGAGGAGGCAATATTTATAGAAAAGGTTCCGTGTTCGCGAACACCTTTCAGTGTATATCGCTCCCTCCGGATTGCCACAGCAATGGCTGGTGGTTTGTATGCTGCGATCCCGCACCAGGCTGCGGTCATAAAATTTGGCTTTCCATCTACCATAGCACCGACTAAAGCTGCGGGCATGGGGTACAGGAATGTCTGCGGACCGAGTTTGATTTTCTGCATTTTTTCCTCCTTTTTCTAAGGGTTCAGTATTCAGGTTCCTGGAATAAGGTGCCAGAAGAGCTCTGAACAGCGCCTCCTGTTCCCACACGGATTTCATTCCTAAGACCTTGGAATTCCGGGCACCTCAGTCACTTGAGAGCATGGTAAATGAGCGATTCATGGTAAGTTCAGAGGTGTCACCCGCTTGCGGCAAAACAATGATGAAATCAGATTTGAATTTTACCAGGAGTGGGAAAAAATGCAAGCGACAAAGATACCAGCTCAATTACCCTATTTGCACATGATCTCAATCCATAATTTTTGAGGTGGCGTAATTTTTTTCTTGACAAAGTGGTAATACTTCTCTAAAAGTGTCATAAAGTGGTAAAAAGTGGTAAATTCCTATGGAAATTGTACCAAAATGTTTTTTTGAAGGTAGATCGACACATACGCTCGATGAAAAGGGGCGACTGGCTATTCCAGCCCGGTTCAGGGAGGTTTTGAACCAAAAGGGCGATTCTTCCATTGTAGTCACCAACCTTAACAACTGTTTGGTGGCATTTGCTCGGGAAGATTGGCAGAAAATAAAGGATAAAGCCGTAGATCTCCCGCTTTTTGATAATGCTGCCACCATATACCTACGCTATTTCATATCCGGTGCCGTAGAGTGCCCCCTGAAACAGAACCGGATTTTGATTCCCCCGCATCTGAGAGGCTTGGCCGGATTAAGGAAAGAAGTCGCTTTGGTTGGTCATCTAATCAGGTTTGAAATCTGGGATAGGGTTAAATGGGAGGAAGAGTTCGAAAGGGTTAAAGAATCTTTTCCAGAAGCGAGTCAATCTCTCTCCGATCTAGGAATTTAGTGGGAGGGGAAGATGATTACTGCTCATCAACCGGTAATGGTTGATGAGGTTGTTGCTTATCTGGTCACTATTCCGGATGGCATATACGTAGACGGGACACTGGGCACCGGTGGGCACAGCTTAGAGATCTGCAAAAACCTAGGGCCCAAAGGGGGTTTGATTTGCATTGATGTTGACAGGACATCAATAGGATTAGCTGAGCAGCGACTTTCTCCCTATAGGGACAGGATCACGATTGTCAGGGAAAGCTACGTTTATTTAGACAAGGTATTACAACACGCTGGAATTGATAAGGTAAATGGCATTCTATTAGATCTTGGTCTGTCATCATATCAATTGGAGTCGACAGGGAGGGGTTTCAGTTTCTTAAAAGACGAACCTCTCGATATGAGGATGGACCAAGAAAAAGGAATAACTGCCAGTGAACTAATTAACACTATCTCCACGGGAAGGCTGGAGGAATTCCTGTGGGCTTATGCTCAGGAGAGATGGGCAAAATCGATTGCCCGAGCTATTAAAGAAGAGAGGCGAAAGGGGCCTATAAGAACAAGCCGACAGGTGGCACGGCTCGTTGAAAAGACTATTCCTTTAAGACATCACCCTCGGAAAATACACCCAGCTACCAAGACCTTCCAGGCCCTGAGGATAGCCGTCAACAGGGAACTGCAGAATATAGCCGATTTCTTAGAGAAAGCACCACTGTTGCTGGTTACCGGGGGGAGGTTAGTAGTGATATCGTATCATTCATTGGAAGACAAGCTCGTGAAACAGGCCTTTCGGAAACAGAGGGGAGATACGAGGTATCCTCGAAAACTTCCAACCCCCCCTGAGTCAGGGCCTTCCCTTATGAAGGCCCTGACAAAAAAGGGCTTGAGACCGAGCCAGGCTGAAGTGAATGCGAATCCAAGATGCCGGAGCGCCATAATGAGGGTAGGTGAGAGGATTTAAGGTGAAGGGGGACAAGGGGGGAATCTATGAGATTGTTTCATTTTTCGGTAATCATACTTTTTCTCTTTTTGTTGGCAGGAATTACTCATGTTTGGGTGAATTTCAAGAGAACCCAGATGGGGTATGCCTTGATTCAGTCAAGAAGGGAGATATCGCAAATCGAGGAACACAATCGCAAATTCAAGCTCGAGATAGCCTATTTGAAATCCCCTGAGCATTTAGAAGGCAGGGCGATCAAAGAATTTGGTTTAAGACATCCCACGGTTGAGCAGGTAGTTTTTTTGCCATGAAGATCAAGGATAAAAAGTGGGTAAGAATCTTACGGGCATACCAACTTCAGATTCTCGAAGGGAGCAGGCTTTCATCCCTTGCTCAGGAGAGCTATACAGGAAAGCTTACACTGACTCCACCACGAGGAACCATATTTGATAGGAATGGAAAAGAACTGGCGATCAGCGTTGACGTGGGCTCAATATATGGTTATCCAAAAGCTATAAAGGACCAGAAGGGCACAGCGACTCTTATTGCCAAGGCCCTTCGCATAGGCAAAGGAGACGTGCTGGAAAAACTGCGCAGTTCTCGGTCATTTGTATGGATTAAGAGGAAGGTAACACCAGAGGAAATAAAGAGGGTCAGAGACCTTAATCTAGCCGGAATAGATTTTACTAAGGAGAGCAGGCGTTACTATTCCTGCATGGAAACAGCCGCTCATGTTATTGGATTTGCAAGCCAGGACAATAGGGGCCTTGAGGGTATAGAGTTGGAGTACAATAGTTATTTGGAGGGACAAGAGATAAGGCTCACCAGGATTCATGATGCCCTTGGAAGACCCCTACTTTTTGATACGCCGAAACAAGGGAGACATGATCCTTTTGATCTCATGCTGACGATTGATAAGGAGATCAGTTACGAGGCCCGGAAATCGCTCAAGAAGGCTGTGGAAGAATCGGGGGCAGGGAGTGGGCTCTGTATAGTGCTGAGGCCCCAGACAGGAGAAATCTTAGCGATGGCTGTTGTGCCAGAGTTCAACCCCAATATTTTTTGGCGCTTTAAACCACATGAGTGGAGAAACAGGGCAGTTACCGACTGCTTTGAACCAGGATCTATACTCAAAACATTTCTTTTAGCTGCTGCCCTACAGGAAGGTGTGGTTACTGCAAGAACAATTCTCAATTGTGGAAAGGGAGAATACCGCATTGGCAGTTATGTGATTCACGATAGCAAGCCTTATGGGATGCTGCGGGTCAGTGAAATCATTGAGGTCTCCAGCAACATCGGAGCGATAAAGATGGGTCAGAGGCTTGGAGCAGGTCGCTTTCATTCCTACTTGAAGCGGTTTGGTTTCGGTGAGCAAACCGGGATAGATTTTCCGGGGGAAAGATCGGGAAGCCTAAGGCCTTTTAAGGATACCAGTCTTCTGGGTCAAAATACCCTCTATTTTGGTCAGGGTATCTCGACTTCTCCCCTTCAATTGGCCATGGCATTTGGGGCAGTGGCCAATGGTGGGCATCTTATGAGACCCTATTTGGTAAAATCAATCCTTGATCAGCGAGGTAAGGTAGTAAAAGAGTTTCACCCCACAGTGAGGAGAGATGTCATCTCATCTGAGACAGCAAAAAAGGTAAGAGACATTCTTGAGGGAGTAACCAGAGAGGGAGGAACAGCACCCAAGGCTGCAATAGAGGGATATCATGTAGCTGGCAAAACGGGCACCGCACAAAAGGTGGATCCGATTGAAAAAACCTATTCGAATGATAAGTTTGTTGCCTTCTTTGGAGGTTTTGCTCCTTCAGATTCACCTGCTATTGTAATTCTGGTTGCCCTTGATGAACCAAAGGGGAAACCATACGGAGGGGTGGTTGCGGCTCCGGTTTTTAGTGAGGTTGGTTACTGGACACTGAACCACCTCAACGTGATCCCCTCGACTCAACACAGGCTTTTCCGGCCTGTTGAGAGACAGAGAGAAATACGAGTCCGCAATCCCGACATGCCTGGTTTAATACCTGACGTACAGGGACTTGGCGTGAGAGATGTCTTAAGAAAAGCACAACGATTAGGGGTTAGGGTGGTTGTAAAGGGAAGCGGTCTGGCTGTAGAACAAAGCCCAGCTGCTGGTACCCCTATAAAAAGAGGGAAGTTACTCA
This sequence comes from Deltaproteobacteria bacterium, assembly GCA_019310725.1. Lineage (GTDB taxonomy): Bacteria > Desulfobacterota > DSM-4660 > Desulfatiglandales > B25-G16 > JADFWK01. The sequence continues at coordinate 19,450 of JAFDDT010000024.1, read as the reverse complement.
CCGTGACCTTCAGACCACCATGCTGATTTGGTTGACATAGTTTATTGAGTTTTTGGGTTAGAATTGCCCCAGGAGCCTAACAGTTGGAAGTTTAGGAACAGCGAATTTAGGAGCTATCCATTATTGGTTGCACGACTTAAACACGCTAATCCTAAAACATAACTTTAGGCACATCTTAAATCAGAGCAAGTTTTTTACTTACAACAAACAACGGACGACTGACAACGGACAAAATAGGCCATGAGGCTTGACCACTTATTAAAGGGCCAACATGTCCTTGAGCAGCACGGAAAGGCAGATATTGAGATCACCGGGCTGACTACGGATTCACGAGTGGTTGAAAAGAGTTATCTCTTTGTTGCTGTGAAGGGCAGCAATGAAGACGGACATCGGTATCTGGATCATGCAATTCACAGAGGCGCCCATGCCTTGTTAGTGGAACATGTTGAAAAGGTTTTTGGGGGTGTGACTATTATCAGGGTACCTGATACGAGGGCTGCCCTTTCTGAGCTGGCGAGTCGGTTTTACCATTATCCGGCCCGTAACCTGAACTTAATAGGAATTACTGGCACTAATGGTAAGACAACAACCAGCTATCTTCTCGAGACAATATTGAAGGAAGCGGGACGGGAGGTAGGGGTTATCGGGACTATCAGCTATCGGTTTAAGGAGAAATCCGTTGCGGCATCATTAACCACACCTGAATCCACTGATTTAATGAGAATAATGCACGAGATGAAAGATGCCGGTGTTACCGACATAATAGTTGAGGTCTCGTCTCACTCTCTGGATCAGGGAAGGACCAGAGGGTTGGAATGGTCACGGGCCATATTTACCAGTTTTTCCAGAGATCATCTGGATTACCATTCGTCAATGGAAGAGTATTTCAGAGCAAAATCGCTGCTCTTTGATTCGCTGGGGGAGAACCAGAAAAGCGATGAGGAAAAGGCGATAATCAACATGGATGACCCAAAAGGCACGATATTACAAAGGATAGCAAAGGTCCCTGTTGTCAGTTACGGTCTCGGAGATGGGTGCCTGGTGAGGGCTGCTGATATTGAATCTACTGCGGAAGGATTACATTTTAGACTTCTTACGCCTTCTGGAGAGATACCCATTATCTCTCCGTTGCTGGGTCAGATAAATGTGTATAATATCTTGGCGGCTGCTGCTACTGCCTTCAGCTATGAGATAGATCTGGAAACAATCGCACGGGGCATAAAAAGGCTGAGCTCTATTGCTGGCAGGCTTCAGCGCGTAGAGAACAAGAGAGGGCTTTCGGTTCTGGTTGACTATGCTCACACCCCCGATGCACTGGAAAAGGTGCTGCAAACAGTTAGGCGGTTTGCGAAGGGGAGATTGATCACTGTTTTTGGATGTGGAGGTGACCGGGACAGAGGCAAGAGACCAGAAATGGGGAGGATTGCGGGAAACTATGGTGATCTTGTGATCATTACCTCAGATAACCCCAGGGGAGAAGATCCGGCAGCAATTGTCGGTGAGATTGAGCCTGGAATCAGAGAATCAGGGCTCGACAAGGTTAAACCTGATTTTCCATATAATAGCAGGGGCTATCAGATTATTTTGGATCGAAGAAAGGCTATCCAGGTTGCTATCCAACTGGCTCGCAAAGAAGACATTGTGGTGATAGCTGGTAAAGGACACGAGGACTATCAGATTATTGGAAAGACAAAAAGATACTTTAGTGATGTAGAAGAGGCAGCCAACGCAGTCAACAAGTAGGTGCCAAGCAGTAAGCAGGGAAGAGCAACCAGAATGAGAGCAAAGTGGGGAGAGATAACTGCTCAAGAGTTAGCCACACTAATCGGGGGAAGGCAGATATCTGGCTCTCCGGATGTGTCTTTGGGAGGTCTTTCAACTGATTCAAGGACCATATCCCCAGGCCACATCTTCCTGGCCCTGAAGGGTGAGCAATATGATGGTCACCATTTCCTAACTGATGCAGTTGATGCTGGAGCTGTTGGTGTAATTGTGGAGCCTGACACCACCATACCGCAGGATTTTGCAACCAAGGGCCTGGTAGTGATTACCGTTGCATCCACCCTAGAGGCCCTGGGTGATTTGGCCCTGCGGTGGCGAAAACAGTGGGGAGGAAAGGTGATAGCCATAACCGGAAGCAACGGCAAAACCACCACCAAAGAGATGGCCGCCTCAATTCTCTCTCTAAGGGAGAATACTAAGAGGAGTCCTGGTAATTTCAATAACCTTATCGGCCTTCCCTTAACGATACTATCGTTAGAAGAAAAGCACCGGCTGGCTGTTTTGGAAATGGGGATGAACAGGCCCGGCGAGATTGCTCGATTAACCCAGATTGCCGATCCTGATATAGGGCTGATAACCAATGTGGCGAGAGCGCACTTAGAGGGTTTGGGTGATTTACAGGGGGTAGTCAAGGCAAAGGGCGAGCTCTTAGAAGTGATGTCTGAAGATTCAACGGCAATTCTAAATGGAGACAGTGAAGTCTATGACCAGCTGGCTCCGACATTTAAGGGCGAATTAGTGAGATTTGGTTTAGGCAAAGCCAATCAGATACGGGCCGGAAACATAAAAGCGCTTGGACCTCGTGCCCAGGCCTTTGATATCTACCTAAACAATGAGCGGGTACCTGTGAAAATAAAGCTTCCGGGGATTCATAATGTCTGCAATGCAGTTGGAGGTGCAGCTATTGCATATTGTTTATCGCTATCAAAGGAATTGATCGCTCAAGGTTTGGAGGAATTCACACCACTGAAAGGGCGCTTTCAGGTTACCGATTTGAATGGTGGTATCCAGGTTATTGACGATACCTATAACGCTAATCCGTCCTCTCTCAATGCCGCTCTCCAGACGGTTCAGGAGCTGATGGTGGAAGAGCAGCGTCTGGTAGTAGGGTTTGGAGAGATGATGGAATTGGGCCAGGAGGCCTCAAAATACCATGTTGATGCAGGCAAACGGATAGCTGACATGGGAGCACGATATTTGGTAGCGTTAGGTGAACATGGGGCCCAGGTTATCGAAGGGGCATGCCAAGGGGGTATGGTGAGAACACAGACGCACCTTGCAGCCAACCACGCTGAGATGATCGATGCACTGAAGGCGAATGTGCGAGGGAATGACATTGTCTTGCTCAAGGGTTCAAGAAAGGTGGCCTTGGATACGGTAGTTGAGGCTATGAAATGGTTCTACGGAATAAGCAAGGGATAGGCAAATGCTGTACAAGTTGATTTACCTGTTTCATACCGAATACTCGTTTTTGAATGTATTCAGATACATAACCTTCAGAACTATCAATGCAACCCTGACTGGGCTGATTATTTCGTTATTTCTCGGGTATTGGCTTATTCCGCGGTTACGAGAGCTCCAGATTGGTCAATATATTAGAGAGGATGGCCCCCCAAACCATAGAAATAAGGTAGGGACCCCTACCATGGGAGGGTCCTTTATTTTGCTCTCGATCGTTATATCCTCCCTGCTCTGGGTTGAGCCTAGAAATATTTACGTGTGGATGGTCTTGGTTGTCATCATCCTATTTGGTGCCATCGGTTTTCTGGATGATTATCTCAAAATAGTAAGAAAGAGCAGTAAGGGACTCCGGGGTTGGGCCAAATTTTCCCTGCAGACCGGTATTGCCCTCTGTTTCGGGCTAGCATTGTACTATTACACTGATTTTGATTCCAGGCTGAGTTTTCCCTTTTTTAAGAATTTTTCACCTGACATTGGGCTGGGATATATTGTTTTGATTGTGCTGACTATAGTGGGGACGTCTAATGCGGTTAATCTTACCGATGGATTGGATGGTCTCGCTATAGGACCGATTATTATCGCCTTTCTGAGCTATCTCGTGTTTGCCTATCTTGCCGGGCATATAAAGATCTCCCAGTACCTCCAGATTCCTTATGTAAGTGGCGCAGGAGAACTGTCGGTGGTGTGTGGGGCTGTGGCGGGGGCAGGTATGGGATTCTTGTGGTATAACGCCTACCCGGCTCAAGTATTTATGGGCGACGCAGGCTCCCTTTCCCTGGGAGCTGCCCTCGGTACCATAGCCGTCGTCAGCAAGCAGGAGATAGCCCTTATTATCGTTGGTGGCCTCTTTGTGGTTGAGGCATCGTCAGTAATCTTGCAGGTGGCTTTTTTCAAGATAAGCGGTGGCAAGCGCATTTTCAAAATGGCCCCGCTGCATCACCATTTTGAACTCAAGGGATGGCCAGAGCCAAAGGTGACCATCCGGTTCTGGATTATTGCGATTATGTTGGCCCTGCTCTCGGCGAGTACGCTCAAGTTGAGGTAGGGAGAAGAACAGGGATAGATAACGTATGAATTTGGCCGGGAAGAAGATCATCGTGGTAGGGCTGGGAGAGAGCGGCGCGGCAGCGGCGCGATGGCTTGCCCTGCAAGGGGCTCATGTAACGGTGAGCGAAAAACAGGAGGAATATGATGTTGACTGCAACCTCCTCAAGCGACTCTTCGAGTCGGGCATCAGTCTTGAGTGTGGCGGACATAGGATCAAAACCTTTCTGGAATCAGATTTAATCGTGGTGAGTCCCGGTGTGCCCCTTGATATCAAGCAACTTGGGGAGTCCAGGGAGAAGGGGGTGCCCATAGTGGGAGAAATCGAGCTTGCAAGCAGGTATTTGAAAACGCAAGCCATCGCGGTGACCGGGACGAACGGGAAGTCAACGGTCGTAAAACTAATAGGTGATATGCTTCATAAGGGGGGCAGAAGCGTTTTTGTTGGCGGAAACTTTGGCCCACCACTCGCCGAGTACGTAGGAGGAAGCCAAAGCGACGATTATGCTGTGCTCGAGTTGAGCAGCTTCCAGCTCGACACCATCGAAAGATTTTCCCCTTTTGTGGCGCTCATCTTAAACGTGAGTCCAGACCATCTTGATCGGTATGAAGACTATGAGGCCTATGCGAGGTCAAAGGAAAAAATTTTTGCAAATCAGGGTAAGGGGCAGATCCTCATCTTGAATGATGATGATCCGTGGCTGAGGAGCCTGCAGCCGAAGAATGGACCAGCGGTATTTCGGTATGGATTTGAGGGAGATGGGGGCCGGCATGCATTTTTTGATAATGGAGGGATAACGGTACGCCTTCCAGGGGAAAAGGAGGTGAGGTTTAGCCTGGATAGGTTTGCATTGCCCGGCAACCACAATCGTTCTAACCTGATGGCGGCAATCTTAACAGCTCTGCTTCTCGAAGTGGCTCCACCTCATATACAGGATGCCATAGATCATTTTGAGGGTCTGCCCCATAGACTTGAGTTCGTAGACGAGGTCAGGGGAGTAACCTTTTTCAACGATTCAAAGGCGACCAATATAGATGCAGCTATGAAATCTATTTGCAGTTTTGCAAGACCAGTTATCTTGATCGCCGGGGGCAGGCATAAAGGCAGTGATTACCTTCCCCTAGTTGAGGCAGCATCTGACAGGGTAAAGGGGGCTATTTTCCTAGGGGAGGCTGGTAGACTCTTGGCAGAGGCAAGTGCCGATAGAATACCATGGAAAATGGCAACTGATATGAGCGATGCGGTGGCTCTCGCATATGCACAGTCACAGAAAGGAGATGTGGTTCTGCTTGCCCCTGCCTGTTCCAGCTTTGACATGTTTAGGAATTTTCAGCACAGGGGAGTGGTCTTTAGAGAGGCGGTTAAAAGATTGAAAAATGGCGTCTAGGAAGACACCTCATTATGGCTATGATCCGGTTCTGCTGATCTCTGTTATGCTGTTGATCGGTATCGGATTGGTTGCAGTTTACAGTGCCAGTTCCATCCTTGCGGAAGCCAGGTATGGAGATCACTATTATTATCTCAAGCGGCAGACGGTTTTTTGTCTATTTGGAGTTATGCTCATGATCCTGGCAAAGAATATTAACTACCTTTTCTATAGGAAATTGGTTTACGTCTTGCTGGGATCGGTTTTCCTTTTACTGACCTTGCTGCTTGTGCCCGGGCTTGGGATAAAGGTGGGCGGTGCCCAGAGGTGGATCAAACTTGGCTTTATTTCACTCCAGCCGTCAGAGGCAGCAAAACTGTCTCTGGCGATTTTCATGGCCTATAGCATGAGCAAAAATGTCGAGCACATGGGCACATTCTTGAACGGGCTTCTTCCCCACTTACTCATGGCAGCAATCGTTATAGCCCTGATTCTTCTCCAGCCCGATCTTGGGACGGCCGTAATAATTGGAATGTGGGTACTGATCCTTCTTTTTATAGGTGGGGTGCATTTGGGGCAACTCCTTGTTCTGTTAGGGCTCATGACCCCTGCCGTGTTTTACCTGATATCCCATAGCGCCTACAGGCTTCATCGGTGGTCGGCATTCTTGAATCCATGGGAAGATCCTCATGGGTTTGGCTTTCAGATAATCCACTCTTTCTTGGCCTTTGGCTCAGGGGGGCTTGCTGGAGTGGGTTTGGGTAATAGCAAACAGAAGCTTTTTTATCTGCCAGAACCTCATACCGACTTTGTAGCTGCAATAATAGCTGAAGAGGCAGGATTCATAGGGGTAAGCGTTATCCTAATCCTGTTTGCTTTGATTGTGATTCGAGGTATCAAAATCGCCTTGAATGCCCCGGAGCTTTTCGGGACCTATCTTGCCCTGGGAATAAGCTGCATGTTGGCTGTACAGGTAATGGTTAATATGGGAGTGGTAATGGCCCTTTTGCCAACCAAGGGGTTGACGCTTCCTTTTATCAGTTACGGCGGCTCTTCTGTCGTTACCAGTCTTATAGGTATGGGAATATTGATGAGTATTTCCAGAAAGGCGTTTGATGGTTCAAGGTTCGGGGTTGGTGAACGCCTACAACTCAAGAAACACAATGAACACTAGAAACACTGATGATTGAAGAGCAAAAAAGGAGAGAAGTAAGGGCAATAATTGCTGGAGGAGGCACAGGAGGGCATCTGTTCCCAGGCATAGCGATTGCCAGGGGGCTGAGGTCGCGGTGTGATGAAATAGCCATCCTTTTTGTGCTTGGCAGAAAGAAGATGGAGAGCGAGATTATTTGTAAGGCAGGATTTGAGGCACGAACAATTGATGTAGAGGGTATATTGGGCAAAGGTGTGTTAAGTCTGGCAAAGGCACTCTTTAAGACACTTGTCAGCTCAATACAGTCGCTGGCTATAGTAAGAGATTTCAAACCACACGTGATTGTTGGTGTGGGTGGGTATTCGTCTGGACCGCTGTGCCTCGTTGCCTGGTTTCTTGGGATACCCACAGCCATTCACGAACAGAACTCGTTTCCGGGTTTAACAAATAGGGTCCTGGCGCGATTTGCCAAGAAGGTATTCATTTCTTTTGAGGAGAGCAAGAAATATTTCAAGAGAGGAGATGTCTTGCTCAGTGGCAACCCGATACGGGAAGAACTGGTGCATGGAAACCCCTCTACCAGAGAAGCTCATGAGAGATTTGTCATTTTGGTTATGGGCGGAAGTCAGGGGGCTCGGGCCATAAATAGGGCGGTTGTATCTGCCCTGAAGGAATTGAAGAAAACAGGCCTCCTTCCTTTGGTCATCCATCAAACAGGTAAGAGCGATTTCCGACAGATAAGCGATGATTATCACGCAAACGGGTTTGATGGAGACGTGAGACAATTTATAGATGATATGGCTACTGCATATGCAAGAGCTGATTTGGTTATCAGTCGGGCAGGTGCGACCACGATCGCTGAATTGGCCGCCCTGGGAAAACCTTCGATCCTGGTGCCTTACCCGTATGCAGCCCATAAACACCAGGAGGCAAATGCCAGGGTTTTAGTGGCTCGTGGTGGGGCAGATATGATCCTGGAAAGGGATCTTGATGGTGCCAGCTTGGCCGGCAAGGTGAGAACCTATATGGAAAACAGAGATGAGTTGAAAAAAATGTCATCCGGTGCGTTGAAGGCTGGCAGACCAAGGGCAAAGGAAATTATTGTTGAGGGGTTGCTGGGACTTATAAAAAGTGCCTAAAATGCCTAAATTTATAAGTGCCTAAAGTTGACAAACTCGTAAAAAGTGTTTTGTGAACGAGATTGAGCAAAACCAACTTTTTACGAATGCATCAAAGTTAACACAACGAACAACAAATAAGGAACATGATGACGACTCTTGGCAAGATAAAGCGTATACATCTCGTTGGTATTGGCGGAATTGGAATGAGCGGTATAGCCGAACTCCTTATTAACCTGGGATACCATATCAGTGGTTCGGATATCAGGAGAACCGAAGTGACAGAACATCTCTCAGATCTTGGCGGCCAGATATTCCTTGGGCACAGGCCTGAAAATGTTGGAGCGGCAGATGTTGTGGTTTTTTCTTCAGCAGTAAAGGAGGATAACCCGGAGTTGGTTGAGGCGAGGGAGCAATCCATTCCGGTAATTCCTCGGGCAGAGATGCTGGCTGAACTGATGAGACTGAAATACGGAATAGCCGTAGCAGGGTCACATGGAAAAACCACTACCACCAGTATGATAGCCTCTATTCTGACACAGGGAAGTCTTGACCCAACAGTGGTGATCGGGGGGAGATTGAACATATGGGGTGGTTCCAATGCGAGGTTAGGGAATAGTGATTTTCTGGTAGCCGAGGCAGATGAAAGTGACGGTTCCTTTCTCCTTCTCTGCCCAAACATAGCTGTTGTTACCAATATAGATTATGAACACATAGATTTCTATCAAAGCATGAATAATCTCAGGAAAACATTTGTTGATTTTATCAACAAGCTCCCTTTTTACGGCAGAGCCATCCTCTGTCTGGATGACAAAGAGGTTCAGGGTATCATTCCTGAGCTAGCCAAGAGCTACCTGACATACGGACTGAATCCACAGGCTGACATAAGGGCCTCCGAGATTTCCAAAGAGGAACTTAGCACGAGTTTTCTTGTTACCCTTGAAGATAAACTGGTGGGTAAAATCACTATCTCTATTCCTGGAGACCATAATGTGTTGAACGCCTTGGCAGCGGTAGGGGTAGGGATGGAGCTGGATATTGGTTTTGACTCCATTAGCGAGGGCCTGAAGAGTCTCGGAGGGCTTAACCGAAGATTTGAAATAAAGGATGAAAAGGGTGGCATACTTTTCTTGGATGATTATGGCCACCACCCCACAGAAATAGCAGCAACCCTCAACACAGCGAAGGAATGCTGGCCTGAGCGAAGACTGGTGGTTGTCTTTCAGCCTCATCGGTATACCAGAACAAGAGACTCATATGACCAATTTGTTGTGTCTTTTAATCAAGCAGATGTTTTGATCATCACCCCTATCTATGGGGCAGGTGAAGAGCCTATACCAGGCGTCGATAGTGGTTCGATTTATCGGGGAATAAGAGGTCATGGTCACCGAGCTGTTACTCTGTGCTCCTCCAGAGAGGATGTCATATCGCTTCTTCTCACTAAGCTGAGACCAGGCGATGTAGTGTTGACCCTGGGTGCCGGCGATATACATCTTGTTGGCACAGAGTTGCTTAAGAGGATGGAGGAGTAGGGGTTTATTGGGTTGAAATGAATGATCATATCAAGCAGAGGATCAGAGAGATTGGAGGTGCGGCAATCCTTTTTGATGTACCTGCTCGTGAATACACAACATTCAGGACTGGGGGTCATGTGGAGGCGATGTACCGAGCAGGGAATCTACAGGGATTGAAGCATATGGTTGCCTTTCTCGTGGATGAGGGGATTCCCTATTTGATTATGGGAAGTGGGAGTAACCTCCTGGTGAGGGATGGGGGGTTTGATGGGGTGGCGATTATCTTGGATGAATCCCTTGCCTCGGCTGAGGATTGCACTGTGGCAGAACCAAGTATTCTGGTTGGAGCAGGGTTTAGGGTGCACAAACTCGTGGAATATTGTGCAGAAAAGGGGCTTTCAGGAATTGAGTTCATGGCAGGAATTCCCGGAACCCTTGGTGGAGCAGTAGCCATGAATGCAGGCTGTTGGGGCAAAGAGATCGGTGAGGTTATCAGTGAGGTAACCGTTCTGACCGCGGGCGGGATTGTGGAAACTAGAGATCGTTTGAGCCTTTCATTCACATATAGGGAACTTGATTTGCCCCCAGGAGCTATAATCCTCAATGCAAAACTGGGCCTCAGATTTGATAAGCCTGCGGTCATTAAAAAAAGGATTGCCTCGTACCTCAGACAGAGGAAAGAGAAATTTCCTTTGGACATGCCCTCTGCTGGATCTATCTTTAAGAATCCGGAGGGCGGTTATGCAAGCAGGCTGATCGATGCAGCTGGTCTCAAGGGAAAGGGGATCGGGGGGGCGATGATCTCACCGAAACATGCCAATTTCATCGTAAATACCGGAAAGTCCTCTGCCTCTGACATTGTTGCCCTTATGGATCTGGCAACAGTCAAGGTGAAGGAAATGTTTAACATCCAACTGATTCCTGAGATAAAGGTGGTGGGCAAAGAGTGAAAAGACGGTCAGTATTGGATCACCAATCGGTAAAAAGAGCTAGGCGAAAACATCTTCTTGTCTCTAAGGGAGCCTTGGGTCAGTTTGGCTTTGGCCTTGTTAAGATATTTCTGTTCCTCTTGGCTCTCGGAGGTCTTTCTCTGAGCTTTGTCTCCGGGTACCAATTTCTCTCTTCATCGCCCTATTTTAGACTAGATAATATTGTTGTGGCTGGTGTTAAGGATGCTTTGGGACGGGAGTTAATCAAAATGTCGGGTGTTACGAAAAGAGATAGTCTCCTGTCTCTTAACGCTGCCACCATCAAACGGAATATTGAGGCACATCCGTGGGTAAGATCTGTTCTCCTTAAGAAAGAGTTTCCTCACACCCTTGAGATCGCGGCAGAGTGTGAAGAGCCAGTGGCAATTGTGCTCCTTGATAAGATGTATTTTCTCGGTACCCAGGGAAACATATTCAAAGAGGTTGGACAGGATGATTCTCTTGATTTTCCGGTGATAACTGGGCTATGCGCGGGCGATGACAAGAATGGGGAATATCTGAAGAGGGTTGCATCTTTTTTTGGTCTCCTCGACCGAGAGGGTACCCCATTATCGGCAGAAGAGTTCTCAGAGGTCCATGTGAAAGGAGATGGAACGCTTACCATCTACATGAGTGGATTACCGTTTAAGGTCTTTTTTGGCACCGATGATTTTATCAGAAAGGTCGATCTATTACGGCATGTTATCAAGCATCTCAGGACCGCTCATCGCCTCTATCAGGTTCGATGCATAGATCTGGACTATGCTGACAGGGCCATCGTCGCATTTGTGGGCAGGGTGGTCTAGAGGTGTTGACATGATAACAGGGATAATAAAGTCACTATATCTAAGCTAAAGGGGGTCTTTAATAATGGAAGAATTGATTATAGGCCTTGACATTGGCACAAGCAAAATATGTGCAGTTGTTGGAGAAGTGAGGCCAGATGGCATGGTTGATATAATAGGCATGGGATCCCATCCATCTATCGGGCTGAGAAAGGGCGTAGTGATCAATATCGAGAACACGGTAAACAGCATTAAAGAGGCCACAGAGGAGGCCGAGACTATGGCGGGCTGTGAGATCAGCTCTGTGTATGCCGGGATTGCCGGAGGTCATATCAAGGGCTTTAACAGCCACGGGGTTATCGCACTGAAGAATAGAGAGGTGGGCAAGAGAGACATTGAACGGGTAATAGATGCAGCCAGGGCAGTTGCTATTCCCATGGATCGGGAGGTGATTCACACCCTTCCCCAAGAGTTCATTGTCGATGACCAGGGCGGCATCAGTGATCCGTCAGGCATGTCGGGTGTCAGGTTAGAGGTCAAGATACACATAGTAACCGGAGCAGTTACCTCAGCCCAGAATATAATCAAGTGCGCCAACAGGGCGGGTCTGGATGTCTACGATATTGTTCTTGAGTCACTTGCCTCCAGTGAAGCAATCCTTATCGATGAGGAGAAGAATCTGGGCGTTGCACTCCTCGATTTTGGAGGCGGCACCACGGATCTGGCAATATTCTCTCAAAATTCGATAAAACATACATCGGTATTGACCCTGGGAGGTGACAACCTGACCAACGATATTGCTATAGGCGTTAGGACACCGTTCAAGGAAGCAGAAAAGATAAAGATAAAGTATGGATGCGGTCTTACCTCGTTTATCGGTAAGGATGAAACCATCAAGGTTCCCAGTGTGGGCGGAAGGGAACCAAGAACGATCAGCAGACAATTGCTGGGGGAGATTTTGGAACCGCGGGTGGAAGAGATTTTTAGTCTTATTCACCATGAAATGGTCAGGTCTGGATATGATGACCTAGTTACTTCTGGCGTTGTTGTCACTGGTGGGTCTGCGCTTCTGCCGGGTGTACCAGAGATTGTGGAGCAGGTTTTCAATATGCCGGCCAGAATTGGATATCCCAGTAACATCGGGGGATTAAAAGAGATTGTTAATAGCCCCATGTACGCCACAGCAGTGGGTTTGGTGCTCTATGGGGCTCGAGAGCAGCAGAGAAGCAAGAAATTCAGGATACGAGATACCAATATCTTTAACCGGATCGTATCCAGGATGAAGGGATGGTTTATCGAAGAGGAATAAGTAGCATCAAGGAAGGAGGGAAACTATGAGATACGAATTTGTTGAAGAAAGCCCAAGCGCTGAGATAAAGGTTTTTGGTGTGGGAGGCGCAGGGGGCAATGCAATCAATAACATGATTGCTGCAGGGCTCAGAGGGGTGGAATTTATTGCCACGAATACTGATAAACAGGCCCTCGATCTGAACGCTGCGCGTGACAAACTGCAATTGGGGGCCAATCTCACTCATGGATTGGGTGCCGGGTCTGACCCAGAGAAGGGCGCCTTGGCAGCAGAGGAGAACGTGGAGACGATCAGGGCTGCCACCGAATCTGCGGATATGATCTTTATTACCGCTGGCATGGGAGGGGGAACAGGAACAGGGGCCTCTCCGGTAATTGCTCGGGAAAGCAAGAATAATGGAGCATTGACCGTAGCAGTTGTAACTAAGCCCTTTGACTTTGAGGGTGAAAAGAGGATGAAGACAGCTTTGGCTGGCATTGAGAAACTGCAGAAAGAGGTTGATACCCTGCTTATCATTCCCAATCAGCGATTAAGGGCATTAGGGACAAAAGATACCCCTTTTTTGGAGCTTATGAAAATGGCCGACGATGTGCTTCTCTATGCAGTAAAAGGCATAGCAGACCTCATCACCATCCCCGGCTTCATCAACCTTGATTTCGCAGACGTTAAGAGGGTGATGGAGCAAATGGGAACAGCTATAATGGGTACCGGTATAGCAAAGGGAGAGAATAGAGCCCTCGAAGCCGCCCAGATGGCCATCAACAGCCCCTTGCTCGAGGATATCTCAATCGATGAAGCAAGAGGTGTTCTCATCAATATCACTGGTTCAACGAAAATGACTATGGACGAGGTTACTGAGGCATCTTCCTTTGTAAAGAATGAGGTCCACAGTAATGCAGAGATCATATGGGGTATGGTGTTTGATGATACTATGGACGATGAGATGCGGATAACTGTTATCGCCACCGGCATAGGTGGCGATAGGGATAGAAAAATCATCAACCTAAGGGATATCAACCCTGAAGAGACGGAAGAGGGATGGACCGTTCGCTTGAAGGAAGACCTTGACAAACCAACGTTCCAGAGGCGGCTAGCCGCGGAAGATGGCGAGAGCCTTCTCAGAGACACGGGTTTAAACCCCGGGAAAAAAGGAATTCTTCAGAGGGTTTTTCAAAAGGAGAATCTGGAATATCCTACGTTTTTGAGGAAGCAGGCGGATTAATGGCAAACATTACCACTCTCTTGCGGAAGAGACTTTCTGAAGAGAGAGGTACCGTAACGAAGGATTGGGGTGGCAAGATATCTATCGCCCTGATTTATCCGAATTACTACCAAGTTGGGATGTCCAATCTTGGTTTTCAGGTAGTGTACGGGATACTAAATGATAACCCTCATATCATATCAGAAAGGGCATTTCTGCCCAATCAAGAGGAGTTGTCGCTCTATGAGAGAGCAGATCAAGCCCTCCTTTCTTTAGAATCGCAGACACCGCTGCGAGCCTTTGACCTCTTAGCATTTTCCCTTTCATTTGAAAATGATTACCCCAACATCCTGACCATCTTGGAGTTAAGCAAGATTCCCCTTTTAAGCAAGGAAAGAGGGGAGAATGACCCCTTTGTGGTGGCAGGGGGGGTAGCAACGTTCATGAACCCTGAACCTCTGGCCCCCTTTATAGATTGCTTTCTGCTCGGGGAAGGTGAGGTGGTCTTGAAAGATTTCTTTCGGGCCTATGGGGATATTCACCTCCGAGCCGTGAAAAGGCAGGAGGTCCTGAGGGTTTTAGCAGAGGAAGTCGAGGGAGCATACTGTCCTTCCCTGTATAAGGTTACTTACCGTGAGGATGGATCAATCCGATCCTTTAAGCCATCGATTGCCACTATTCCTTCCGTGGTAAAGGCTGTCAGGCAGGTTCCCTTTAAGGGGCCGGTGTGCCGCTCAAAAATCATTACACCATCTGCAGAATTCTCTAATATCCTTCTGGTAGAACTGAACCGGGGATGCGGCTATTCGTGCAGGTTCTGCGCCGCCGGGTATATTTACCGGCCTCCGCGCCTTGCTGACGAGAAGGAAATGATTGCCCTGTTTGACGAGCTTCTTGCTGAAAACGCCAGGATTGGTCTTATCAGTCCATCGGTCTCTGATGTCCCCGGGATCGAAAGACTGACCGGGTATATCCTTGAGCAGGGCGGTGATTTTTCCATATCTTCCCTCAGGGCAAACTCGTTGACGGCCGGTCTGATAGAAAACCTGAAAAGGAGCAGCCAGAAGACCCTCACCATTGCCCCGGAGACAGGGAGCGAACGATTGAGGAGGGTGATCAATAAGAAGCTCACCAACAGAGAGATCATAGATGCAATTGTTCTTGTAGGGAAAACAGGTTTTTTTCATATCAAGCTCTATTTCATGATTGGCCTACCAACGGAGAGGCAGGAGGACACAAAGGCCATTGTTACGCTTGTTAAGGAGATACGGCATCATCTGATCAAGGAGAGTAGGGGCAGGAAGAGAATAGGGAGGATTAGATTAAGCATCAGCTGTTTCGTTCCAAAGCCCTTTACACCTTTTCAGTGGTTTCCCATAGATGATGTGGACTCGCTCAAGGAAAAGCAAAAATTCTTAAGAAGAACTCTTGTAAGTGAGGGCGGAATTGGGGTTAGCGTTGATGTGCCCAAGTGGGCCTATGTCCAGACCCTGCTTTCTATGGGGGACAGGCGCGTGGGGCAGATGCTCCTGGCCACACATCGGAATGGGGGAAACTGGAAGCAGACCTTTCGATCCTCAGATATCAATCCGGATTTTTTCGTATATAGGCCCAAAGATCTGAATGAAACACTCCCGTGGGATTTCATCGACCACGGCATCAAAAAGTCCTTTCTGCAAGAAGAGTACAACCTCGCCCTCCAGGAAAAAGAATCCTCTTCATGCGATGTCGGCACCTGCACCAGATGCGGCGTGTGCACGTAGATCAATACAACCCTTCAGTCTTAACCCCAATCCATGAGGCTTGCAGCGCAGTTTTCCGTATTTCACTTGATGTTTCAGCACACTTCTTCTATTATAGCCTATCAAATGGAACTGGCTTTCAATTCTCGTGATTGCACTTCTTCCCACGCAGCTGCATTCTTCTGACTAGTTCATCTTCGCCTACAAGAACATCTGGAGATACACTGAAAGCCAGCTATTATTAACCGCAATAGAAAAAGGCAAGCATATTTTTTGGCACGTCAGATTTAGCTATTATACTGTCTTGAAGGAGAATCCTTATGAAAAATGAAGAGTTGCTTGAACGCATCATCCTCAATCCTAGAGTTATGGTAGGGAAGCCAGTGATTCGGGGGACTCGTTTGACCGTCGACTTGATTTCGAATCTTTTGGCCCACGGCGCAATGGAGAAAGAGATTCTGGAGGAATACAAAGGGCTCACGGAGGAAGACATCCGCGCTTGTTTCCTTTTTGCAACGAAAGCCCTAAAAGACACAGACTTCATGCCTTTGGCGGCGGAGCCTACTTGATGAGATTCCTTGTAGGTAAATGCACTGGGCCAGCGGTCGTCTCGTGGTTGCGTGGTCAGAATCACGACGTGTTTTCTGTGTTCGATGAAGCGAGAGGCTACCCAACTCTTTCCTCGTGGTTACTGAAAAGCAAGTCCGATTTGCCCGAAGGTGAGGGAAACCACCGCGTCCCAACGACTCAATGCAGCTGTCAGGCAGGTCCCCTTTGAGGGACCGGTGCGCCGCTCAAAAATCATTACACCATCTGCGGAATTCTCTAATACCCCGGCATTTCAGCCAACCTTTCTAACCTTTCCCTGTGCCTTGAACGTATCGAGGATTCGATATTGATGATCTCGTAAAAAGTCAAAAAGATCAGGATTTGAAGTAATGCCCTTAGGGCTAACTACTGACAATAATTCGCAATTCCTGAATCCCCAAATTCGCAATTGCCTGTAAAAACGATTTTTCACAGGCGAATCAATATCAGGTCTCACTCCACAATACGACTTGAAAAGTCGCCGAATTGCCTTGACAGGGTTGTTGCAGGGAGGTGATTCTGTTTCCGGATGAACCTTCCAATTAGGCTACTTGAAGAAACAGTAACCGGTGTCCAGGCAGCCGTGACACGATAATAGGCGGAGTTATTTGTGTATATTAATTCGTGGATGTCACCGAAGATGGTCTTCCCGTGCTGAAACGCTATTGCATCGACGCCAACAGCAGGAATGGCAACTCGGAGTGCGATGACGACCACCACGATGAGAAAAACAACAGCAACTACCCTGAATCAATTCAGAAGGTTTCTGGGTCCAAGGTGATCAGGAAAAAAGGTGTTCTTTTGGGACAATGTGGAGTGTCATCAAGAAAATTGACAAAACGATATCGATCATGATATTGTAATATAAATTATTATCGATAGAGGTTCTGCCATGCAAACAGTCACTGTATCACCAAAATATCAAGTCGTTATACCAAGGGCAGTAAGAGAGGCATTGCATCTTCGCCCTGGTCAAAAAATGCAGGTTGTAGAATATGACGGGCGAATAGAGTTTATCCCCGAACGAGATATTACAGAACTGCGTGGATTCCTGAAAGGAATAAACACAGAATTCAAACGAGAGGAAGATAGGGTATGAATATCGTCGATTCTTCCGGTTGGCTTGCGTATTTTGCCGATGAACCCAACGCAAAGCACTTCTTTACCCCTTTGAATGATAGCGCTTCGCTTGTTGTTCCAACGGTAACGATATATGAGGTTTTCAAGGTTATTCTTCGAGAATCCAAAGAGAATGAAGCTCTGCAAGCAGTCGTTGCAATGCAAAAAGGAACGGTTGTTGATCTAACAACCACACTGGCGATTGCAGCCTCAAAACTAAGTCTGAAGCATAACCTTCCGATGGCTGAAAGTATTATTCTTGCTACCGCAAACGAATTCAATGCCACCCTATGGACTCAAGATTCAGATTTCAAGAATATGGGTGGTGTGAAGTATTTTCCTAAGAAATAGCGGGTCGCCAAGACGTCAGAGCAGTGGACGGCCAGGTCCTCGACATTTTGGCAATTGCTGCAAGAACTAATGTTTTTTTTCTTGTTAGTACTACATAGGGGCTAAATAATTAATCAAAAAGCGGAAACACAGGGTTTATCTTGTTATTGGGCCGTAAGAGAGAGCGACGGCCTGGAATGAGTCAACCGGCGCAAGTGCACGCAGTAGGGAGGCGAGAGCGCATAGAGAACGAAAAGGTATGATATTTACATAGTGATTTAATTATTTTCTTAGCCTCGCTCCTTTTTTTGTTGACCATCTTTGAATTCTGCTTGATTATTGCTAATCGCAATTATGTACAAGTATGAAAAAAGTGATATTTGAGAGAATCCTTATTTCATAGGGAAATTGTATCAACCGGGATTTTCCAGTTTTCTGGATAGTATTCAAATATGGTGTTATCTCGCTAGAAAATCCATAAAAATTCAAAATTGGACTCGCAAATCCAAGAATATTCGTAATTAGCCAGAAACTATATACTAACTGGTTACGCGCGCGGCTTTAGCAACGTGCATTAGAATAGAGCCAATTTCTGCCAATTAAGCCAGAGGGTGTGAAAGTAAACGGGAGGCGCACGTAACGGTGAGATGAGCGGCAAGCCCGTTGCCTCGCCTGGCTCCGCACGCTCCGCGCGCGTAACCAGTCAATGGAACGGAAAGAACCTCCACCCCAACCCCGCTCACGCGGCGCCGGGAGCGGAGAACCTTCCGCTTATCTCACCGTTAGGAGGATCTATAGTAATGATGCATCGAAGAGAATTTTTAAGAACAATTCTTGCGGGAGGTTTGGTCATAGGGACCGGTTCATTGATGAGTGGCTGCAAAGCTATTGCTCGAAATGATCTGCAACTTCCTGGAGGTTCACTGGAAACTATCCCTGGCCTCGATGAAACCGATGTAACTATTCTCCACCATGCTTCCTTGGCACCGAGCGGACATAATTCGCAACCTTGGTTCGTGAAAGCCTTAGAGCCAAAGAACTGGATTATCGGCATTGACCCTCAGCGCAGATTGCCAGCAGTGGACCCTAAAAACCGGGAGGCCTTGCTGTCAATCGGTGCCTTTATAGAAAATCTTTCGATCGCGGCCGGTGCCATGGGTTTTCAAGCCCATACTGAGGTGATAGCCAACACTCCAGTGGAGGAAGAGATTGTAAGGGTATCCCTGAAAAAGGGGAAACATACGAAATACCCGCTCAAGCGCATAATCACGCGTAGGACCGTTCGAGGGGGCTACCTGCCCACTGAGATTCGCTCAAAAGAAGTGAATGCCTTATCAGAGCCCTTGAAAGATAGGCTGTTCTACTTTCCCCGCGGTACCGAACATGCCCAATGTATCCAGGAAGGTGCAATTGAATATTTTCGTGTCCAGTCTTACCGGGCTGAGGCCCAAAAAGAACTGAGCGAATGGATGCGATTAAAAACTGCCGATGCGAAGAAGCACCGTAACGGTCTGACAACGGAGAGCATGGAAATCTCTAGTTTTGCTGGATGGTTTCTGAGAACATTCTTTGATAAGGAAGACGTCATGAAGGAAAGCTTCATAAAGAGAGGCATTGACAAGGTTGCCAAGCAGGCTGCTGAAGGGGGCGGCTGGTTTATCATTACCAGCAAAGGCGAGGGTGTATCTGACTTGATCGACACGGGTAGACGATTTGAACGTATGGCCTTAAAGGCAAGGGAGCATAAGCTGGGTATACATCCCATGACGCAATTTCTTGAGGAAAAGGAAGGGCGTGAAGTTATCGCAAAAAACCATGATGAAAGCATGATACCCCAGTTTATCTTGCGTGTGGGTTATTTATCGAATTATCCAGATCCAGTTAGCCTAAGGCGCCCGGTGAGTTGGTTCATACGTACGTAATGGAAATGAGAAATGTGCTCACTCCTTTGCATTGGACATTTCTCCTA
>JAFDDT010000023.1 GCA_019310725.1 Deltaproteobacteria bacterium | reverse complement strand
GTGGCCCTGAGGCGTTGCTGATATTCTAAAAGAATAGGAGGATCTTATGAGGCACGTAAAGGCTATTGCAAGCATTTTGGTGATGTTGTTCATTATAATAATTGTTGTTGAGAACCTTGAACAGTTGTCCAAGACACTGACACTGAGAGTAGACCTGCTTTTTTGGGCTCAGAAAACCGCGCCAATGCCCTTTTATTTGGTAGTGATCATTGGCTTCCTCTTTGGTATTTTTGTAGCCGGATTTTTGGGTATATTTGAGCGGTTCCGGCTAAAGAGGGAAATAAGACGGCTTTCAAAGGAGAGTGTGGAAAAAGACAAAGAGCTGAATTCTTACAGAAACTTGCCTATCGTAGAGGAAAAGATAGAGGATACGGCCCTTGTAGAGACAGATCAGGAGAATGCCTCATAGCCGACAAGAAGAAGCGTTGATTTTGGTATGGGAGGAACGATTACTTGATATTTGATTTATCATGGGTGGGATTTGCTATCTGGTTAGTCTTGGCCTTTGTTGCAGGTCTTATTGCAGACAGGCTTATGAGATGGAGGGGTGCAGAAAAAATCAGGAGAAAACTGGACAGGGGGGATGAGGCCTTCTTTCAAGGCGTTCAACATATACTATCGAATGAGCCAGATCAGGCTATTGAACAATTTACAAAATCGGTCCAGATCAATTCAGACACGATTGAGACCTATGTTGCCTTGGCCAATCTTTATAGCTCTAAGGGGGATATTGAGAGGGCCATCAGGATACGACAGGGGATTATCTTAAGACCAAATCTGGACGGGGCCATAAGGTTGAGGGCGATCTTTGATCTCGGATTAGACTATAAGAGAGGTGGCTTTTTGAATCGCGCCGTGTCTGCCTTTCAGGAAGTTATTGATAGTGAACCCAATAATGTCGAGGCCCATGAGCAGATCGAGCGGATCTATGAAGACATACATGATTGGGAGAAGGCATTTCAAGCCAGGCAGGCCCTTTCGAAATTAGTTAAAGGAAATCACCGCCATATCTTGGCACATCACCAAACCGAGCTTGGGAAGGTCTATGAAAAGGATGGGGATATTGCAGGTGCGGAGAAGTCCTACAAAAAGGCCATCTCTATCTTTGATGGGTGTGTTGATGCATATCTTCACCTGGGGGATCTTTACTCTGCTCAGCAAGAGCACAAAGCAGCTCTTGCTAAATGGAAGAAAGTAGTGGATGTGGCTCCCCAGTTTACTTTTCTTGCCTATCAGAGGCTGGAAAGGGCATATGCAAAGATGGAAAATCCTAAGCCTGTAGGAGACTTTTTGAAAGAGGTTGCTGAAAGGAATTCTGATGCATCTACCCAGTTGGCCCTGGCCAGGTACCTTTACCAAGAGGGAGAAACAGATTCTGCCCTTGACCATGTGAGACAGGCAATTGAATCGTTTCCCTCCTTTTTGGATGCAAGGAGGTTTATGGGTGAAATGCTTTTGGAACAAGGAAGAAATGAAGAGGCCATTAAGGCCTATAAGGACCTTCTCTTAACGCTGGATTTTCCTTTTGTACAGTTTCAATGTAGCAATTGTGGATACCGGCCAGACAAGCTTGTTTGGAGGTGCCCGCAGTGCCTGAAATGGGATTCAATGAGAATTATAGAACCGTCTTCATATGATGTATCAAATGGACAACTGCCCTCTTAGATTTGCCTATTCTCCTTGTTCGATGATCGCGTGCTGTTTCACGAGAGGCACCAAAGATATACAATGATCCGCAGATTGATATATGTGAAGTATGTGCTGACTCCTTTTCTCTTATCCTCTCTCTTTGTCCTTTTTTTTATCCCCTTTCAGCAAGCAGCTATCGCCTTGCCTCGTTCTGCTCCCCCTCTCTTGCAAAAGGCTCGGGTGTGCACGAAACAACTCTATGGATCTCCGGCCAAGAAAAAGTATCGGCATAATTGGGAGAAATGCATAAAAAGATATGAAAAGGTTTACAGGTCCTTCCCCAATACGGACGAGGCAGCGTGCGCGCTGTTTGAGGCCGGGGAGCTCTGGGCTTACCTCTATCGGTATTCATCAAGGGAATCTGATATAGGCAGAGCAATATCACTTTATCGAGAGCTGGTTAAGAGATACAAAGACCACAATCTGGCTGATGATGCCCAATACCGGCTAGGGGAGATCTTTTACAGAGATAAAAAGGATCCCATGCAGGCGTATGTTGAATTTCTGAAGGTAGAGGTAAAATTCCCGAGTGGAGATGCACGCCTTAAGGCATCTAAGAGGATGGATGAGCTGGAACGTGTTTTGGGGGAAAAGAGAATAGCCAGAGAAACCGGTAGGAAGGCTGCGGCCAAGAAAAAAAAGTTGGTCTCAGTCAATAACATCAGACACTGGTCAACCCCGACCTACACGAGAGTAGTTGTGGATTTGGAGGATCAGGTCACATACAAGGAGCACCTCCTGAAAAAGGACCCCAGTCTCAAGAAGCCAGGACGGCTTTTTGTTGATCTTCACAATGCCCGTATTAGCAAGGATATAGAGAGTTCTATACCCATAAAGGATGGCCTGTTGCGAAGGGCTCGCGCTGCCCAGTACAACACAAAGACGGTGCGGGTAGTCCTCGATATTGAGAATATGGAAAGCTACAAGATTTTTCATCTTTATGATCCCTTTCGAATCGTTGTTGATGTTCAGGGTGAAGATCGGCGATTGAGACCAGAAAGGAAAGGAGTTGCCCCAGCAACCCCCGAAAGACATAAACGACCGAAAGATAGTCAGAAAGGAATATCTCTGGCCAAGCAATTAGGCCTCGGCGTGAGGAGGATCATAGTCGATGCAGGCCATGGCGGAAAAGATCCGGGGGCAATAGGGAGAAACGGGATACGAGAGAAGGATGTCATGCTTAAACTCGCACGATTAGTGGCAGGCAAAGTGAGGCAAGAGCTCGGATGCGAGGTAGTTCTCACCAGGAAGAGTGATGTGTTTTTGCCACTGGAAGATCGCACTGCAATTGCCAACATGAAAAAGGGGGATCTTTTTATCTCTCTCCATACAAACGCCCATAGGGACAGGAGAATTAGCGGGGTAGAGACATATATTTTGAATATCGCCTTAGACGAAGATGCCATGAATTTAGCTGCAAGAGAAAATGCTACCTCTACAAAGAACATAGGCGATCTTCAGATGATTTTGAATGACCTCATGCTGAACACAAAGATAAACGAATCGGCCAGGCTGGCAGAATTTGTGCAAAAAGGTCTGGTGAGGGAGTTGCGTAAGAGATACAAAGGAGTTCAGAATAGGGGTGTGAGACAGGCCCCGTTCTATGTCCTGATTGGTGCTGAGATGCCTGCAATTCTGGTAGAGGTAGGATATATTACGAACCGGACTGAAAACAAACGCCTCTGTACCGAGACCTATCTGAATAGGACTGCTTCCGGCATAGTGAAGGGTATCGGCTCGTACATAAAGGATATGGGATTGGCGTATAAGGGAGGATAGGATGTATTATTTTTGATTCTGGAGCCATTTGAGGTAGGCATCAATAAACATGTCAATATCCCCATTCATGACCCTTTCAATATCCCCAACTTCAAGGTTCGTCCGGTGATCTTTTACGAGTTGGTAAGGGTTGAATACGTATGATCTTATTTGGTTTCCCCATGCTATGTCTTTCTGGGATTGATGTCTGAGCTGTTTTTCCTTATTTTGTTTCTCCTTTTCCAGCCCGTATAACCGTGCTTTGAGAATTTTGAGCGCCAGTTCCCTGTTTCTGTGCTGAGATTTTTCGTTCTGGCACTGAACAACTATACTGGTAGGCAGGTGGGTAATCCTTACAGCGGAGCTGGTCTTGTTAACATGCTGTCCGCCTGGACCGCTCGCCCTGAAGGTTTCAACCCTGATATCCTTTTCATTTATCCCAATGGCGATGTCATCTTCGATTTCTGGCAAGACAGAAACGGAAGCAAAGGAGGTGTGTCTTCGCGCATTGGCATCAAAGGGGGAGATCCGTACCATCCGGTGAATGCCATCTTCAGATTTCAGATAACCATACGCATAAGGGCCACTCACCGTGAGGGTAACGTTTTTTATGCCTGCCTCGTCTCCAGGTAACTGGTCAACAACTTGGGTCTTCATCTTTCTCGACTCAGTCCACTTGAGATAAAGCCTCAAGAGCATTTCCACCCAGTCTTGGGCCTCTGTTCCCCCTGCGCCTGCGTTGATGGCTACAATTGCATTTCTTTTGTCATCTTTATCTCCGAGCAGTGTCTGAAGTTCGTAACGCTCTATCTCTCTTTTTAGCTCCAGAAGGTCTTTCCCCAAATCGACCAACGAATCGTGGTCATTTTCTTCCTGGGCTACCTTGGTTAGGATGTCGAGTTCTTCTAACTCGTTTTTGTATCGGTGCCACTGATCTATTTGATTACTCAGAAAGCCTCTTTCCTGGCTCAGCTGCGTTGCCTCACGGTGGCTATTTTGCCAGAAATCCGTCTTAGATAAGATTTTTTCAATCCTATTTAGCCTTTCTTCACCCTTGGAGAGGTCAAAGATGCTCCCATAGATCATCGAGTTTCCTATTCAAGAAATGTGTTGTTTCTGTTATCTCTGTCTCAAACATGGGTTCATCTCCTCTTTTTTCCTAATCTCCAGAAAAGTGTAAGAATCGTTATTCCACATACTAGTATAGCAAAAACATTGCCAAATTGTGAATAAAATGTTTTGGTCTGATTCAAATTTAGTTCTTTCTGTAATACCTCTGTAGCAAATAGTTCACTCTCAACTACAATCTTACCACTTGCAAGAATAATAGCACTGATACCAGTATTGGCGGCCCTTGCCATGGGCAAACCATTTTCTACACACCTCAAGACAGCCATGCTGAGATGTTGGTAGGGAGCGCTGGTGCGACCAAACCAGGCATCATTGGTAAGGTTTACCAAGAGCTGGGCTCCATGGGTAGAGTGATCTCGAGAGATATCCGAAAAGATGGCCTCAAAGCAAATAATTACTCCAATTTGAAGGTCTGGAGTGCCTATTGGTTTCGGGTTCTGACCGGGTGAAAAGTCCCCTGCAGCCATTACTAACCGACGGATAAAGGGAAGGTATCTTTTGAGCGGAACATATTCCCCGAAGGGGACGAGGTGAACCTTATCATAGTAATCAATAACCCTATCTTGAGATATCACATAGGCCCTGTTGTAGTACTGGATTCCGCTCTTATCCCTTACATATGCAGGGGAACCGAACAGGAGTTTTGAGCTGGTTTTTTCAGGGACCCCAAAGACTTGTTTTGAAAGGGGAGAGTTATCTTGAAAATAGAATGGAACAGCAGTTTCAGGCCAGATAATGAGATGTGGTCTAAAACCCCCAGATTCCACGGATAGGTTGGTATAAAGAGCCACTGTCTCTTCTTGAAATTCCGGGTCCCATTTAACAGATTGATCAATATTCCCCTGGACAATTACTACCCTGATCGCCTTTCCATGTGAGCTCATTTCTGCTTTCACTTTCACCCTATGAAAGCCGTAAATAAGGACAAAACCTACGAGAAAAGAGGCAAGTATTATCTCTAGGATGGCAGACTTCTTTTTTTTGGCGCGAGCGCCGAGCACCGTGGTGAACAGTATCAGGTTTACGAGCACTATAACAAAGGATATGCCGTAGACACCGGCAATATCCGATATTTGTATGAGCGGCAACCTCAAATACTGGGTGTACCCTAAGAGGCACCAGGGGAAGCCGGTCATTACGTGTGATCGTACATATTCCAGTGCAACCCAAACAACTGCTCCCCAAAAGCAAGAGAGTCGAGCCTTTTTGAAACTGTTCCAGATCAGGGAAAACAGGGCGCTGTAAAGTGCTAAATAGAGACAAAGAAGGAACAGGGCTCCGAGCGTCAAAATCGGATGGAGGTTTCCGTAGTAAGAAAGAACTACTACTATCCAGTATATCAGTGTCAAATAGTGTGAAAGGCCAGCGATAAGCCCGAGTTGAAACGCAATATTTGAGGATTTGTCTCTGAGGCTCGAAAGAAGAGGAATGAGGGATATCCATGCTATCCAGTCCAGGTTGATAGGGGCAAAGCTGGCAGTCAACATGAGCCCTGAAAGCACTGCGAGCCCTACATCTTTTAAGCTCATTGTGTTCATCTAACACCCCTAGACCCATTGCCACGTTGTGTTTGCCAGTTAGACTACTACCTGACACTCTGATAGTAAAACCCTTTTTGCTATTCTCTCCTGGAGGTGCGTATTAAAAAAGTTTCTTCTTCCATAAAGGGTGATGGGGCACCCTGCAAATTGTACTTGACTATCCCTTGATATTCTAATATAAATTTAAATATTTAGTCGGGCGGGCATAGCTCAGCTGGTAGAGTACAAGCTTCCCAAGCTTGGTGTCGCGGGTTCGAGCCCCGTTGCCCGCTCCAGATTGGGTGAAAAAAGAGTTCTGTTCCCTTTTCGAGGTAGAAAGCGGTGGCTAGCAGGAAAGTTATTACTTTGAAAAGCGGATGAGTTAAATCTGACGACAAACGAGTAAGTTTGGGGAGCGGGCTTTAGCGCCCGCTTTTTATGTAAGAGGCTTCTTGATGATATCGGCATCTAAAAGGATTGTTCATGAGGTGTCATCCGTGGCTGAACCTCTGTTAGATTCGCGGGGCATGGAGATGGTGGAGACGGAGTTCCTTTCTGAGAAAGGCAGATGGATCCTCCGGGTTTTCATAGATAGAGAAGGTGGCGTGACTTTGGACGACTGCGCAGGGGTTAGCCGAGAGCTTGGGGATATTATTGAAGCAAAGAATATCATTGGCCATCCCTATGTGCTTGAGGTTTCCTCTCCTGGGCTCAACAGGCCCTTGAAAAAGAAGCGTGATTTTATTCAGTCAATTGACAAGACGGTAAAGGTAACTATGTCACAACCTATCAACAACAGGAGGAATTTTACCGGTCGTCTTGTAGATGTCAGGGAAGCAATGATTCATCTTTTACTGGATGATACGAATGTGGTTGAGTTACCCTTAGAGGGGATTGATAGGGCCAGATTAAAATATG
Source organism: Deltaproteobacteria bacterium (assembly GCA_019310725.1). Taxonomy (GTDB): domain Bacteria; phylum Desulfobacterota; class DSM-4660; order Desulfatiglandales; family B25-G16; genus JADFWK01. The sequence goes on along the minus strand of JAFDDT010000023.1, from coordinate 25,882 downwards.
AATATAATAAATGATATGTTGGTGGAGAACGGAAGATGATTACGGATTTGTTAAGAACGATCGAACAGGTCAGTCGAGATAAAGGGATTGATGCGAAGATTCTGATCGAGGCATTGGAAGAGGCTGTTCGCTCAGCTGTTAAAAAGAGATTTGGCCTCGAGTATGAGTTAGAGGTGACATTTAACAGAGAAATGGGAGAAATCGAGGTCTTTGAGTTTAAGGAGGTAGTTGACACGGTAAGAGATGAGAGGGTCCAAGTATCTTTGGAAGATGCCAGGAAGCTTGATCCAGAGTCTGAAGTCGGTGACAGTTTAGGCATCAAGATGGATACCGATGACTTGGGAAGGATAGCGGCGCAATCAGCCAAGCAGGTAATCATGCAACGGTTAAGAGAAGCTGAGAGGGATGCGGTTTATGAAGATTTTAAGGATAGGAAAGGGGAGATCATTAATGGCATTGTTCAACGTTTCGACAAAGGGGCGATTATTGCTAATCTGGGCAAGGCAGAGGCCGAGCTTCCTTTGAAGGAGCAAATCCCCAAAGAGAGTTACACACAGGGCGATAGGGTCAGGGCTTACATCTATGATGTTAGGCAATTCAGCAGAGGTCCCCAGATCATATTATCTCGAACACACCCCAACTTTTTGTCTGCCCTTTTCGAAAGTGAGGTGCCAGAGATTTCCGAAGGCATTGTGACGATTATGCAGGTAGCTCGGGAGCCTGGTGGTAGAGCCAAGATAGCCGTTGCTTCAAAGGATAGGGATGTTGATCCTGTAGGGGCCTGCGTTGGGATGAAGGGCTCGAGAGTGCAGGCGGTAGTACAAGAGCTTAGGGGTGAAAAGATCGATATCGTTCCGTGGGATCCTGATCCAGCGAAATTTGTATGCAATGCCTTGGCCCCAGCTGAAATCCTGAGGGTAATAGTTGACGAAGAGAATAGATCTATGGAGGTGGTTGTACCGGACGACCAACTATCTCTTGCTATTGGGAAGAAGGGTCAGAATGTGAGGCTGGCATCCCGAGTTACCAACTGGAAACTGGATGTGAATGGTGAGTCAGAGTACAACAAGGAACTGAAAGAGGGTTATGAATCTTTGCACATACTTCCCGGTGTTGGTGACAAATTGGCCACTGCCCTGTATGAGATGGGGTACAGGTCAGCAGAAGATATTTCCAGGGCCGAGCCAGCTGATTTGGCAACCATTAAGGGCATCAGTGACAAAAAGGCCAGGGATTTGATACAGGGGGCCGTTGATTACGTACAGTCGTTAAGCGTTGATAGTAAAGACGTATGGGATGAAAAAAAGCAAGGATTGCCTGGAGGGGTACATGAGTAAGGTAAGGGTTTATGAGTTAGCCAAAGAACTGAACATGAATTCCGGTGAACTGGTTGAGAAATTGAAGGCCGCCGGTTTGTCTATCAACAATTATATGAGTGCTCTCGATAGAGATGATGTATCCCGGGCCAAGGACTATCTTTCAGGTGCAACGAGTGAGGTCTTTGAGGAGAAAAGAATAAAGTCGACTATCATACGCAGGAGAAAAAAGATCATTCCTAAGGTGCCGGAACAGATCAAGGAAGAGGAGCCGGTAGTTGATGAAGAAGTTAAACCATCTCCTGAGGAGACTGTTTCGGTACCGGAGGGGAAAGTATCAGAGGTTTTGGAAGAGAAACGAAAGGAAGAAAAAGAGGAAGCCAAGGAGTTGGAAGTAAAACCTGCTGTTGACCAGCAGGTGGGAAAAGTTGAGGCCAAGATTGAAAAGAAAAAGAAGCCTAAGCCCAAAACTATTCCGGCAAAGATAATAAAGCTAGCTGAAGTTCGGCCGCCTGAGCCGGAAATCCAGGAACCCGTAGCCAAGATGCCGTCAGCTGACATCGTATTGCCCTCAAAGGAGGTAGGTAGGAAAGAAAAGGAGATAAAAAAGAGAAGGAAAGAGGAGAAGGATGAACTGGCTCCCAAGAGGGAATATCGAAGGCGGAGGAGGGAAGTATTTGAGCGGAAAGACCTATATGGGGACGCTGAGAGGGGCTTTGCCGGCAAGGGGAAATTAAAGACAAAGGCCAAGCTTGATAAGAAAAAGTTCAAACAAACGGAGATAACTGTCCCGAAGGCTATTAAACGAAGGATTAAGGTTCCTAAGGTGATCAGTGTTGCTGAGCTGGCAAAGCGCATGGGGATCAAGGGAGGCGAGCTCGTTAAGAAATTGATGGAGATAGACATAAAGGCTACCCTCAACCAGACGGTTGACTTTGATTCTGCCTCTCTTGTGGCGGGCGAGTTTGGGTATGAATTGGAACCCCCATCTTTTGAAGAGGAGGATATTCTTTTCGAAGAAGAGGACAGACCTGAAGATCTTTCTGCTCGACCACCGGTGATTACCATAATGGGACATGTAGACCATGGAAAGACATCTCTCCTGGATTATATCAGAAAGTCAAGGATTATTGACAAAGAGGCCGGTGGCATAACACAGCACACAGGGGCGTACTATGTCGATACCCCACATGGTGATATTGTTTTTCTTGATACACCCGGACATGAGGCGTTCACTGCGATGAGGGCACGGGGCGCACAGGTAACTGATTTGATTGTATTGGTTGTTGCCGCTGATGACGGGGTAAAGGAACAAACCATAGAGGCCATTGATCATGCGAAGGCAGCCAGCATTCCTATTATTGCCGCTGTTAACAAGATGGACAAGCCAAGCGCAGACGCAGAAAAGGTCAGAAGGGAGTTATCAAAATATGGCCTTTTGGCAGAGGAGTGGGGCGGTGATACCATTTTTAGTTATGTGTCGGCCAAAACAGGGGAAGGTCTGGAGGAGCTTCTTGAGTCTATTCTACTTCAATCAGAGATACTAGAGTTGAAAGCAAATTACAGAAAAAAGGCGCGCGGAACAATCATAGAGGCTCGGCTGGATAAGAATAGAGGTCCAATTGCTACGGTTCTTATTCGTAATGGCACCCTGAAGCAAGGTGACTTCTTTTTTTGCGGAGAGAGCTATGGAAGGGTAAGGGCGATGCTTGATGATAGAGGACAGAAGATAAAATCGGCGTCTCCCTCTATGCCTGTTGAAATCTATGGAATTTCTGGCGTGCCCATGGCCGGCGATGATTTTGTGGTTGTGGCGGATGAGAAGAAGGCAAAATTGATTAGCGAACACAGGAGAATTGACGCACGATTGGAAACTGTGGGAAACCAGGGTTCCCTCAGCCTCGACAGTCTTTTTGACAGGATCAAAGAAGGCAAGGTGAAGGAACTGAATATCATAGTCAAGGCTGACGTACAGGGTTCGTTAGAGGCTATCGTGGATTCTTTGACCAAACTCAGCACAGAAGAGGTGAAATTAAAGGTTATCCATGGAGCAACCGGAGCCGTTACAGAGAGTGATGTAATGCTTGCCTCAGCCTCTGAGGCCATAATTATCTGTTTTAACGTTAGGACTACCCCGACCGTCAGGAGTCTTGGAGAAAAGGAGAGAGTTGATATAAGGTTTTATGATGTTATTTACAAGGTGATAGAGGATATTAAATTAGCTATGGTTGGGCTTCTTGAGCCGGTTTACACAGAGAATACTATTGGCCGGGCAGACGTCAAGGAGGTATTTCATATCTCCAAGCTGGGCACTATAGCTGGTTGCTACGTAACTGATGGTAAGATTGAAAGAAATGCCAAGGTGCGCCTATTGAGGGATGAGGTAGTCATGTTTGATGGACAGATTGGTTCCTTGAAACGGTTCAAAGACGATGTCAAAGACGTGTCCTCGGGTTTTGAGTGCGGTGTCGGAATAGAAAATTATAATGATATAAAGCCCGGAGACGTCCTGGAGGTTTATGTAGTTGAGGAGATGAAAGCGGAGCTTTGATATGGTGATTGGAACCCTTAAGCTTTCCCTGTATATCCACAATAACCATTCACTCAAAGAGAAGAGAAAGGTTGTAAAGGGTATTGTTGCCAGGGTTCGCAACAAATTCAATGTCTCTGTTGCTGAGGTCGGTTCTAATGACAAGTGGCAGATGATCGAACTGGGTATCAGTGCTGTGGGTAATGATAGGCGATTTGTGAATTCGTCACTCGACACTATCCTTTCCTTTTTAGAATCCCTCTACCTGGGGGAGATTGTAGATTCCTCTATTGAGATACTGAATATTTAACTCATTCATGCACTATGCTTGCAGGAAACAGAACTCACCGCGTTGGCGACCAGATCTTGAAGGAAATATCAAACCTTCTTCTCAGAAGGGTTAAGGATCCGAGGCTCAAAGGGGTAACCGTGACAGATGTGCGTATGAGCAAAGATTTGAGACATGCTTATGTTTATTACAGCCTTTTTTGGGAGGGTCGGCAGAAAAAGGAGGTCTATGAAGGTTTTGAAAGCGCAAAGGGATTCATACGAAGAGAGATAGGAGAGAGGCTCCAATTGCGATACGTCCCAGATATTCAATTTAGGTATGATGAATCACTAGACTATGGCCAAAAGATGGAAAGGCTTTTGGCAAAATTGGGCCTGGGATCGGATGAATAGTAACTTCCCAAAAAGTTCGGCTGATTCCTTGCCGTTGACATAGAGATTGCTTCGCTTTGCTCGCAATGACAGAACCCGAACTTATTGAGAAGTTACGGATGAATTAGCAATTCTAAGATGGAAACGCATGTAGGAATGCTTGTGCGAGGGTTGCTCTTTATGAGGTTGAATGAGATAGCACGTATCGTGAAAGGGGGCAAAAAATTTTTTTTGGCCAGCCATAAAGATCCTGATGGGGATGCTATTGGTTCTCTGTTGGCCTTGGGTGGAACGCTTTTGCTTGCTGGAAAAGAGGTTGTCTTATTCAATGAGGGCCCTATCCCGGACCATTTAGGCTCTTTAGCAGGGATAGAGCGAGTGGTAGATACCGTTGATATGAAATTGGAATTTGATGCTGGCCTAGTCCTGGACTGTGGAAATCTTGAAAGAGTGGGATCGGCTTCTTGTCATCTATCTAAAATAGGGCCTTTGATAAACATAGATCATCATGAAAATAATTCTCGGTTTGGTGACGTTAATCTGGTTGATGTCCAGAGTTCCTCTGTTGGTGAGATTATATATCGCTTGATTAAGCTGGCGAATTTACCGCTCGATTTGACTGTAGCAGAGAACCTGTTTGTGGCCCTACAAACCGACACTGGCTCATTCAAGTACGACAATACTACTAGTGAGGCATTTTCTATTGCTGGGGAACTGGTAAGTCGGGGCGTTAATCCATGGAGGATATCACGCAAGGTCATGGATGAATGGACATTGGAGAAGTTGCAGATTCTGGAGTCGGCCTTAAAAACAATAGAGTTGCATTCTGCTGGAAAGGTTGGGCTTATAACGATGGCACGAGACACACTCTCAAAGGCGGACACTGACAATCTTAACTGTGAAAGGTTTGTGGATTACGCCAGATGTATCTCTGGGGTTGAGATAGCTGTTCTCATAAGGGAGATCAAAAAGGATTGTTACCGATTTAGCTTGCGGTCGAATGATTGGGTGAATGTAGCAGAACTAGCGAGTCTTTTTGGCGGCGGCGGTCATCCAAGGGCGGCAGCGTTCTCCAAAGAGGGGAGTTTGGACTCCGTGAAGCAGGAATTCCTTTCTAAAGCAAAAGGGTTTTTGAATAGTAGATGATTCTGGCAGCAGACTACCAGCACCTATCCACACACATTGCCATGATTCAAAAGGATGGGATCATAATAGTAGACAAGGACTCTGGACCCAGCTCATTCAAGGTGGTTGAGACAATCAAGGGTCTGACAAAGGCAAAAAAGGCCGGTCATGCAGGGACACTGGATCCCTTCGCAAGTGGGGTACTGGTAATTCTTTTGAACCAGGGGACCAAGTTATCCTCGTTTCTGATGTCCCAAGATAAGGTTTACAGAGCTGCTCTCAGGCTCGGAATAGAAACAGATACACAGGATTTGACAGGACAAATCATCAAAATAAGACACACAGGAGTGTTACCAGAGGATAGTATCAAAGAGAAGACACAGCAATTTGTAGGTACGATTAAGCAGGTTCCCCCCGTTTTTTCAGCGCTTCATCATAGGGGGAGGCGGGCGTATGAATTGGCGCGAAGCGGGGTTGCCGTCGATCTCCAGGAAAGGGAGGTAAGGATTGAATATATCAACGTCTTACGTGTAGATCTTCCTACGGTCTGGATAGAGGTTTGCTGCAGTTCTGGTACCTATATCAGAGCCCTTGCAGCGGATTTGGGGAGAAGTCTGGGTACAGGGGCACATCTGACGTTTTTGAGGAGACTGCAGAGTGGCCCGTTTCATGTGGATGATGCCCTTACGGCAACACAAGTCAGTGAATACCTATTCAACAACAGGGTTGATGATGTGGTAATACCACTGAAACAAGCATTGAAAGGGATGATGGAGGTCGAAATATCCGATGCACTGGCAAGAAAGATTAGGAGCGGGCATAAGCCGAATAAAGAGGAACTCTGTGGGCAAAATCCGTCACCTCCTAATTCGGGTGACCCTCTCAAGGCAGTAGTAGGGGAGGAATTGGTTGCAGTCTTAGAAGAAGACAGTGGTGGATATGATATTAAAAGGGTTTTCACATAATTAGGTAAGGAGGAATTAAAGTGGTTTTAACAAGCAAAGAGAAAGAGGAGATTATTGATCAATTCAAGGTCCATGAAAAAGATACCGGTTCATCAAATGTTCAGATCGCCCTTTTGACAAAACGGATTAACGACCTTACCGGTCATTTCAAGGTACATCCCAAAGACCATCACTCGAGGAGGGGCCTTTTGAAAATGGTTGGTCAAAGAAGGCGCCTTTTGAACTATGTTAGACTGAAAGATCCAGAGCAATATAAGACGCTCATTCAAGAATTAGGTCTGAGGAAATAGGAGGCCTGAAAGGTAATTTAATGAAAGGGGATAATAGGAATGATTAAGAATGTAAAAGCACACGTCAATGGTAAGATCCTAAACATTGAAACTGGCAGGGTCGCCCGTGAATCCAGCGGAGCCGTGATCGTAACAATGGGAGAGACGGTTGTCCTGGTGACAGTGGTTTCTACTGATAAGGTAAGAGAGGGTGTCGACTTTCTCCCCTTGACAGTTGATTTTCAAGAGATGTCGTATTCGGCAGGCAAGATCCCAGGTAATTTTTTTCGTCGGGACATGGGACGGCCAAGTGAAAAGGAGACCCTGACCTCTCGACTGATAGATAGGCCTCTGAGGCCTCTTTTTCCTCAGAACTACAACTTTGAGACCCAGATAATCGCCAGTGTCTTATCCTTTGACAAACAGAATGACCCTGCCCCTTTGGGCATCTTTGGTGCATCTGCTGCCACCACCATATCAGATATCCCCTTTGGAGGTCCAGTTGGCAGTGCACAGATAGGTAGGGTTGATGGCAAACTCATTGCCTTCCCCACATTAGAGGAGCAAGAAAAGAGCGATTTGAATCTGATTGTGGCTGGAACAAAGACAGATGTTGTTATGGTGGAAGGGGATGGTAGGTTTGTCTCGGAAGATGACATACTCGAGGCTATTTTTTTTGGGCATCAAGCCATGCAGCCTATTATTGATATGCAGATAGAGCTGCAAGATGCCGTCGGAAAGGAAAAGCGGCGTTTTGTTACTCCTTCAAAAGATGAAGGATTGATGCTTAAGGTGAGAGAGATCGGTGAACCTCACATAAGGGAGGCACTATCTTGTTCTGAGAAGGTGGCGCGACAAAACAAGATTTCCGAGGCCGTTGATTATGTAATGCAATCACTCAGAGAAGAATATGAAGATAAGGAGAGAGAAATCCGCGATGCGATTTACGATCTGGAGAAGAGATTGGCCAGGGATAAGATATTGAGGGAGAGCAAAAGAGTCGATGGCAGGTCCTTCACTGAGGTAAGACCTATTGAGTGTTTGGTGGGCATTTTACCGCGTGTTCATGGATCGGCCCTATTTACCAGAGGTGAAACCCAAGCCATGGTTCTGACGACGCTTGGCACTGAAAGTGATGAACAGAAGATAGAATCAATCTACGGAGACACGTATAGAGGATTCACCTTTCACTATAATTTTCCTCCCTTTAGTGTTGGTGAGGCCAAAAGATTGGGACCTCCGGGCAGGAGAGAGATTGGGCACGGTGCCCTTGCGAGAAGAGCGCTTCTCCCTGTTTTGTTGGAGAAGGATGATTTTCCTTATGCTGTCAGGGTAGTTTCTGAAATAGTGGAATCAAATGGTTCATCTTCTATGGCAAGTGTGTGCGGGGGATCCCTTTCATTGATGGATGCAGGTGTTCCTGTTAAAGATCCAGTGGCCGGTGTAGCAATGGGTCTTATTTCAGAAGGCGAGAACGTGGCCATATTGACTGATATAATAGGTGATGAGGATCATTTCGGTGATATGGATTTTAAGGTTACCGGAACAGAGTATGGAATAACTGCGCTCCAAATGGATATCAAGATTGACGGACTCAAAAAAGAAATAATGGCAAAAGCTCTGCACCAGGCTAAAGAGGCTAGAATACATATCCTCAGTGAAATGAACAAGGCCCTATCGCAATCCAGATCTGAGATATCCAAATATGCACCGAGAATTGTGACCATCACTGTCAAGCCCGAAAAGATTAGGGATATTATCGGTCCTGGTGGAAAGATGATCAAACATATCAGTCTCACAACTGGTACACAGATTAATATTGATGATGATGGTACCGTGATGATTGCATCTACTGAGAGTGAGGGCACGGACAAGGCCATAAAAATGATAGAGGACATAGTGAGAGAGGCAGAGGTCGGAAAATTCTATCTGGGCAAGGTAAAAAAGATCATGGATTTTGGGGCCTTTGTTGAGGTTTTGCCCGGCTCTGAAGGACTCATACATATCTCTCAGTTAAGTCATGAGAGGGTAGGGAAGGTGAGTGATGTACTGAAAGAAGGCGATGAGGTCTTGGTGAAGGTTATCGAAATCGACAGCAATGGGAAGATCCGGCTTTCTAGGAAAGCGGCATTGGGACGGAGTGCAGATGACCTTTAAAAAGACTGTTTTCGCCAATGGAACCAGGATAGTTACGAAAAGTGTATCGCATGCAAAATCTGTCTCCTTAGGGATTTGGGTGGATGCAGGATCCAGGGATGAGCTTGAGAAAGAAAGGGGAATATTTCATCTCATAGAGCACATGATTTTCAAAGGTACCGGGCGCAGATCAGCGATGCAGATCGCAAAAGAGCTCGATGCGATTGGTGGTTTCTCGAATGCCTTTACCACTAAAGAACAGACCTGCTTTCATGCCAGAGTCCTCCATAAACACCTCAAATTTCTAACCGAAATATTTTCCGACATATTCACTAATTCGGTCTTTGCTGAAGAAGACTTAGACCTGGAGAAGTCTGTTGTTCTTCAGGAGATCAGTATGATGGAAGATACCCATGATGAATATGTTCAAATTCTGTATGACCAGTCGTTTTGGTCTGGGGAGCCGTTGGGGAGGCCGATTCTGGGCACAAAGGAAACAGTGGACACCATTACAAGGAATCAGATCCTTGATTATTCATCACGGTTTTATTCCCCTGAGAGGGTAATTATTGCAGCTGCTGGAATGGTAGATCACGAGGTTTTCGTTAGCTATTTTAGGCCCTTCTTTGAGCCACTTCAAGGCAATCACAATGGTCTCGTGGCGAGACCTATCCCATTGGTTACGCCAAGTGTATCTTTTTACCCTAAGGAATTAGAGCAGGTGCATCTGTGCTTTGGTGCTCAGAGCTCATCACTTTCTGGGGAGGAACGGTTTGCTGAGGCTGTTTTCAATACTATCCTGGGTGGCAACATGAGTAGCAGGCTGTTTCAAGAGATCAGGGAGAAGCGGGGTCTAGCATATTCTGTTTATTCGTACCAGAGTGCCTATACTGATACCGGAGCGATAAAGATATACGTTGCCACAGACAAGGAGGCAGTTAATGAGGTGCTTGAACTGATTGGGTCGCTTATCAGGAGAATTCAGAAGGTGGATCTCTCTTCAAATGATATCGCTGCGGCAAAAGACTATTTGTCAGAGGGAATTTTGCTTGCTGCGGAGAGTATGAACAGCCTTATGATACAACTGGCTAAGAACGAGTCTATTTTTGGCCGATATATACCTCAGGAGGAATTGATTGCAGAATTGGAAAAGGTTGCCCTGGACGAAGTAGTAGATGCCTCGAGGAGGGTATTCTCTACAGATAACGTCTCATTAACAGTGCTGGGCCCTGTGGACCGGGGTTCGATGCTTGTGGACCCAGTATCTTTCTCTTGAAAGAAGAATTTCCGCTCACCAAACAAACGTAACGCGTGGGTTATGATGGATACGGTCATAGTAAAGGTAAAGAGATCGGGTAGTAATCCAGATTTACCTCTGCCCTCCTACCAATCAGACGGTTCGTCTGGCCTTGATCTCCAGGCAGCCATTACTGAAGAGATTACCTTGCAACCTGGTGACATAAGGCCTATTCCAACTGGCTTGTCTATTTCCCTTCCAAAAGGATATGAAGCACAGATTCGGCCCAGGAGTGGTCTGGCCTTGCAACACGGGCTCGGGTTGGTCAACTCTCCCGGTACGATAGATTCGGACTATAGGGGCGAAGTTCGTGTAATTGCTGTTAACTGGGGGAAGAAACCCTTAACCATCAAGAGGGGTGACCGGATTGCCCAGATTATCATAAGCAGGGTTTCTCGGGCAATCATTGAAGAGGTGCAGGAGCTTGATTCCACGGAAAGAGGAGAGGGCGGTTTTGGTCACAGTGGAGTCTGAGGTGGCGCTCGATGTAAAAATCCAAGGTTCAAGTCAAATCTTCACCCTCTTCTCCTGGCTCATCTAACTGTTTGGCCTGTGGTTTGTAGTGATTGCCCACAGCGCTTCCATCGAGTTTGCGGATGATTGCCTGTTGATGTGCCTTTTCATGTTCTTCGAGGGCGTGTTTCAACCTTGGCTTGGTATCATCTCCGAGTAAACCCCAGCTCAGTCTGCCCCGGCACTTGGGAAAGGTTGAGCAACTCAGCCAAGGTCCCCGCGGGCTGCGACGCAGATTCAATGGAGCTCCGCACTTGGGGCACGGGAGATCGGTGAGCAATGGTGGTATTTTTGGCGGGCTCACATAGCCTTTCTTATCGAGGTTTACAATACCTTTGCAGTCAGGGTATCTGCTGCAGCTGAGGAATGGCCCGAAACGTCCTTTGCGGAGCAGCATTGGTGCACCACACTCGGGACAGGCTACCTCCGTCTGCTCCGGTGCAACAGGGTTTCCATCGGTATCGACTGGTGCTGCATATTTGCATGCTGGGTACTGAGAACAACTCAAAAATCGTCCATTTCGACCCAAACGATAGACCGTACTGCTGCCACATTTCGGACAGGTATAGGGGGCAGGCTGAGACTCTGCTTTGGCGTGCCCCATGTTTCTGTATGCTGCGTCCAGACCCTGTTTGAAAGGTCCGTAGAACCTCTTAAGCATCTGCACCCAATCGGTATGCTCGTCTTCAATGGCATCGAGTTGCTGCTCCATGTTGCGCGTGTAACCCACTTCCATGATCTCCGGAAATGCCTCGATTAGTTTATCAGTGACCACGGAACCGAGATGGGTTGCGTGGAATAGATTTTGGATCTTTTCTACGTACTTACGGTTCTGGATCACCTGAATAATCTGGGCGTAGGTGCTTGGTCGGCCTATACCCTCTGATTCGAGTTTTTTTATGAGTGATGCCTCAGTGTATCGGGGTGGGGGCGAGGAAAAGTTTTGTACAGGAGAGAGTCCAATCGCGGCCAGCTGCTGTTTTTCAACGATTTTCGGTAGGATCACCTCGTCAGATGTGGCAGGTAAACCTACGACTTTATAAAATCCGTCAAAGACAAGCACCCGGCCGGTGGCTCGGAACACCAGTTCTCCATCTTCGTCAATGCCTGAGATGAGGACGGTTGTAGTATCCCACAGGGCATCGGCCATTTGACAGGCCACAAATCGTTCCCAGATGGTTTTATATAATTTGTATTGCTGCTCAGTAAGCGAGGAGCGAACCCGGTCGGGGGTAAGGCCTACATCGGTAGGGTGGATCGCCTCGTGTGCCTCCTGAGCCGCTTTGTTTGGTGAGGAAAAGACATTCGGCTTTGCTGGCAGATAGCGATGGCTGAACTTGGAACCGATGTAATCTCTGACCATGTTGATGGCTTGATTCGATAGATGGGTCGAGTCGGTTCGCATGTATGTTATCAAACCGACCGATCCGATCCCAGTGACAGATACGCCCTCGTATAGCTCCTGGGCGGTGCGCATAGTAAACTGAGCAGGAAAACCGAGTTGATTTGCGGCCGATTGCTGAAGGGTGCTGGTGATAAAGGGTGCATAAGGACGGCTTTTGATTCGCTTGGTTTGAAGTGACTTTACCCTCCACTCTGGTCCGCCCATCACATGGCCCCTGAAATGAATAATCCGCTGTGCCGGTCCCTTTGCTTTGGGATTTTTTGTTTGGATTTGCTCTTGAAGGTGAAAACCTGCACGTTTGCTCGCTGCCAGCGCGGTTTCACTGTCTTTTGGCTCAAATTTCTTCCCGTCCATTTCAACCAATTCTGCAGTGAGGCTGTTGTGCGTGGCTAGCCAGTCATTTCTTTCGCGGACAGTCCGACCTTTTGACTTTGTGCTGTTTTGCTTCTGGGGGGTCTCGGCCAGCCACTCCCGCCACTCTTTGCCCAGGTCGGTGGCATTGTCTAAGTCTGTGGTGAAATAACCGGTCAGTTTCCAGTACTCTTCCGGCACAAACGCTGCAATTTTGCGTTCGCGCTCGACCACCAGCCGGACCGCCACTGATTGCACGCGGCCCGCACTCAATCCGCCTGCCACCTTTTTCCACAAGAGGGGTGAAACCTGATAGCCCACGATGCGGTCCAGAATTCTTCGGGCCTGCTGAGCGTTGACCTTGTCCATATCAAGCGCACGGGGGTGGCGAAAAGCCCTTTGGATTTCGCTCTTGGTAATTGCGTTGAATACCACACGATTGGCATGATTGGGTTTGACCATGAGTGCCTCGGCAAGATGCCAGGCGATCGCTTCTCCTTCGCGGTCCAGGTCGGTCGCCAGCCAGATGCCTGAGGCATCTTTGGCTGCTCGTTTCAATTCCATGACTGTTTTTGCCTTACCCTTGATGATCTGGTAATTAGGTTTGAAACCGTGATCCAGATCGACCCCTGGGACAGGATCTTTGGCTCCTTTGGGATTCTTGTCGGGTAGGTCCCGAATGTGTCCTATCGAGGATGCGACCACATAGTCCGGACCGAGATATTTATTGATGGTACGAGCCTTGGCCGGGGATTCGACAACTACCAATTGTTTCCCCGTAGTATCGGGTATTTTGGTGAATCCTTTGCTGAAACGTGTTGTTTTCTTTTTTGCCATCTTTTTCGTTATGGGCGCATCTATTGAGTTTTTTGAATTCATAGGCTTCTAAGGCAACAAGGTCAAGAAATCACAAACATTTTTCCCGGTAACTGCATAACTATCCCCTTTAATTCAAGCCTTGTTAGAAGGCTTGCCACCCTGGCGGAATCCATTTTGCTGTGCAGGGTTATGTGATCTATGTGAAGGGGATAATTGCTCAGGAGGTTATAGATCGTCTTCTCATCTTCTTCCATGAATGGTAACGCTCTTTTTTTGTCTATGGCCGCCTGCTCAGGGCTGTAGTCATTCAATCCAAGCTCTTGCGCGATATCGTCTGCATTCTCAACCAGCCTGGCCCCCTGTTTGATAAGCAGATGGGTTCCGGTGCTTTTGAAGGACTCTATGCTACCCGGTACGGCAAGGACCTCTCTGCCCTGGTCTAGGGCCAGAGAGGCTGTTATCAGAGAGCCACTCTGTTTTGAGGCCTCTACCACCACAACACCTTTTGACAGGCCACTGATTATCCTGTTTCTTGTAGGGAAATTCCATGCCTCTGGCGGAGTCCCTAAAGGGAACTCAGTAAGAACAGACCCTTTTTCAGCTATGTGGTTGAAAAGGTTGGTGTTTGATTCGGGGTATATGATATCCATGCCTGAGCCCAAAACAGCAATGGTAAACCCTCTTCCCCTTAGGCAACCTCGATGGGCTGCTGAATCTATTCCCTTGGCCATGCCGCTGACAACGCTTATGTTCCTTTGTGCCAAGGCTTGGCATATCTCTTCCGTCACTTTGAGACCATAGTGACTTGGGTTTCTTGAGCCTACAACGGCAACTATGGCCCGGCCTGAGGGGATATCATTGCCTCTTAGATACAAAAGCGGTGGTGGATCATGAATTTCTCGGAGATCCCTGGGAAAAGAGGAATCTGACATGGTGATGAGCCTGATGCCTGACTTTTCTATGGCCATCAGTTCGTCTTGTGGGTTTCCTTCCCAGGCACTATCTAAAATGCGCTTTGCAGTCTGGAGCCTTAGTCCTTCTATCTCAAGTAAATCATTAAGTTTGGCCTTGAATACACTAGCTGGATCACCAAATCTCTCGACAAGGTGCTTGTAGGTAATGTTCCCCAAATTTGGAATCATCTTTAATGCAAGCCAACTTAATCTGCTATCCGACCAGTCTGTCATGAGGGTTGTTACCGCATACTGTGTTTTGTGGTGGAATATAATCAAAACCGAGCCTAGTCAAGTTTTTTATTCGTCTTCGCTAGAATACCCTGCCGCGACTCAACTCAGCTCGCCGAGGTCTTGCTGCTGGGAGCTTCAGGAAAAACTCATTAGTTATGCAAGAGTGGATAAGAGGAAGGAAAGATCTCAAAGCTATCTGGTAATGACAATTTCCTTATGATGGACCGCCACTGTTGATGAGGGTGAGGTGGTTTTTTGATAAGCTGTGTCTTATAATATGCCCCATCCCCCAGAAACGGGTAAGGCGGTGCCCGTGATAAAGGAGGCATCATCTGAGGCGAGGAATGCGATAACACGTGCCACCTCTTCAGGTTCAGCCATTCGCGCCAAGGCTGTGTCGCCGATGATAGCCTGTTTGTATTTTTCGGCCATAGATGTCTCTATGGCCGGTGTCCGGATTAGCCCGGGCAGAACCGCATTCACGGTAACTCCATCGTGACCACATTCCTTTGCTACGGATTTTGTCAGTCCAATGATTCCGGCCTTGGCTGTAGAATAAGCCACTTCTCCTTTGCCGCCGATGATCCCATATATGGAACCTACATTGATGATCCGGCCCCATCCTGCTGCCCGCATGCCAGGCATGAAAATTTGGATGAGAGTTAGCGGCACGGTGACATGGATGCTGAGAACCTCATCAAACCCTTTTCTGTCAATTTTGGCAGTCGTACCCGGTCGGTCAAATCCAGCGTTATTTACCAGGATATCTATCAAGGCAAGATTGTGGACCTTTTCAGCCATATCCTTGAGCCTTTCCAGTTCAATCAGGTCAACTACGTGATCCACTACCCGGCGCCCCATCTCTCGTAGTTCAGTAACAACCGTGTCCAGAGTTTTGGGGTTTTTATCCAACAGCACCAGATCGGCTCCCCTGGAGGCGAAGATTAGTGCGCAGGCTCTACCAATGCCTTGGCCTGCTCCGGTAATCAAGGCTGTATGACCTGAAAGCGACATGGCGAACTATCAATATAGGCTTATGTAAGGTGGAGTGGTGAGAGGTATTGTGGTGCTAGCCATCTCATTATTGAATCGGACAAGGTGGCACCAGAGTAAATTCTTGGGGTTGCTCATCCCAGGCGCACGACCTGATCTTGGCCCCAATCGTAAAGTCTCTGGAAGCCCAGCATATCACTCCGGTGGCAGTGTTTTCTTTTGTTTGCAGGATTAGCATCCTGCCGAGAACAGCTCGTGGCAAAGCAACTTTCGCTTCTCTTTTCAGGCCAGGAACCGATTCTCTTTCCTCTAGGACTTCAAAGAGGTTGCCCGTCAGTATGCCCCTGGTACGACCAGCGTCAATATAGACCACAGAGCGCTGGCCGAGCAAAACGGTATTATCTTTTGCGGCCACAATATGAGCCGTGAGAGTTCCCTGGCATGGAAGGGGGAGTATACAGGAGGAAATTGGATAGTAAGGAATAAGGAGATCATTTTTTAGAATGCTTTTGAACGATTCGCTTATTTGAGCAGTGTAAAAGCCTTTCTCTGCTTTTTTAATCTCCAGTATGCCCTTAAAAAAATGAATGTATCCACAATTCTTCCCGGTCACTGGATGGGTAACAGGAAAGATAGAGGTGTTATATATGGTAAACTTGTCTCCTGGGTTGATGCCTTGTTTATACATCTTCACATAGACGATATCGCCTCTATCGAGTACTATTCTTTCGGACTCATGGTCAAAAATGGCGCCCCACGGCTCCTCCTTTTCGAGCTGAAGAAACCCGAGGGCTTTTGTGTTGATAACGCCCGAAACGTCTAGGCCCATTCGTTCCCTTAGGGTTTCCTTCTTTAGGGGTTCCTTTTTGGCTGCAACAATTCTTTTCTCAGACTTTGCCTTCAGTATTTCATAGTCGTAGAGGGTTATGATCTCGCCTGGCCTAATCCAGTGGGGGTTGGTTATAAATTGATTCATTTCCCAGAGCTCTGGCCAGATCCAAGGATCGTTATAGTACCGCTGGCAGATTGACCACAGATTGTCACCCTTTGCTACAACATGTTTAAGCTTTGGGCCTGCCAGTATGGATGGAGATAGGCCTAATAGAAGAGCCGAGAACAAGAAAAGACCGAGAAAGAAATAAATAGCCTTGGATTTCAATTGTCTCCTCCCTGATAGAAGTTGATTTCCTTCGAAAAATCAAATATATTCCTTTCTAAAATTTTTTTTCCTGTGTTGTCAAGATGTTTTCCTGGCCATTCATATACTGACTTTTCTGTTTGTCTCAATGAATTCTTGAGCAAAGTTCTTTGTCCAGGGACTCAGGCTGTATGAGCAAGGGGAAAAACGCCTGGGTTAGAAAGGGTAAAGAGGGTCTGGCTCTCTTCTACAAAACCATAGGGGGCGATCGCGGCCAGGAATGGCGATGCTCTCTTATCATTGCCTTCTTTCAAGATTTTCTGCCTTACAAATGCTTGGTATCCCATTGTTTACCACACAGCCTGCACCGTGTAGAATAATATTCATATGGTGCCTGAACGGGATTTTTTGTTTTCACCCGCGGCACCAGCCCCCCAAAAGTGACAGGGTGAACTTAGAAATTGACGAACTCGTAAAAAGTATTTTGTGAACGAGATTGAGCATTTTTGGGAGAAAAGCGCTTGAGATGTTCAGCGTTAAGAAATCCTAACTGTTTGAGGGAGTTATACCGAGTTTTAGCATTTTAGATGATACAGTCAAGTGCGCCCAAAATGCTTACGGACAGAACAAGATCGAATTTTTACGAATGCATCAGAGATTGATGGCGAAAAGGATTTTTTATAAAAAGAAGTTGAGAGAAATCCCGTTTTGTGTATTATTGGCTGATCATATGGTGATATCTTCAACAGGGAGGGTTTATGAGAAATGGACAACAAATCCTATTTTGGCCCTACATCTTATGCTGGATTTATCTGAGTGCGATCAGGAAAGGATCTGCGATCTTGATTTCATCTCAAGTTTCCTCAATACCCTACCTCATAAGATTGGGATGACTGAAATCACTCAACCGTATGTATTTCCCTATACTGGAAAGATACCTGATGGCAAGGGTATAACAGGTTTTGTGGTCATAGCTGAGGGTCATTTATCGATTCATGCCTTTGTGGATAAGGGTTATAGTTTTGTTGATCTTTTTTCATGTAAACCGTTTGATACGGATATGGCGAGAGATCTCATTGTCGGAGCATTTGCCTCTTTGAAGCCAGAGGTTTGTATGGTTGAAAGTGGAACAGGGTTTCCAAGAGACATCTATGGAGCTCAGGTCACAGCATGAGTAACACCCCATTTGGAGGAAAGGACTGCAATTGGACCGATTATAAGTCGGCCAGGATAATCGTAATGCCGGTTCCGTATGACTATACCGCTACCTGGCAAAAGGGTGCAGATCTAGGGCCAGAGGCAATTATTGAGGCCTCAGCACATGTAGAATTGTATGATATTGAGACCGATAGCGAGGTGCATCTACATGGGATACACACCTTTGAGTTGCCCCATCTTCCAAGATCACCGGAAAAGCTCGCTCAGGTTATTAAACAGAATTTCTTGTCCTTTACTGAAGATGGCAAATTTCCGGTTATGCTGGGAGGGAATCATTCAGTAACTCCAGGGGCTGTCCAGGCACTCAAGGATAACTTTTCAGACCTTACCGTTCTGCAGCTTGATGCTCACGCCGATCTGAGGGAATCATACCATGGCTCTATGTTCAATCATGCCTGCGTAATGGCGAGAATAGAGGAAGTTTGCCCAACGGTGCAAGTAGGAATTAGGTCGATGAGCAGGGAAGAATTTAATCGATTGGATATATCAAGGGTTTTTTTTGAGCAAGATATCTTCTTGAGAAGTGACTGGATTCAGAAGGTAGTTGATCTTTTGTCGCGCAATGTTTATGTAACCATCGATCTCGACGTATTTGATCCCTCCATAATGCCATCTACCGGAACTCCTGAGCCAGGAGGGCTTGACTGGCACCAAGTAATCAGGCTTTTAGAGGAAGTGGCTGAAAAAAAGCATGTAGTTGGCTTTGACGTGGTAGAACTGAAGCCAAACAGACACAACAGGGCTCCTGATTTTATTGCTGCCAAACTGGTCTTCAAATTCTTGAGTTATATCTTCAAAAACCGATAACTACCGTAAGGTAAGCTGGAAAGGCAGGCCGCGCAAAAGACATCAAAGGCTTTTTTCCGGTTAAAAAATTCCCAATTCTCAAATAGATATCTTTTTTTGAGAGTATGAGCGATGCGTAGGGGGAGGAAGCCTCTCGGTTCACTAATAGTGCCATCTGATACCAAGAAAAACCATTGATCCTCCTAGATCGAGATCATGCGTGGGATTGGATTCGCCCAATTGAGCATTGCGTTCTCGTATCACCCTATCATCAGCACCATCTATATTGAGATAGGTATATTGGTATTCCAGAAAAAGGCTTACCGGGGCGCCGTAAAAACCGTATTTTTCCGGGTCCTTAAAAATATACCAGTCAACTCCTCCCAGCCCGTGGAGTCCAAAGGTGTTGAAACGATCATGTCCATATGCATAGGTAAAGGCGCCTGAGTATTTGTGATCCCACTTGGTATTATAGTAGTCAAATCCTGCACCGGCATAAAACACAAAGCTATCCCCCATGGGAAGGTAGTATTTGGCGGTGGGGGATATAAAGATGTTTGTTATAGCAAGATCAGAGCCGGCTGTATTGCTCTCGCTTGATTCAAAAAGCCCGAGGGAAACCTCAATCCCGAGGCGCTCACGAATCATTCTCTCGTAAGCGAAAGTCCACACGGGACAGTCAAAATTATTTTCGTTAAAGTGCCAGAAATCAAACACATCGCTGGTTTCATACCAGTGCCACCCTAATTTAAGTGCAATCGCATTTTTTCTATCCAGGTGTAAAGGGGCATCTTCTGCATAAACTGTCCCGCTTAGTAAGACAACCCCCAGCGCTAAAAGTAATATCTTTCTCAGAGACATAACGGAACTCCTTTCCTTAGAGATTGACAGCCTCGATTCTATTGAATTTCTCTTTCTCTGTCAACAATATTAGTTTCTTGGGTGTTTTGAACCATGTTTTAGATGTATTGAAACCTATTTTCCGGCGTTTCCATCCATTTATTTCGTCTCAGAAAACCACTTCCTTTGGGCGTGGACTCTTTACTCCATGACAGAGTTCCTCAGCGGGTTGTCAGGCAGAAAAGAAAAAATCTCATTTTGGGAGAGATGAAACAGGGTCTGCTGCCCGAGGAGAGATGCTATTGCTGAAATAGACAAAAAAAGAGCCACCCGGTAAAGGCTAGCCCCCTGCGCTTACTGGTGCGCCTGGCAGGATTCGAACCTGCGGCCTGCGGATTAGAAGTCCGCTGCTCTATCCAACTGAGCTACAGGCGCAGGGATTTTAGGTTTGTTTTGTTTCAGCTCTCTCTACGAACTCAAGGTTGCCGCCCCAAGGTGGGAGATCAGGGTTTCCTTGAATCTCTATACTGACCCCATAGCGTTTTTCAAGTTCGGCGAGTTCTGCCCTTTTTTTGTTTAGGAGATAGTTGGCCACAGTGCTGGGCAGCACCCCAGTTACCCTCTCTATATTTCCTTTGGATGCTCCAACCCAGATCTGACGCAAGAAAGAAACTGAGGTAGCCCCCACAGAGCGAATCATTCCTCTTCCCTGACAGTACTCACATATCTGGTAGCTCTTTGATTCTATTGATGGCCTTAGTCTCTGCCTTGAAAGCTCCAGTAATCCAAATTTTGAGATATGAGAGGCATTTATCTTTGCCTTGTCCCTTTTGAATTCCTCCCTGAGCTGTTTTGTCACCGCTCGCTCATGTTTGGGGTCCTTCATGTCAATAAAGTCTATTACTACTAATCCACCCAAGTCCCTGAGCCTTAATTGTTTGGCTACCTCCCGAGCGGCCTCCAGATTGGTTTTATACGCAGTACTCTCGAGGTCTTTTCCTGTTTTTGATTTTCCACTATTTACATCAATGGCAATCAGGGCCTCAGTGGAGTCAATTACGATTGAACCCCCAGTTCGTAAGGGTACCCTATTACTATAGATTTGTTCGATCTGTTTTTCAATGCCGTGTTCAGAAAATATCGGCTTACTCTCCCTGTAAAGTTTTACCCTTCTCTGGTGTCTGGGTGAGATAATTTTCATAAAATCCTTCATCTCAGACCAGGTTTCTTTGTCATCAACCAGAACTTCATCTATCTCTGCGGTAAAATAATCCCTGAGGGTTCTGAGGCCAAGATCTTGTTCTTTGAAGATAAGTGATGGGGCAGGTTGCGTCTCAGCCCTTTTTTTAATATCCTGCCATATTCTCAAGAGATTATTCAAATCACGAGCTATTACACGTTTTTTTTGACCTGCAGCTGCAGTTCTTACAATATAACCTACCCCATCCGGCCGCATGAGTTGGTTCATATCGGCTTTAAGCCTTTGCCTCTCTTCATCTTGCTCTATGTTGTGGGAGATACCAGTTGTTGCTTTACCTGGGGTTAGCACAAGATAACGACCTGCCAAGGATATATAAGTGGTCAGGTAGGCGCCTTTTTTGCCTCCCATTTCTTTGGTTACCTGAACAAGGATTTCCTTTCCTTGCTTGAGTGCATTTGCTATTGGAACGGGTGCCTTGGGATCAGATATTATTCCTTCCGGCTCATAATATTCCGGGTGTATCTCTCCCATGGTCAAAAAACCGCTTTTTTCTGCCCCATAATTAATAAAGGCGGCCTGGAGTGAGGGCTCAATCCTGGAAACTATACCTTTATAGACATTACCCTTTGTCTCTTCCTTTGCTGAGGTCTCGATGTAGAACTCATCCAGGTCACCATCTTTCAGTATGGCAACACGGTATTCTTCAGGTTCTACCGCATTGATGAGCATTTTTGATGACATTACCGTCTACCGTTGGTGTTAAAGTGTTGATAGGCCTGGTACATAAAGGTTCGTAACGCTGCCTCCCTGCCGGGCTCATAGGAACCATCATAGGAGACATCGATGTAGGGCACATTGAGCTTGGCCATGAGTGGTTTGGCTATGGATGAGGTGAGATTGCTGGGCATACAGGTAAAAGGAAAGATGTTCACAATGCCGTTATATCCCTGTTGGGCATGCTCTAGTGCTGATGAGATACTGAGACAGGCCTCAGTACCAACGTCAAAGGAGAAGGTATTGTCCGTTTTCAGTGCCTTTTCCAGATGCCCGATCTTGTGGTCTCCCATTATATCAATATAGGCATTCACCAGCCGGTAAACCTTTCTCTGTACTGCATACTGATAGAAGAGTTTGAGATCATATTTGAGATATTTGAGAAGTGATTCCCATACCGCTTTGAGGTGGAATTTTCTAACATTAAGCCTTAGGGCGGTCTTGGCTAGCCTTACTTGATCATAGGTAATGTAGTTTACCCATTCCCCAATTGAGGCATTAATTACCTCTGCGCCATATCCTTCAAGGGTTCGAATGGTATCCTGATTGGATTTCAAGTGTGACCTCAGATAGATCTCTCCTACCACTGCTATGAGGGGTTTTCTGGGAACCTGTGGGTCAATAATGTCTCCTCCTTGCTGAACAATGTGAACCAGATCGTTGAGAATACCGGAGAAGTTCTTTTCACCGGCATAATGAGCAAACGCCTCCCTCATCCTTTCCATTGCCTGGTTAATAAAAGTGTCGGCCATCCCCGTGTTTTTCTCATAGGGCCTGATCCTCCACAGTAATCTATCCAGAATATCACCAATGACAACGGAGAGATATCCAGCCTTATAGAAACCTTGCAGCTTCTCTTGCGGTATCAATCCATCCAGTGCATAGTCATCCTCTGCAGTGAGACTGGCAATCTTCAGTTTGTCTAAACCAGGGATGGAATCAAGCACTATCCTGTGATATTTGTTATACATACCAAAACGGCAGGGACCGTTCGACTCTGGCATAAAATATATGTAGTTTTCAGGATTGAACCTGTTTCCGAGTCGCTCCTTTTCTGTTTTCATAAACTGGAGGATATCTCCCAGGGTGACAACACAGGGAAAGCACTCTTTCCCAGAGGTGAACTCTTTCCCCAGATCGAGACCTTTGTAGGTGTCCATAACCGTGGCGTTTATCCCAAAGCCATGGAACACCCCTGCCATAAGGTGGCAGCCAATCTTATTCATCTCCGGAATCAGGCATGTTTTTCCCTGAACGTCAAACCGGCCAACCCCCTCTGATATAACCCGAAAGGTATCTAATTGCTGTACTTTATTCATTTTCTTAGGACGCTACAGCAGCAAATTCGGCGGTTTGGGTATCTGATGCTTCAATCTTTTGAACCGATTGTATTACGTTTTTGAATGCCTCGAGCCTTGTCATAACACCAGCGACGGCAGTGTGTTCATCCAATTCGAGGATCAAATATGGTTTGTCTCCCATAATATATTTGTAGAAGTGTTCATTGAAGGAATCTGGGCCACAGCTGAAATTAGTGAGGTGGAGGCCAAAGAAATGCGGCATCGTCTTGATGAGCTTGGCTACTTTCAATACGAGGGCACCGTAAGCCCAATACATGTTTGGGAAGTCTGACAGATCAATATCACTGATATCCAAGAAGTCCATGGGGAGAGCGGTCAACCCAATTTTAGACAGATTCTGCCCAACTCTGAGATTCAACTTCTCGTCGTAGAGGTTATACGGTCGACCAGTCACAACAACCAGTGGCTGATGATTTTCTAGGGAAGTGATAATCTCCGCACCTTTCTTATGCATCCCATTTTCAAAGTCCTGCTGTTTCCCAAATGCTACATCTAACGCGTGCCTTACTTTGCTCAGGCTAAGCTCCAACGGTTTGCCGATCTGTTTATGCAGTTCTGCGCTAAGCAAATCCGGGTTGTATTTGAGATGGACTGTAGGATTTAGGACCTCGCTATCCTTGAATCCCAGGGCCGTCTTGAGCATGTATTGGTTGCCTTGCACCAGGGGGCAGAAAAAGCTGTTTTTCTTTTCATCCTGAGAGGGAAGATCAATCATATTCGGGAGAAACAGAAACCGTGTTTTGCCAAGTAAATCTATGACGTGCCCATGTGACACCTTGACCGGATAGCATGTCTCGGTTGTCATTGATTCAATACCTAATTTTGAGATGCGATCGTTGGTTTTTGGTGTTAGCACAACACGCATCCCAATCTCGTCAAAGAAACTGGCCCAGAAAAGGGCTATCTGATGGTTATACAATGCCCGCTGCATACCAACAGTTGGCCTTCCATCAATTTGAAAGATAGCCCTGCTATCCTCCTGAGCGCCCTTTTTCGCGTCACCAAGATCGTAATAGAGACCTTCGAGGTGTTTTTCCCAGAGAGCATCTCTCACCTTAAAATAGTCCTCTTTTTTTTCTCCATACTGGCCCCTTATTTCATATCTGCCACATTCTCCTCCCCATATGCTCTTTCTGCCACTAAAGTTGTATATCTTCAGTTTGCATTCGTTGTGGCACTGGGGATCTGCGTGGCATATAGTCTCTCGATAGTCCAGTTTGTCGTTTATTGCCTCCCCAAGTCCTCTGGAAGACGATAGTTGGATATTTTCCTTCTCCATCATTTCTTGTGCACTGATAGCAGCCCCGTAAGCACCCAGCACCTCCCGATGTTTGGGAATCAAGATGCCTTTTTCCAACACTGCCTCAAAGGCTGATACTATTGCCTTATTGAGTGAAGGGCCTCCCAAGAACATTATCCTGTTGCCTATCTTCTTGTTGCCAACCACCCGGTGGAGGTAATTGTACACGATGGCATAACACAGTCCAGCGATAAGATCATTTTTTTTGGCACCCTTTTGCGCATAGGATACCAGATCAGATTCCATAAAAACGGTGCATCGTTCGGTCAACTTGATTGGGCTTGTCGAGGATAAGGCTATCTCTTGAAACTCCTCAACGATGTTTATGCCATTTTTATTTGCCAGCTCATGGAGAAAACTTCCTGTTCCAGCCGCACATACCTTGTTCATGTCAAAGTCAAGGGGATGGGCATTGGAAATAGAAATATACTTGCTGTCCTGGCCCCCTATTTCAAAAATAGTGTCGATGAGAGGGTCGATCTCAACTGCACCCCGTGCATGGGCAGTGATCTCGTCAATAATCAGATCTGCATTCAGGAAATCACCAACTACCATCCTTCCTGAACCTGTCGTTGCTACTCCTTTGATATCGATCGTTTTTCCCCATCTGCCTCGTACTACGCTCAGAAGATTTTGGGTTACCTCAATCGGTTTGCCCATGGTCTGGCGATATTCCTTGTCTATTATTTCTCGATCTTGATTCAGGAGGGCATACTTTGTGGTTGTTGAACCTATATCGATCCCTAAGAAAACCGGGATCTTCCCACTGTCCTTGGGTAGTGTTTTTACCTGGTTGTCTGCCGGAAAATCTGTTTTCTCCAGTTGCAATCTGGGGGCCCCCACGAATGTGAATGCTTTTTTCTCTGTCATGGATTTTAATGCGCTCAATTCAGGCCTGTTTGTTATACCGAGCTCTTTTGCCTGGAGGGCAACCCCTATGGCGCCAACTGATGTGACATGCTTGGGGACAATCAGTTCGGGAAAGTGATCTAGGAAGGCCTTAACCTGGAGCTCGTTGGCGGCGAGGCCCCCAATAAACAGTATTGGTTTGGGGAGCACCCGGTTTGAGACAATAGTACTCAGGTAATTAGACGCATTCCCCTCGTGAAGACCAGCAATGATATCCTCGAGTTTTTCACCCTTATTCTGGAGGTGGATCATGTCTGACTTGGTAAAAACCGTGCAGCGACAGGCTACCCGTGCAGGATGCTGACTTTTTAGACCTAATGCAATGAAATCTTCGAGGATCTTCGAGATGTGAGCCTCGGATATGTCGGTCTCTTTGCCGTACATAGATGACGCTAACCTTTCGGCCTGCTGGTCAATAAAGGATCCTGTACCAGAGGCACAGGGACCGTTCGTGTTAAAATCCTCAAGCTCCCACGTATCACTATTATAACTGAGGATATATAAGGCGGTATCCTGCCCGCCCATGCTGATAATAGACCGCACATCCGGTTGCAGGAACACGGAACCAAGGATTTGGGCAATGGATTCGAATTCATAGAATGCACCTATCCTTTCACTTATGATACCTCCGTGATTTCCGGTAAAGACCAGGGCTTTTATTTTCTCAAAAGAAAAACGACTGTACAGCTCATCTACGATCTCAAAGACAGCTGTCTCCACCCCGCCAAAATGTCTCTTGTAAGGATGTTCGCAAACGAGCTCTTCCTTGTCGTTGATTACAACAGCGTT
>JAFDDT010000202.1 GCA_019310725.1 Deltaproteobacteria bacterium | reverse complement strand
TTAACCTGGAGGTTTGTCACTGGTGGGAAAGGACACTACTACGAGGGCCAAGGTTTTAAACGAAGTCAGACAGAGTCTTCGTCTTTTGGAGGGAGAAAGACTTTCTCCATATGCGACCCTGAGCAGTCAGGCCATTCGGCGAAGAGATGAACCTGAGATCACAGACGGCCACAGAGAGAACTTTTCTATTGATGGCGATCGGATTCTTCATTCTCTCGCCTATACCAGGTACATAGATAAGACCCAGGTGTTTTACCTTATTAGAAATGATCACATCACCCACCGCGTTCTTCATGTGCAGTTGGTTTCCAAGATTGGCCGGACAATCGGCCATCTGCTCAGACTTAATGAGGATCTTATCGAGGCCACTGCCCTCGGTCATGACCTCGGTCATGCGCCTTTTGGGCATGACGGTGAGAAGTTTTTGTCAAATTTGTCTCATGAATATGGCCTCGGTAATTTCCTACACAATGTTCAAGGCATACGCTTTCTGGAGATAATAGAAAGAAAAGGACGCGGTTGGAACCTTTCTCTTCAGGTTTTGGATGGGATGCTCAGTCATAATGGGGAGGTTCATAATCCCGAATTGTACCCTGATAGGCATAAGGACTTCGCCCGATTGGAAGAAGAAATCCAAAAACTAACTGAGGACCCAGAATTTCCCGTCTTGCCCATGACATTAGAGGGATGCGTTGTGAGGATGGCGGACACCATTAGCTATGTTGGCAGAGATATTGAGGATGCAATAAGGCTGGGGTTGATAACACGGAAAGATATTCCTGCAGATTGCTCCAGCAGATTGGGGGATACAAACGGAACGATTGTGTACAACTTGGTTGAGGACCTGATCTCTGAGAGTCTGGAGAAACCCTATGTTACCTTTAGCCGTGAAGTAGCAGATGCCCTGAAGAAGCTTAAGGATTTCAACCAGGAGTATATATACACACACCCGAGGGCCAAGAATCAGACGCACAAGTTAGCGCTGATGTTTGGATTGCTCTTTGAAAAGTATTACCAGGACCTAAAATCTGGAAAGGATAATTCAGTGGTTTTTAGAGAGTTTCTAGACGGAATGTCTCCTGAATATCGGGATAATACTCCCCCTGCCATGATTGCCCGGGATTTTATCGCTGGAATGACCGATGACTATTTTTTGCGCCAGTGTCAAGAAAACATCATGCCCCAGATTCTCTCAGATCGTTATTAACCTTTAGACATTTCACTTACGCTCTCTGTATTAAAGGTGTCTAAAAACCAATGTATAGCTACACTGTGGCTAGAAGAGAGCTAAATTATAACCATGTGTAACTATTATTGTTTTCACATATTTTTTTCAGAGAAAGTAGTTGACAAAACGCAAATAAATAGGTAAATCCCACAATCAAACGGTGATAATATAAAAACCTGTTTGGCCCGGTAAAAATGCTATTGCTAACCCGCCTTGACGACAAGTCTTTCTCTCTCTTTTTGAATAAGAAGTTTGTGGAGAATTTATCAAAGCCTCTCATGTGAAAAACACAGAGAGGCTTTTTTATTAGTGCTTTATATTTCATAGATACCGAAACCTTAAAGGCTAAATATCGGGGTATAATGGGTAGATCTACATGGTCTGACAAGTCTTTTCGTATTGATTCCGTATTGGACACAAGAGGAGAGCCTCCTATGTATATGCTATAGGGGGCTCTAATATTCTTCAAACCAGGTGCTTTGTATTCACAATTTAGAAGCTCATTCTGGAGGCTTAAGAGACATGAATAACCAGGGCAAAGTGAACGAAGGGGATGTTATTCTGAAACTTGAGAATATACAAATGGCCTTTGGAAAGGTGCAGGCCTTGAACTCTGTTGATTTAGAGGTGAGAAAGGGCGAAATACACTCCATTATTGGGCCAAATGGTGCCGGTAAAACGGTGATGATGAACTGCATTAATGGTCTTTATCACCCCCAGAAGGGAAATATTTACTATAAAGGAGAGCGAATTAACCGTCTCTCTCCTCATAAGAGGGCTGAGCTTGGCATTGGCAGAACCTTCCAGAAGCTTGAGCTGTATGGAGGGATGACCGTGCTCGATAATATCAGGATGGGTTCCCATATCCGTCTCAAATCTGGCATCCTGAGCGGGTCGATTTATGCAGGTAAGGCAAAAAAAGAAGAGATAGAAGATCGAGAGTTTATTGAAGAGGAGATTATCGATCTACTGGAGATTGAAAGTATCCGGGATCAGGTGGCCCATATGCTTCCCTATGGACTTCAGAAGCGAGTTGAGCTCGGAAGGGCCTTGGCGCTCAGGCCAGAGGTGATCCTTTTGGATGAACCCATGGCAGGGTTGAACCTAGAAGAAGTGGAGGACATGGCCAGATTTATCCTGGATATAAATGAAGAGGAACGCTGGAAGGTAACCTGCGTATTGGTCGAGCACGATATGGGGGTGGTAATGGACATCTCCCACAGGGTTCTTGTCCTTGATTTTGGGAATATGGTTACGGATGGACTCCCAGAAGAGGTGAGCAAAAACCCTCGGGTTGTTAAGGCATACTTAGGTGAAGAAGATCTTTACATAACGAGGAGATAGAATGAGTGAGGAGAAGATAGCGGTAACAGAAGGCCTAACTATTCCCCAATTATTTTACAGGCAATGCAAAAGATATGGAAGCAGGAAGGTTGCCATGAGAGAGAAGGAGTTCGGGATATGGCGACCTTTCACCTGGCAGGACTATTTTGATAACGTAAAATATCTCTGTCTGGGAATGGTAAGCCTGGGACTGAAAAAGGGAGACAAGGTGGCCATGATTGGTGACAACCGGCCAGAAGGGGTATGGGCAGAGATGGCTGCCATGTGCGCTGGGGCAATACCGGTCTGGCTTTTTCAGGATTGTATGATGGATGAGGTCAAATATATCGTAGATCACTCAGACAGCCGATTCTTTGTCGGAGAGACACAGGAAGAGGTTGATAAGGCCCTTTCTATTATGCCTGATTGCCCGAAATTGGAATACATAATATGGGATGACCCCAAGGGGATGAGGCGCTACCATCAGGCCTTTTTAAAGAGCATAATAAAGACCCAGGAGCTTGGCAGGGAGCTTGATAAGAAGGAACCGGACCTCTTCGAAAAAATGATAAACGAAGGCAAGGGGGAGGACATCTGCCTCCTTTTTTATACATCCGGGACAACTGCCCTTCCCAAAGGCGCCCTGTTAACCCACTACAATATGTTGAGCATGGGTGAAAATCTCATGGCAGTTGACCCCTGTTATGATACCGATGACTTTGTATCATATCTTCCCTTTGCATGGATCGGGGAGCAGATGATGTCTATATCCTGCGGCCTTCAAATCGGCTACACCCTTAATTTCCCGGAGGAACCGGAAACAGCGCAACACAATATTCGAGAAGTCGGGCCTCATGTAATGTTTGCTGCCCCAAGGCTTTATGAGGGCTTGACCCGTCAGGTTCAGGTAAAATATCTGGACTCTACCTGGATAAAGAGAAAGGCCTATGAAATAGCCACAAAGATAGGTTATCATGTGGCAGATCTAAAGTTTGAAAAGAAACCTATCCCATGGTACTGGAAGGCCTTGAACCATTTTGCGTACGTGACCATGCAGAAGAAGCTCAAGGATCACCTTGGAATGTCTCGCTTAAGGCATGCATATACCGGTGGTGCTGCAATGGGGCCTGATCACTTTCGCTTTTTCCATGCCCTGGGTGTAAACCTAAAGCAGATATACGGACAGACAGAGATAGCAGGAATATCCGTTACGCACAGGGATGGAGATATAAAATTTGACACCGTGGGAACCCCTATTCCTGGAACAGAGGTGAAGATCACAGAAGACGGAGAGATTCTCTCCAAAAGCCCCTCGGTTTTTCAGGGGTACTACAAAATGGATGAGGAAACAGAGAAGACATTGAAGGATGGGTGGCTTCACTCAGGGGACACCGGTTTTATTGACGACGATGGACATTTGGTTGTTTTTGATAGGTCAAAGGATGTTATGATTCTCAATGATGACAGGCCCTTTGCACCTCAATATCTGGAGAGCAGGCTTAAATTTAGTCCCTATGTACAGGATGCCTGGGTAATCGGCGATAAGCTCCCCTATGTAACCGCTGTTATGTGTATTGATTATTCTGTTGTTGGTAAATGGGCAGACGAACATAAGATCAATTATACCAGCTATCCGGAACTTTCCCAGGACGCAAAGGTCTACGACCTTATCCAGAAACAGATAGAGGAGGCCAATAAAGGCCTTCCGGAACCGGCCAGGATAAAAAAGTTTGTTAACCTCTTCAAGGCATTTGATGCAGATGATGATGAATTAACCAGGACCAGCAAGCTCAGAAGGGGTTTTATGGAACAGCGTTACAAGGATATAGTAGAAACTCTTTACAAGAACTCGGACAAGGTGCATTTAGATATGACAATCACCTATGAGGACGGGAGGATACAGCCGATCAAGACAGATCTTCGCATACAGGAAATTACTGTCTGATAAGTAAGCAGCAGGGACTAAGAAGTAAGCAGTAGGGAGTAGGCAGTAAGCAGCAAGGAGAGAGGGAAATGGCTCTGACAAAGAATGGATATCGTGGTTATCGGGATTTAAAGGTTTACCAAATGGCTTATCAGATTGCACTGGATATTCATCAGGTTACAAAAACCTTTCCGAAAGAAGAGAAATACTCCCTAACTGATCAAATTCGACGATCCTCCAGAAGCGTACCTGCAAACCTGGCTGAAGCATGGAAAAAAAGGCGCTACGAAAAGGCTTTTATCAGTAAACTAATCGATTGTGCAGGAGAAGCCGGTGAAACAGAAGTGTGGTTAGATTTTTCAAAAGATTTTGGATATCTCAAGGGTGATCAATATAAAAAGCTTATGCAAAGGTATGATGAAGTAAACCGAATGTTATATGGTATGATCGACAAAGCAGACAAATTCTGCCGATAATACTGGTTTTCTTGGTGCTTACTGCCTACTGCCTACTGCATACTGCCTACTGAAAAAAGGGGGTAAAGAATGGAACTGTTTTTCATGACTTTAACTACTGGGATTATGGTTGGAGGAATATATGCCCTGGTTGCCCTGGGTTGGGTCTTGATCTACAAGTGCTCTGGGGTATTGAACCTGGCCATGGGAGAGCTGACCCTTATCGGGGCCTATGTAACAATTTATTTTTATTTAATGGGCGTTCCCTTCATCGTATGCATCTTCTTTACCCTGCTCATTGGTATTGTCCTCGGTATTCTGGTTGAAAGGATCTTCCTGGATAAGCTTATCGGAGAGCCAATCCTGGCTATCATAATGGTCACCGTAGGGCTCTCTTTTTTCTTTAAAGGATTGGTTGGGTTTGTATGGGGGACAGATACCAGGGTCTTTACGCCAGCCGTCTTTGCTCTTAAGCCATTTACCATCGGTTTTTTGAAGATCTCAACTGTGTACTTCTGGTCCTTTGTGCTGGCCATAGTGCTCTTTCTTGTTTTTGTTGCCTTTTTTAAATATACACGCTGGGGTCTCTCCATGCAGGCAACAGCGGATGATGAGACAGCAGCCCTATCCCTTGGTGTCAGCGCCAGGTTTGTGTATGCGGCATCCTGGGCCATTGCCTTTATGGCCGCGGGTGTAGGGGGGGCGTTGTTGGGAAATATCAATGGAGTTAACATATCCATTGGCTATTTAGGATTATTGGTACTCCCGGCCGTGGTCTTAGGTGGGCTTAACTCTATTCCTGGGGCCATAGTTGGTGGGCTAATCATAGGAGTTTTACAGAATTTTGCCGGCACTTATTTAGATGCCTATTTTCCGGGAGGGGTAAAGGAAATCTTTCCCTTTGCATTTATGGCAGTATTTTTGCTCTTCATGCCTTATGGATTCTGGGGTTGGGTAAAGATTGAAAGAATGTAGCCCGGAATTTTCAATTTTCAATTGACAATTTTCGATTGAAGGAGATTAGTCTATGACCAGAGTTTGGATGCCATGTGGCCATTACCATCAGTGTGATAAAGGGGAAGATGATTTTACTTCTCTTGGTCGTTTTTGTTGGATTTCCCTTGTTTTTAGATGAATACTGGATCGGTGTGGCTAACATGATCGGCTACACTGCCCTTGGGGCCCTGGGTGTGCAACTCTTGATAGGTTATGCCGGCCTGATAACCCTCGGCCATGCCGCCTTTATTGCCGTAGGTGCCTACACCAGTACCTTACTGGTCTTGAGATTTCCATGGCCTCAATTTTTTGTTAACTGGGGTCTTGCCTATCCTATAAGCATTATAGTTGCCGCAATAGTTGCCGGCCTGTGGAGCGTCCTTTTTGGGCTCCCCTCAGCCAGGGTCAAGGGATTCTACCTTATCCTGACCACCATGGCTGCTCAGTTCATCACGGTAGATTTTATCCTAACCCAGTATGTAAGCAAAATAGGAGGCAGGGGACAGGCATTTTCCCTTCCACCAGGCACAATCAAGATAGGCCCGTGGTTTATAGATACGGATGTAAAGGTATAT
>JAFDDT010000201.1 GCA_019310725.1 Deltaproteobacteria bacterium | reverse complement strand
ACCTGCCAGATATGAATTCAAACATGGAAAGGCCCATAAATTTCACGCCTATCTTGTGCTGGGTTTGATCAGTTTGCTGATGGTAACTGATATTGCCATGGATGGGAGTGGAATCGTGCTTGGAGAAAAATATACGTTTTTCCTGCCCGCAGCTCACAGTGCTTCTTATCTCCTCTCTGGCCTCAGCCAGCCTTCCTTAAAGACCCTTTTCCTGTGGAACTACTGGCTTCATGTTCTGACACTCATGGTTTTCCTCAACTACCTCCCCCTTGGGAAACACTTTCACATTATTACGGGTCTGTTCAATGTATTCCTCCACAAGCTCAAGAAAGGTTCTATAAAACCTCCGCGGTGGGATGTTGCAAATATTGAGGATCTGGACTCCTTGGGTGTCGAGAAGATACAAGATTTCACCTGGAAACATATCCTCGACTTTTATACCTGTACTGAATGCGGCAGGTGTTCCGACAACTGCCCGGCAAACACGGTTGGGAGACCACTATCACCCATGGAGGTTACCATAAAGATCAGAGATTACGCCTATCAAAGCAGGCCTCTGTTTCCTTTGACCGGGAAAGGAAATTCACAAGACCCGGATTTTCCCCTGATCGGAAATATTCTTACCCCTGATGAAATCTGGTCATGCACTACCTGTGGAGCCTGCGAGGAGGAGTGCCCGGTCTTTATTGAATATATCGATAAGATGATAGACCTACGGAGACATATGGTTGAGTCTGCCATGGTTCCAAAGGATTTCCAGGATGCCCTGCTGCGCTTTGAGAAGACGGGTAACCCATTCGGTAAACCGCCGGCAAAAAGGGCCGACTGGGTGAACGAGTTGGACAATGTTCCTGTCAAGGTACTCGAAGAGGGAGATGAGGTTGACGTCCTTTATTTTGTTGACAGTTATGCCTCCTTTGATCCCCAGATTCAGCAGATAGCCATGGCTATTGTCAGAGGTTTCAACAAGGCAGGTGTAGACTTTGGCATACTTGGTTCCAGGGAATCTGATTCAGCCCATCAAGTCAGAAGACTCGGTGAGGAAGGTCTCTTTCAATTTCTAGTCGAGGAAAATACGGAAGCATTCAAGACGTGCAAGTTTAAGGAGATTGTTACGACAGACCCCCACGCCTTCAATACCCTCAAAAAGGATTATCCTGACAATCTGGTTGTAAAACACTACACGGAGTTCTTTCTATCTTTGATTGAAAGCGGCCAACTCAAGCCGCTTAAACCCCTTGACAATGGATACATCTACACCTACCATGACCCTTGTTATCTGGGACGGCATAATGGCATCTATGAGGCTCCGAGGAAGATCCTTGCCTCAATCCCTAATATAAAGATCGTTGAAATGGAGACCAACAGGGATAGGAGTTTTTGCTGTGGCGGTGGTGATGTCAATCTCTGGTATGATATCGAGGAGGAGAAGATGAGAATGGGTGAAAGAAGAGTGCGCATGGCCCATGATGCAGGAGCCACTGTTATTGTTACTGCCTGCCCGTTTTGCCTCCTAAACTTCGATGATGCTATTAAGACAACCGGGCTTGAAGGGGAACTGAAGGTCGTGGATTTGATGGAACTCTTTATCAATACCCTGTGAAGGGGTGAAAAATGATGCTGAAACTCTTTGGAGAATACGGTATTGTCTGTAATCCTTCAGTAGCTTATGGACTTACAAATACTAAGCTCTAAATCCGAAAGACTAAACCCTGGCCCTGACCTGTCGTATAGTTTTAATAGACTGATCAGAGCACATATCGCATTATAAACTAAATAGTCTGATTTAAGCTCGTTGCGACAGGGCGGGCAAATCCAAATGACCGAAATAAGAAATTCAAAACAGCATTAAAACCTTTGGCGCTATACGGGAGCAGCGCAAATAAGTTTTGATATTATGATTTTGCATTTTGAAATTGTTTAGGATTTAGACATTAGAATTTAGGATTTATTCATTTTTGAGTTTTAGGTTCTGGAATCAAAATGTAGGGTTTTCAAGTTGTTATTGAGCATATTTTATCAATTGAGGAAACAGGAGGCATAAGAGATGGATATTGTTGTATGTGTTAAAAGGGTTCCTCTTACAGAAGAGGTAGATCTCGTCATCGATGCACAGAAAAAGGGGGTGAAAAAAGATCAGCTCGCCTTCGTCTTGAATGATTGGGATAACTATGCAATTGAAGAGGCCATTCTCCTAAAAGAAAAGCATGGCGGCACGGTTACAGCCATTACCGTGGGCAATGAGGATGACGAGGAGGTCTTAAGAAGATGCCTGGCCATGGGGGCTGACAGGGCAATCAGGGTTGAGGCAGGAGATATGAGCAGGTTTGATAGCTTTGGAATCGTAAAGATCCTCTCCCAGGTAGTAAAGGATTTACCGTATGATCTCGTGTTCACTGGGGTCCTGGCCGATGACGACAGCTACGGAATGGTTGGCATGATGATGGCAGAGGAATTGAATCTAAATCACTCCTCAATGGTTACCGCTATTGAGCTTGAAGATGGAAAGGTCCGCACCACATCTGAACTTGAAGGTGGTCTTGGCGAGGTTTCCGTCGTAGACCTCCCTGCCCTCATAACGATTCAGACCGGTATCAACGAGCCGAGGTATGTCTCAATCCTGGGTATCAGGAAAGCGGCCAAAAAGGAGCTTAAGGTTATGGATCTTGCCGAGTTAGGCGTATCCGACGGTGAGCTGGCTCCCAGGGCCATTATTGAAGAGGTTTATCTACCTCCAGAAACTGAAGGAGCTCAGATACTCACCGGAGATCCAGATAAGATTGCTGGTGATCTTGTTGAGATTCTAACCAAGAAAGGGGTGATGGAATAATGAGCGATATATTCGTTATTGTTGAACACAGGCTTGGTGAAATAAGGGATATAACCTTTGAGATGCTGTGGAAGGCTGGTGAACTCGCTGAAAACCTATCGCACTCCGTTAGTGCCGTTCTGCTTGGCCATGAGGTGAGCTCCATTGCCGAAGATCTTTCCGACAGGGCCGACCAAATAATCATATATGATGATGAGCGGCTCAAGAATTTTAGTGCAGATCTCTATAAAGAAATTATAGCCGGACTCATAGAAGAGACGAAGCCGCCCCTTATCCTTATCGGCAGTACATCCTGGGGCATGGAACTCGCACCCTGTCTCTCCATCAAGACAGGACTCCCCCTTGCTACAGACTGTATCGATATTCTATCCGAAAATGGTAGATTTATAGCCCAGAGACAGATGTACAATGGAAAAATCTTTGCAAATGTCTCCTTTGCAGAGACTAGCGGGTGTCTCTTTACCATACGATCCGGGGTGTTTCCAAAAGATAAGATCGGCGACCGGCAAGCTCAAAAAATCCAGAAAGGCTTTCCTTTAATAGATATCAAACCGGGGAAAACGTTTGTCGAATTTGTTGAAACCGCCGCTGGCGATGTGGATATAACCCAGGCAGAGCTTCTTGTGTCTGTTGGAAGGGGTATCGGAGAGGAAGAAAATATCGCTCTCATCAAGGAACTTGCTGAGGCCCTCAACGGAGTTGTTTCCTGCTCCAGGCCGATTGTTGACAAGAACTGGCTGCCGAAATACTTGCAGGTTGGCACATCCGGAAAATCAGTCACCCCCAAGGTCTATATAGCAATTGGAATCAGCGGGGCATTTCAGCATATGGCCGGAACAAACGGAGCAGGTACCATTATTGCTGTAAACAAAGATCCCAAAGCCCCCATCTTCAGGACCGCCCATTATGGTATCGTCGACGACCTGTTCAAGATCGTACCCGTTTTAAAGGACAAGGTACTTGAAGCAAAAAAAGGATGACGAGCCATGGATTTTGACCTGAGCAAGGAACAAAAGGATATCGTCAGCGCAGCCAGAGAGTTTGCACAAGGAGAGTTCCCCGACCGGGCAGAGGAATTTGACCGAGACGAGACCTTTGATGAAACCCTTCACAAAAAAGCAGCTGAACTGGGGTTCGTTGGCACCTTCATCAAAGATGAGTATGGGGGCCCCGGGATGGGGCTTCTGGAGTACTGCCTCATATTCGAAGAGTTCTCGGCTGTTGATCCGGGTATAGCGGTGGCCATCCTGATCTCCTCATACGGAGCGGAAATCGTACAGGAATTCGGCTCAGAGGAGCAAAAGAGGCGCTACCTTCCGCCCCTGGCTAGCGGTGAGGCTGTGACGGGGAGCGCATTCACAGAACCGGATGCAGGATCTGACCTGGCAAGCGCTACTACCACAACAGCCGTCAGGGAGAATGATGTATATGTGATAAATGGCTCCAAGATGTTTATCACCAATGGAGACCGGGCAGACTACCTTATCTGTTTTGTGCAAACCGACCCCGATAACCCTGACCGCCACCGGCGGCACAGCATGATCATGGTGGAGACTGATCGGGATGGCTTTGAGGCAAATCACCTAACTGGAAAGCTAGGTGTTCGCGCCTCTGACACGGCTGAGCTTTCATTCAGCAATGTCAGGGTGCCCTGCTCCAACCTGGTAGGAGATCCGGGAAATGGGTTTGCCGAGGCCATGTACCTGTTTAACCTCGATCGGGTGGTGGTGGCTGCTCAGGCGGTGGGCACAGCGCGGGGTGCCTTGGAGGAAAGCATCCAGCACGTGAAAAAACGAATCGCCTTTAATGCCCCGCTGGCCTCCTTCCAGTCCATCCAGTTTAAGATCGCTGACATGTTTACCTGGATACAGGCCGGCAGAAACCTGGTTTACGAAGCAGCCTGGCGAATCGATCAGGGAACCATCGACCCCAAGCTTATTGCTGCCGCTAAATCATTCTGCGGCCAGATGGCCGTTAAATGCGCGGATATGGCCCTTCAGATGCATGGAGGCTATGGCTATCTGGCTGAGTATAAGGTCCAACGTCTCTTCAGGGACGCAAAGATCACCGAGATCTATGAGGGGACAACAGAGATCGAAAAGATCATTATGGCCCGGAATCTTTTGAAGTAAATAATTCGGGCCCAGAGGACAGGGTTCCCGATTTTGAAATGAATAAAGGAGATCAAATGGATATTCTCAACAAGGCCCTCAAACAAGGGAGAACCACGCTTTCGGAGTATGAATCCAAGATCGTTCTGGCCTCTCACCAAATCCCGGTTACACGGGAAACAATGGTTGAAACCAGCAGTGATCTTATTCCTGCAGCCCATGAAATCGGTTATCCAGTGGTAATGAAAGGGTGTTCTCCGGAAATAAGTCACAAGACAGAAAGAGGACTCGTGCGTATAGATGTCAGAAATGATACCGAGGCATTGAATGCCTTTAATGATATTACATCCGGCATGAATGGCAATACGGGTGCTGTCCTCGTCCAGGAGATGGTAAAGGGAAGAAGGGAATTGGTTATCGGGTTGATTAGGGATCCCCAGTTTGGACCATGCGTCATGTTTGGTCTCGGGGGTATATTCACCGAGATTTTGAGGGATGTGTCGTTTCGACTTGCACCCCTGGAGAAAAGAGATGCCCTCGAAATGATGAATGAAATCAAGGCCCACAAGATACTCGATGCTGTCAGGGGCATGGAACCTGTTGACAGG
The DNA here is from genome assembly GCA_019310725.1 of Deltaproteobacteria bacterium. Taxonomy (GTDB): domain Bacteria; phylum Desulfobacterota; class DSM-4660; order Desulfatiglandales; family B25-G16; genus JADFWK01. The sequence goes on along the minus strand of JAFDDT010000201.1, from coordinate 606 downwards.
GATATCTTGTCAGAGATGTTAATCAATGTTGGAAAAATCGGTCTGACCAACGACACCATAAAAGAGATAGATATCAACCCTGTTATCATATCCGGCAGCCACCCCATAGCTGCAGATGCCCTGGTTGTACTCCAACCTACCACATAGGCCCGACCGCATTGCTTGCAGTTTTGCTGATACATTCGGCGCGAGGCCTCTCTGCGAGTAACAGCACAAAATGATCAAGAAAGCAGTAATTTCTTTTTCTTGCCCCGGCCTTTTTTGGTGTTGAGAAGGTATCTTCTCAATAGGTTCGGGTTCTGTCATTGCGAGCGAAGCGAAGCAATCTCTATTATAGCGACGAGCCCGGCCTGCGACATGATTTGAATATGCTCTTGCGCTCTCTTCTTGTGCATGCATCCGTTTCCGTCAGCGCATACAGAGATCCAGGTCTGGGCCAGGGATTGCCACGTCGCTGCGCTTCTCGCAATGACGGCAAATAGCAGTGGCCAGGATTTAGCCGAACTTATTGAGAGTTACTTGAGAAGTTGTTTGTTGTTTAAGAAGGTAATATACAGGAAGGGGGTTCACCACCATGGCAAATAAAATAATCAAATGGCTTGGGCA
>JAFDDT010000200.1 GCA_019310725.1 Deltaproteobacteria bacterium | reverse complement strand
AGGCCTCCTCGGTCGAAAATCGCCGCTCCAGCCCTAAAAGGTTCTTGGGGTAATCCTCCATACCCTAAAAGACTACATCTTGTGGTTACGCCAGTCAAGGGGATACCCCTATTTTGAAAAATATTATCAGGAGTATCCTATGCAAACACGCGGAGCCAATTATGAAAGAAAAATTCCATGGCATAATATTTGATATTGATGGTGTGCTTGTGTTCCAGGGGAAGGCCTATCCTGGTGCTGCGGAGGTGCTTGATTTTCTGCGTGAAAAAGGAATCGCGATCAGAATACTATCAAACAGCCCCTGGCGGTAAGTTAACAATAGGTTTAGTTGTTTAGAATCCCTTGACTTGCTTGGGCAAGTAATCTTCACAGGTTCCCTCCCGGTAAACATCTGCGGAGCCGCAGTGCAGGCCGCCACCAAATGGAGATACTTCATAGAAGGGAACCGGAATAACTTCAAGGCCGTGCTTATTGAGCAGTTCAATAACGGGGGTCTCACTGGCCTCAACACAGACGGTCTTCGGATCGAGAACGAGAATGTTCAGGTTAAGCCAGATGCTGCAGAAGGTCATCGGCCTTTTTTTGTCAAGAACCGTTTTAGGGCCCTCTATAATCTCCCAGTCATTCTTTTCGAACAGTTCCCTTTGTGCCTTTTCCAGAGGGGTTCGAACCGGATTGAAGATCACTAGGCCAGGGCGAAGGGGAACGAGGGTCGTATCCATATGCCAGGGCGTGAGGTCCCTATACCTCACCCTATGGATTCGATGGTCAGGATAATGTCGTCGCAACCAGTCAATACCGGCATCATTGGTAACCATTGACTTCTGGACAAAGAGATCCTTTCCGAAACGTACAACATCGGCTGCATCGAACAGCGGTTCCTGTTCAGTTGGTATCCAGTCGCTTTTTTCCGCGTATTTATACTGCTTTTCTTTGCTTAGGGAGTTCCATTCCTTCCAGAAGTCCTTCTTATAGCTTCGTTCTGTCAGACGTGGTTTGGGAGCTGCTTCCATGCGGAAGTTCGGGTCTTCTTTAAAGTACTGTTCCAGCAATGGGCGGTAGCAAAGATACTCAAACCAGCGGCTGCGGAAGGACATGGTCGCTTCCAGGATTTCATTGCCGACCGTGAGCAGTAAATCCCGTGGGGGCATACAGCCGAACATTGAATTCTGTACCCAGTCGGGGGTTTGAACCGTCTGGCTGAAATCGAGCGGTGTGGGTCGGTCTACCCGAATGCCCCTGCTTTCGAGGATTTTGGCGAAATTGTCCAGCTGTTCGTTGGCCTTCTCTTCCATTTCTTTGGGGTAAGGCCCGTATGTCCCCAAAGGAAAGCCCTGCTCCGGCCAGTCGCGTTGAACGGCAAGCTCAGGGGCCTGGACCATCGTGCCGTCGGCGCGTCCTACAATGATGTGTTTTAACGGGTCCCATTCGTTCCACGAATTAACAACTGTTTTTTTAGTAGTATCTTCTTTCATTGTTGCCTCCTAGAGTGTTTATTTTATTGACAATAAGTTTTTGAATAACCTTATTTAACGTTTGTCGGATTTTCTTCTTTTTATCCGCTTCTCCATTCATATGAATTTACCCACATAAAAGGCCCCTGAACCCTATTCAAAACCCGGAAAACAGGCCATTGGAACGGCACAAGAGATTACTTCCGGCTGTTCATTACATAAAAGGGCTTATAGTCCATGTTCTCCCACCCTTTATACCACTCCTGAGAATAGGGCTTGATCCTCTGCAGGGTTTCGGCGTACTCCCTCTGCTGAGGGCTAATCCCTTTGGATGTCTCCTTTCGGACCTCCTCATAGAGCTCGTCTATATCCACGTTCAGGAACTTGCGATCTTCCATAACTACGTTGCCGCCCACAATCACCGTATTGACGTGAACGCCTTTGGCCCGATGGATAAAGACTTCAGCGATGTTTATGTCCGGCGACATCCAAGGATCTTCCATCATCTCACGGAGGTCAACCAAAATGGCGTTTCCATCATCTCACGGAGGTCAACCAAAATGGCGTCGGCCTTCATCCCAGGTTTGAGTGCGCCGCACTCTCCCTCAAAACCACACACACAGGCGGCGTTAATGGTGCCCATCTTCAATATGTCAAAGGCATCCAGGGCTGGTGTATTGGCAATGTCAAACCCTGAAACACGGTGGAGCCGGTGGATTACCCTCAGCTCCATGATGATGTCATCATCATCGTTGATGGCCTTGTCATCCATCCCCAGCGCAATATTGACCCCTGCCTTATGAAGATAGTAGACCGGCGCGATTCCATTTCTTATGGACAGGTTGCAGCTTGCATGGTGGGTGATAGATGCTTTCTTGGAGGCTAGAAGCTCGATGTCTGATTCATTTGCGAAAACCATATGCCCAAAGGTGTAGTTTTCGTCTAGCAGACCTAGATCGTCCAAATGAGCCACCCACGACTTGCCATACTTTTTTAAGGCATAGGCCTTGTTAGGGGGGCTTTGCAATGTGTGGATATGGATCTGGATCTTGCCCAGCTCATCGGCTGTCGCCTTGACCCGCTGATGAAAATCATCCGTGATTCCCTCGATAAGGTTTGGGCCAAACAAAATCCGGGTATTGTCGTCGTTATAACGGCCGTATAGATTCTCAAAGAGATCCATGTACTCATCCACAACAGCTTTTTTGTCATAGAAGACCATGGGCCGGCAGAATTCCTGCAAATCCGGGGACAACGTCTCGAAAAAATGGGTATCATCCAAGATCAAGAGGTTATCGTTACACACACCGGGTGAATAAGCACAGCGAATGCCGACCTTGTGGTAACTTTTGATAGTCTTGGCTGCAAGTTCTTGCATTTCGGCCGGTTGCCCTGCTTTTCCAAAGTTGTTGTGATGCATGGTGGTACAGCCGCTCCGCAGATGCCTCACTGCGGACATCATGGCGCTTAGCTCAGGATCGATTTCAATCAGAGAGACCCAGTCGATAAGGGCGTTTTCCACAAAGTCATAGGGCCCTCCTCTTTGAAAAATACTCAGACCTCGGCCATGACCATGCCCGTCGATAAGTCCAGGCATAAGCAGCTGCTGTCCATTGCCCTTCACAGTCGCCTGCGGATATTTTTTCTTCAGCGAATCGTAATCGCCAACCTCAACGACCTTACCACCAGAGAAATAGGCTGCCCCATCAGTGAGGATTCCATCCTCACCGGCACTGGCGTCAGTAATAACGTATTTGCCTCTGGCTATAATATCCATAACCTATCCTCCTTTTATACCCTAACCCCCATCTCCCAACATCAACACTGCCTTTCTTCCCCTATAAGATCAACCTTTGATTCACTCCTAGTTCATACTTAAGGCTTCTGGATTTAGTATATTGTCAGGCACTTTTCCTTCCAGGGTATCTATGATCGCCCTCGTACAGATGGCTCCCAATTCAATCAACGCGTCATGAGAGATAAATGCCGAGTGAGGGGATACAATAACATTGGGCATAGATAACAGGGGATTCTGGGCTTCTGGAGGCTCTTGTGATAAAACGTCCAGACCTGCACCGGCAATCTTTTTTGTTTTCAGTGCATCGATTAACGCTGACTCGTCCACCACATCTCCCCTGCAGGTATTTATTAGAAAGGCCGTGTTTTTCATGGAATCAAAAACACCTGAATCGATCAAATGATATGTTTCCTTATTCAATGGCACATGGAGGGAAATAAAATCAGCAGTGCTGACGAGGTCGTCAAATTCAACGCTATCTACATTTAACAGACTCATTTCAGGCTTAGATAAATACGGGTCATAGGCTTTAACCTGCAACCCAAAGGCCTTTGCCTTACTGGCGACTGCTCTGCCAATCTTACCGACGCCCACTAATCCCAGGATCTGCCCGTTAAGCCTCCTGATGGACCAAACATCTTCAAACTCCCACAAGCCCTTTCTGGTTATATTCTGACATTCTGGCAAATGCCTGTTAAGCGCTAAGATCAGCGCTAACGCATGGCCAGAAACTTCTTCTACACAGAAACTGGGGGCATTGGTAGCAACAATTCCCTGTCTGGTAGCCGCAGCCAAATCGAATTCATCATACCCTATACCGGTAACAGATATTATTTTACAGGAGGCCAATCCCTTAATATCCCTTTTGCCTAACGGAAAGTTAACCTGTAACAATATCCCCTTTGCATAAGGGGCATATTTCGGATAATCACTTTTATAAGAGTCACTTCTCGTAACTACCAAACTATACCCTCGTTCTTGGAGCATTTCCCCGATTATTTCTATTTCACGGGAATCAAACAGATCATCTAACATCCAGATTAAATTGCCCTTAGCAGGATTATTTTTTTCGCTCATAATAAAATTCCTCCCTTAAAAACCAGGAGAGCCTAAATTTCCTTTTCCTTAAATTGGCTCCTATCCGTTTCTCCATTCACATGGATTTACCCATCTTGCTCAAACCAATCCTTATCCACATAAAAGGCCTATGTTCCAGACGGCGATAGAACCATATCCAAGCGTCTCTGATTTTGTCAGCTCTCCGTTGGCCACCTTCAATAGTCTTTGGAAGATTCTTTCCCCGGCTTTTTCCAACGGTTCCTCCCCTCTGATAACGGAACTGACATCAACATCGATATGGTCTCTAAGGCGCTGAGCTGTTTGTGGATTTCCTGTAACCTTGATTACGGGGGAGATGAGAGATCCTCCCGGAGATCCTCCTCCAGTGGGAAAAATGATGATTTGAGCCCCGGCTGCATTGAGACCGGTTACGGCCTCTGGAGTACGGCCCGGACCGTCCATAAAGAACAAGCCTTTACCCTTGGGGATCTCCCCATAGTCGAGCACACCTTGCAGTGTCTTACTACCACCCTTCATAATAGAACCCAGGGATTTCTCTTCAATAGTGGTAATCCCGCCGGCGATATTGCCTGGGGCAACATTGGCCTCTTGCAGGTCCATGTCTGAGGCCTTCGCCCTTTCCTTGAACTCCTTGACCATGCGATAGAGCTTCTCCTCGACCTCGCGACTCGCTGCCCTTTCACCCACAATACGCTCCGCTCCGATGAGTTCGGGGGTTTCGCTGAAAATAACCCTTGCCCCGGATTCGATGACCATGTCAGCCGCGACTCCGGTGGCAGGGTTGGATGTGATGCCGGAGGTTGTATCCGAAAGGCCGCATTTAAGACCAAGAGTCAGCTGTTCTATGCCGCAGGGAACCCTTGTCATTTGAGAGGCTTCATGCAGCATCCCTTCTAAAATTCTTGCTCCCTTAGGAATGGCTGCCATTAGCCCTTCATCATCGAGGAAATTCAGGTATTCCACCATCTTCTTAGTCTTGGAGATCTCATTTGCTAGGTGTTCAGCGGGGATTGTTTCGCATCCCAGGCCGACGACCAGCACACCGGCGATGTTGGGATTTTTTCCCAGGCCTGCTAGGGTGCGAAAGGTTTGGTCATTGTCGGCCCCTAGTTGACTGCATCCCTGCCGATGGGTGAGAAGCAGTATGTTAGGATACATTCGCCCTAGCTTGAGGGCCAGATCATTGGCACAGCCCACCGAGGTAAGAATAGCCACATGATTCCTAAATCCCATAGATCCGTCCGGTCTTAAATAACCTGATATCTTCATCTCCATGTCTCTCCTTTATGTGAATTTATTGATCTGTGCAGGCATCAACCCCTTAAAGAAGATCTCCCTGCGCCCTCAAACTTTCAACATTATGTACATGAACGTGCTGCCCTTCTTCGATATCTTGGGTTGCCTGGCCGATAGCTTCACCATATTTGATCACATTTTCACCTTTATTTATTTTTCTTATTGCAAATTTATGACCGAACTGAATTTTTCCCTGCATTCGGACTTCCATCAACCTCCCTCCGACCATGACTTGGACCGCGTTATTTTTACCAACGTCGGCTAAGAGTGTGGCCACATTGTCTTTCTCATTCATAATGATCGCCTTCTGAATATCCATTCCCGACCTCCTCAATTAAGTATTCTAATCACAAGATGAGATTGTTTAATTGGTGGCAGTATCCCTGCGGCGCCTTGCAATTTCACCGTTGGATTTCAGTCCTCATATCTTTATTATCCCGGGCAAATGATGAGAAAACTGTTTACTGTTGACTATTATTTACCTATTTTTCCATTTGTCAATAAGATTTTTTGGCAAAAATTTTTGGATCTATTCCATTCAGACGCTATTAGCAAGCGCTGCTACTTGGGGAGCGGTTTGGATTGCGGGGCTCTTCCTTGGCATGAAGAGTTTGTGCGTAGGATGTCACACCCAACGTATTCTTAATATGTTAATGCAATCAAGAACTAAATCTTTATTTGCAAAACTTGAGTCATTTTTTCACGTCATGGCCTTTTAGCCCTTCTTTCATGAACCGGGGAGACAAGCTTTGGGTAAGTGGCCATATAGGACAAATGCTGCCTCATATGTTCAGCCTCACTTAACGAACCCAAATATAAGACTTTTTCCTCTTCATTCATTTGTTTTAATGCGTCATAGATCATTCTTCCGGATGACTCAATCTTAGTTAATTTTCTAGAGATCAAAGCCCTTTTTTGCTCGTCAAGGTCGGGCCTATATTTTTTCAAGACTTCTTCCAAAAGCTCTATTTTGTTTTTCATATAGATCCTTTCCAGGTAACTGTAAATTAACCGGTTGATTTTTTGTGAGAAATCAGTTTTGCAGTTTCTTTCTGAAAAAAAGCTCCGTCCGAGATTACTTCCATCTAGATCAGCAAAATACATATCCCCATTTTCATCGCGCCCAAACATTACCTCCGCTATTAGTGGAACATCTAAAGACCTGTCAGCTGTCAATGTACCTGTTTGTCCATTAAATAACTCCAGATAGGCAAGACTTAGCACATTATCCGATGTGGCAAAATAACAGAGGTCCTCTGCTTTCCCTATATCTGAATCGGATCATTCAGTGATATAGACTGCCCCGTTAGAGATGTCAAAAGAAACATATCTTGGGAATTTCTGAAAATCATCTCCCGAAAGCCCATTAAATATACGGTAATAAAAAAGAAATTCAGTTGAATCCGGCTTCCATTCAAGCATACTCTGCTCGCCCGGGTATTCATCTTTCATGACTGCAGGGTTGAGAAGGAGAAGGACACGGCTAAGCCCCTGGACGTTAAGCGGAATACCTCTGATACAGAATGATAGAACTGGACATCGCCTTTGGCGGTAAGCCCCGGAAGATATGAACCGAGAGGTGCGGACTGCCTTTATAAACGGTGGCCTCAAGGCTTGAGCCTTCAAACATATTCACGCCAGCTTTTGATTTTCAAAGCCTCAAGTGAGGTTTTATGAATGGCTTCCACAAATCTTTTGGCAAGTTGCAGGTTGGTGATTAAGGGGATATTCAGGTCAACGGCCTTTCGCCGGATGAGGTAGTCGTTATCAAGTTCTTCTTTTTCAATATCCTTGGGGATATTGATTACCAGGTCTATTTTTCCATCTGATATATAGCTAAGGGCATTGGGCTCCTTATTTTCCAGAGGCCAATTTAAGACCTCTGCTTCAATGCCATTGGCTGCCATAAACTCAGCCGTTCCCTTTGTGGCATAAAATTCAAAACCCATCTCTTCTAATATTCGCGTGCTATGTAAAAAATCGGCCTTGCTATCTACTGGGCCGGTTGACAAGAGAATCGTTTTTTTCGGCAACCTAAAGCCCACTGAGATAAGGCTTTTCAAAAAGGCCTCATCAAAATCATCGCCCAGGCACGCAACTTCACCCGTAGAGACCATGTCAACACCCAGTGTTGGGTCAGAACCTTTTAACCGGGTAAAGGAGAATTGCGGCGCCTTGACCCCGACATAATCCAGATCAAAGGCAGACCGGTCAATGGGCGAAACATTCTCACCCATAATCATTTTGGTTGCCAGATCAATAAAATTGATCTTAAAGACTTTGGATACAAAGGGAAAACTTCTGGAGGATCTTAAGTTGCACTCGATCACTTGAACATCGTTATCTTTTGCGATGAATTGCATATTGAACGGCCCGGTTATGTTTAAGGATTTTGCAATCTTTCTTGAAATCATTTTGATTTTCCTCATTGTTTCCAGGTACGTCCTTTGAGGCGGCAGGACCATGGTTGCGTCCCCCGAATGAACGCCGGCATTTTCGATATGTTCGGAAATGGCATAACTATAAAGCTGCCCCTCCTTGGCC
>JAFDDT010000022.1 GCA_019310725.1 Deltaproteobacteria bacterium | reverse complement strand
CGATCTGCCCTTTGAATCATCTGATCTCCCTTTTCAAGCTCTCCCCTGGCATAATTTTCAGAATGGCATTTTTTACACCTCTTAATCATCTTTTCCCGCTCTGTCTTCCAGGCCTCTTCGGTTAGCCGGGCCAGGTCAGCGGCCTTAACAATATCCAACCGGGCAGTGGGCTTACCCTCTGGATCTAGTACCCCCAGTGCCTTGAGGATAGTGGTCTGGTCTTCGGCCCATTGTTTGTCTTTGGGCAGGGGAAGCCTTACTGCCAAAAATCCCCAGGCCACTTTGTTGGTATGGGTTCCCTTTGGGAGATGACAGAACTGACAGGTGGGAGCAGCTGCATCTTTGGGCAATCTCCCTATCTCCTTCATAGCGTATCTTTCGCCGTGTTTGGAGCTTTCGTACATCTCCCACTGGGGATGGTCAAAGCCCATATGACATTGCTGGCATGCCTTGGGATCCTGTGCCTCTTTCTTTGAGAAGGTGTGCCTGGTATGGCATTCATCACAGGAATTCGTTCTATAGGTATAGCCTTTCTCCCGAAGCTCTTTTTTCTGTGCCTCGGACTTAACTCCCATATTGTGGCACCCGCCGCACCCCTTTCCCCCTTCCATCAGTTCATCAGGTTCCATATGGGTAACTGGCAGGGCATTCAGTGAGGTCCAGCCAAGATTGTGCTTCCCTTTGGTAAATTGATCGAACTGTTCCTCATGACACTTGGCACAGGTCGCCTCAGTAGGCATTTCTGCCAGGTGGGCAGTCTTTTTACCCTTATGCTTGGTTCCGTGGCAAACAGAACAGGTAACATCATTATTACTGTGTTCACTGCTCTGCCAGTCCTTGACCAGTAAAGGAGTAACAGCCTTGTGACATCTGATGCAGACTTCTCCCTCTTCTGCGAATCCAATGCATACCATGAGTAACACGGTCACCAGGGTAAAAAGAATTAAATAATGTTTTTTCATGGTAATCCCTCCTTTCCTCTCTTGTATCCCTCTCCAGGGAAATACCTACAGTAAACTCTTTTCGCTTACTTCTACTGCCCGGTCCATTTCTGCCTTGAGTTCAGGTGGCAGACCTTCTATATCTACGTTTAGAAATCCCCTGACTATAGTAGCAGTAGCCTCTTCCTGGCTTAACCCCCGTGCCATGAGATATTCTATTTCCTCCTGCGCGATTTTTCCCACTGCCGCTTCATGGGAAAGGTCTACATCCTTCCTGTGTCCTTCCAGTTCAGGGACCGCATGAATCATCCCTTCATCGGTTAAGATTAACCCTTTACACTCCAGATGAGCCTTTATTCCCGGAACTTCTCCTATTATGTGACCTCGAGCGATAATCTTTCCCCCAGTAGTGATGGCTCGTGAGATAATCTCTGACCGGGTGCCCTTGGACTTCAGGTAGACCCGAGCACCCACATCCATAACTGATCCAGAGGTAGCGACCAGGATTGAATTGAACCGGGCGGTTGCTCCCTCGCCTACCAGATAGGCCACCGGATACGTCTGTAGGGTACCTACCGGCTGCATGCACACGTAATTAGAGATAAAAAGCCCTCCTTCCTCCACAATGGTTGCGCTGCGGGGCCGTACCGCCACTCCCTCCACCCAGTTGTGGATCATGGTAAAGGTGATCTTCGCACCTTTCTTGATATAGAACTCTGAGACACCCAGGTGGAGACCAGATTTGACATGGGGTGCAGTCGCACAGCCGGTAATAATGTGGAGTTCTGATCCCCGTTCGGCAATAATGACGTTATGAACGTCCTGGGCCAGGTTGTCTTCTTCCATATAGAGGCAGGCCTGAACAGGATAGATAGAGCTTGTTCCTGGCAGAGATCTAATGAAGTAACCATGCTCCTGATGCAACTCTGCCCGAGCCGTATACTTGTCCATATCCACAGGCACTGCCTTCCACCAATACTGGTGGAACCAATCGTATTTTTCTAAGGCCTCTTCAATATCCATTACTTCTATGCCATCCTGGGATGTGCTGGCATGTACTACTGACAGGTCCTTCTGGATGAATGTACCTGACCTATTTTTTGCGGTCAGCTCGACACCAGCCTTGAGCATCTGGCTCTGTTCAGTCTGGGAAAAGGCAGAGAGATCTTCCTGGTATGGATGGGGGTCTGTTTCCGCAGAAAAGGCCTCCAGGTCAATGTCAGTACCGTAGGTAGATACCTTGTCACTCGCCTCCTTTGCCAGGGCCTCTTTCTCTTCCTTTTGGGTTTGCATCCTAGTTACTCCTTATTTCTTTATCTTTGCTCAACGCACCCGTATTCAGACCGCAACACCTTACACATTCATCGTATCCCTGTTCCTTGATAGTCTTTAAAATTTCACGGGGATTGCCCTCGCAGCATTTCTCTCCGGCTATAATCACATGTCCTATATCTGCGTCCACATAGTCAAGGATGTATCCGGTGTGGGTAATGATCAGACCAGCTTTTTCTCTCTCTCTTTTCAGTTCCTTCCGGGATATTCCTTTCTGGGACACCGTTTCTCTCTCAAGTAGTTTTTCTATCACCTTTCCTATTAGGGCAATGTTTTCCAGATCAACCCCGGATTCCGGTTCATCCAGCAGTAAAAAGTCGGGATTCTGGGCCATGAGCTGCAACAGTTCGGATCTTTTGATCTCTCCCCCCGAAAAACCGTCATTTAAGTCTCGGTCCAGGAATTCATCAAAATCCAGGCTCCGGGCCATAGATTCAACGTCTTTATCTCCTTTCCCGCAGATTTCTAATATCTGCCTCATATTAACCCCTTTGATGGTTGGGGGTCTCTGAAAGGAAAGCCCAAAACCGAGATTGGCTCTTTCATTCAAAGGTATGGAGGTTATATCTTCCCCTTTGAAAAGTATCCTGCCCCCGGTGATTTGATAATCAGGAAAGCCCATAGTGGCCATAAGCAAAGTGGTCTTGCCTGAACCATTTGGTCCGAAAAGCACATGGGTTTCCCCTTGATTTATTTCTAAATCCACGTGGTGGAGAATTTCTCTCCCCTCCACTTCCACTTGGAGATTCTCTATCATCAACAGTTTTGTGTCTGCTTGATTTCCTTTTTTTGCCATCTCATCTCCTTATGTTAGAGGTCCAAAACCCTCTTTGACATCTCTTCCAGTTCGGATCTTTTTCTCTCACAATCTTCGGTGGCTTTTCTGATATTCATTGATTTCATGATATCGTAGGTTCCATCCTCAAAAAATACAGGGACCTTCAGAAGGTAGTCAATATTCTCAGGACATCCGGCAGCAAAGAAATGACCAGGCTTCCTGCCCTGCTTAACCTTCCTTTTTATTCTTTCAAATGTCGCACCTGAAATAACCAGACCAAAGTCACCTGTAAAGGTCTTTATCAGATCTCCGGGTTCGAACAAAGCCTTTTTTTCCACGCCCAGTTCCCCAATTGCTTGGTCAAGTCGTTAATTCGTCAAATGGTTGATTCACAAAAGACGAACTACTCAACCACTCAACCTTTCAACCAACCTTTTTAGTGGATATAATTTAGAGTCATCAAGTTCCTCTAAAAGCCTCTGAAGAGATCTCAGCGCAGGAGAAACATAGGCAAGGAATCTCTTCTTCCCTTGGATCTTGCTCAGGTATGAGAACGCTCCCAATATCTGGAGATTCCTCTGAATCGCAAGGTAAAGATAGTGCTCCGTAAATGAAGGGGATATCCTTGGCAAGTACTTTTCAAGAACGGTCAGATAATAATCATACAAGACCATTTGTTCGTCTTTTGTGAGCCCTACATATGGGTCAATCAACAGACAGGCAAGATCATACTGCAGGGGGCCCAGTCGGGCCCCCTGCCAATCTATCACCCCTATTTTATCGCGCTTGATAATGAGATTTCTCGATTGAAAATCCCTGTGGAGAACAAAATTGTTGTCTGCCAGTGAAGCACAGTAAGAGAGGTGCTCAAAAGAGGATCTTAACTGAGAGAGATCTTGTTTGAGACTGAGGAGTCCTTGCAAGAAATATTTGAGAAAATAATCAGACTCAAATTTTTCCATAATAAATCTATCATATCGTTTGGTATGATAACACCACTCGGGATTGAACCCTTCTCTCCCTTTGAGCTGGATCTCTATCAGGAGCTCGATAACTTTTTTGTATATAGGTATGCGGCTATCTGAGTTGACTGTAATTTCCTGGAGATTTTGTTCCCCCAGATCTTCCATAATAAACCAACCATGGTCAAGATCAAACCGGTAAATGCATGGAACAGGGATCCCTTTACTGAAAAGATGCTTGCCTATCTTTAGATATGAGAGATTTTCCTTTCCCGCATTCCGTTCCGCAGGTGGATTCGCCATAACTATCCATGAGCCCTTTTCATTACTCACGCGATAAAAGATTCTTTTTGAACCATCAGCAGGCAGTTTTCTCCAATTAGATTCTTTGCCACCGGATTCGGTATCGTCTTGGTAGATCTTAACAAAGCCCTGTAGATTCATCATTTAAACCAGTTAACCGTTCACCAAAAAATGTTCAGGTAGCCACAAAGGCTAAATATGAGTTTATCACCTTATCTGAAAAGCCTGCCCGCCATCGCGAGCCGCTCAGGCGAGGCGGGCGGGAAAGAAGACAATATGCCCCGCATAAAAAGGGTATTAAAAGAATGATTCTTTGATTTTAGTGTCGTTGTGTCCCTGGCCCAGACCTGGCATGCAATTCTTAGGCTATATCTCTGAATCAAATAGATATCATAGAAATTGCAATATATGGCAAGAAAGTCGCGCCAGGGCAGGCTTGGTGGCTGGGTTACCAAAAAATTACCGTATAGCTACCCCGCCAACAAGATGTTTTTCCAAAATAACGCCAGATGAAACGACACTATCAACTACCTTGACACCCTCCCTAATAACCACATCAGACCAGAGAACAGATCTTTTCACAAGGGCACCTTTTTCAATTGAGCACCCTTTTCCAATGACCGCCCATTCTCTCAGGGTTGCATCAGGATCTATATTGCACCCCTGGGCAATTGCTATCTTTTCCGGCGGAAGTAGGTTGAAATTAGATCTCATATAATCGGCTATAGTGCCCATATCAACCCAACTGTGCCCGGTTGCCAGGTAACCCCTGATGGGTTTTCTTGGATCTATGAGCCTCCTGTAATACGTTACAATATTATAGTTTTTGTTTTCAGGCATAGCGTCGAGTACCTCAGGATTTATCACCTGAATACCAGTAAACGCGAGTGCCCCCTTTAGATTCGTGCCTGGCCCAATAGCGAGGATATTCATCTCGTTGTCTACCTTTATCTTATTGTGTACAGCGAAGTCATGGAGCACCATGGTGATGAGGTTTTTGCGTTTCATATGATATTCGTAAACCCTTCGTAAATCGATATCAGTCAATATATCTCCATTCATAACAATAAAGGGCTCCTGGTCCCAGAAATCCTGGGTATTCTTAATGCCGCCACCGGTTCCTAAGATCTCTTTTTCTATCCTGATTTCCACCCTTACCCCAGATCGATTACCCTCCTTAATGTAATCAACCATCTTTTGATAATGGTGGTGGGCATTGACTATGATCTCTTCGACTCCGTGGGCTCTGAGAAACCCTATTACCCTGCCGAGCACTGGCTCATTCACGACGGGCACCAGAACCTTCGGGCATAGGTCCGTCAGGGGTTTCAATCTCGTTCCCCCACCTGCAGCCAGGATCATTGCTTTCACAGGATTCCCTTTTTGATTGCAATTGTGTTCCAGTAATTATACATGAATGATAGTGTTTGTTGGGTTTGTTGTTTTCACAGGGTTCTTAGGGTTTTAGCATAACAAACCCAACAAACTCAAGAAACTCGATAAACTCCTTATCATGAACCCTACACTTGACGTTTCAGAAATCACTCAAAACGTTGGCCGATTATTTATAGCAGGTATCCCCGGCCCTGAGGTGGACCCTGATACGATGAATCTTATCAGAAACTACCATCTCGGGGGCATTATTGTATTCTCCAGAAATATAAGGGACCCCTTTCAATTAGCCCGTCTGTGCATGAACCTACAGAAGGTATCAATGGAAGACAGCGGTTTCCCCCTCTTTCTGGCTGTTGATCAGGAAGGAGGCAGGGTAGCCAGACTCAAACCCCCTTTCACTCAGTTCCCCGGAAATGAAGCTATCGGGAGAAGTCCCGACCCGGAACAGAGTGCTCTTCATTTTGCCAGCACTACAGCAAAGGAAATGACCCTTGTTGGACTCAATATGAATATGGCCCCTGTTCTGGATGTAGCCCAACCAAATATGGACTCCCACCTCGCGGGCAGGACCTTTTCTCATGACCCCTCTTTGGCAGCCAGGTTGGGGAAAATAGTTATCAATACCATCCAGCAAAGTGGCGTAATGGCTGTTGCTAAGCACTTCCCCGGCCTAGGAAACGCCGATCTGGATCCCCACCGAGATCTTCCCTTGATTAACGCCACCCGTGAAGAGATGGAATCAATTCACCTGGTGCCTTTTGCTTGTGCTATTGAGGCTCATGTCTCCGGTATCATGGTCTCTCATGCCGTTTACCCGGCTCTGGAACCAGGAATCCCTGCAACACTTTCAACAAGAATTATCACCAACCTTCTGAGAAAACAAATGAGCTTTAACGGCCTCATAATCTCAGATGACCTAGAGATGGGAGCAATAGCAAAACAGAGGGGATTACCGCAGGGGGCGGCAGATGCCTTTGAAGCAGGTATTGATCTGCTGCTGATCTGTAGCAGTCAAGAGGATCTCATTGCCAGCATAGAGTTCATAAGGGATAAGGTGCTCAAGGGAGATATCTCAGAACAGAGAGTGGAGAGCTCCTTACAGAGAATCAAAAGATACAAGAGACGCTTTCTCTATCCTCCTCAGAGGATATCTTTAGACGCGGTGGAGAAATATTTCCAAAACAGACAGACGTAAATCTTAGGCTACTGTCCTGGCGCTCATTGAATGGGTCCAAAAGAAAAAGCTCAGCTAAATCCTTGCTCAAGTACCTCCTTCAACTTGTCGCGGCCGAGTCCGGCTATCCCCACTTCCTCAAGTGACATACCCTCTTTCATATAATCGGTCTGGTTTATCACTGATGCAAACTCAATGACAGCATCGATAACTGGCGTGGCCACGTTGAATTGTTGGCCCAGTTTCTTTATAGGTACAAGCCCGTATGGGAGATCCTCGGTAATGTATCTGCTCTTAACAGATTCAGGGCCTGATATCTTTGTCACTATGCCTTCCTTATCAAAGGCCGCCCTAAAATACGTTGACATGATTGTGCTCTTTTTCCAGAAATCCTCTTCCGGGTATTCCAGCATTGGTACCCCCACAGCTGCAGCCACCTTTGATACCTCTTCAAAGACTCTTTTTATTCCCCTTGCTATGGAGAGGGTACTGCCGTCCCGGTACAGGTAAAAATCTTTGCCCATCGCATCAACCCAGCCTGCGTTCATAACTGTACCTACAGGGTGGACAATGGGGTTTAGATTGTTAAGGGTAGTCGCAAGCACATTTTCCCCGGCAACAACCGGATACATCTTCTCTACATCCCCCATCACTCTCTGTGTGTCTCGTGCAGGTAACGTGGCCAAAAGGAGCGTAACTGCCCAAACCATGATCTGTACCGTGCCTGGCTCTACAAGCCTGCAACCCCAAGGTAGGGTGTGTGCCTCGGCAAGGGTGATGTCTTTATTGATCCCCTGGTTTTTAAGCAAGGCCGCGAACTGGAGCGCGGAGAAGTTTGCCGACCATTTGATGATGGTTTGACCGTCTTCAAGATAGGGGATAATCCTCTCAAAGAAAGGCCTGATTCCAAAGGCAGGCACCGCCATCATAATGTAACTCGCATCCCTGACAGCCTCTTCAAAATCCGTGGTCACCAGATTGAGCTTGACCGTGTGCTTTTCCCCCCATGCATCAATAAGGTCAATGGCTTGCCGCTCAAGGGTCCTGCTGATACCATCCCTAAATTCAGGGGCTTCACACATAGTTACCTCATATCCCTTCCGGGTTAAATCAGCGGCCATAGTGTGAGCACCATTACCACCACCTAAGACTGCTATTTTTTTCACCATTATTGCCTCCTTAATCTCCTTCAGTTGTGCCGCAGTCCATGAAACAAACTCATAGGTTGGCTAGAAAACCATCCTGCTCGGTAACCATTCACCCGATTATCACCTTTTCTCAATCAGTAACCGTTCACGAGTTCAGGGTTCAACGTTCAGGGTTAAGGAAAAAGAAGGCATTGAGGACCCTAAGGCCTCGTTAAAAAGGCTCATTTTCCCAAGTAATTGCCAATTTGGCTCCAAATCTTGTATTACGCCTGAGGAAGCTGACGCCTTTCTCGTAAATATGCATCCCAAATGCAGTCCGGGGACGAGAATGGAACTTTGAACCCCTGGCCCAGACCGACCATAGCGACTACATATACGAAAGGTATAGCCTAAGCCTACTCAAGCACAGGTTTGGAATCATGCCATGCGTCGCAGGGCGGGCTTTGAACCCGTGAACGCCTACCTCAATCAATACCTGGGCCCCTAACACCTAAAGAGGTCTCTTGTACACTCGGTGATTTTTGTATGGCTTCCCGCCCAATGTCTCCAAGTCCTTCCTCATCTGGACAGCTGTTTCGGCTATCTGGGTCATTTCATAGTATTTGAAGCCGAACTCACCCACGGTTTTTTCCATTTCAGAATAGAGCAGCGCGTTACCGCCTCGTCCCTGAAATTCTGGCAGAATCCCAACCCCATTCCCCGAAATCCAGGATGTCCGGCGCATCTCTAAAAGCAAGTCAATAATCCCAAAAGGAAACAGCCTGCCTTTGCAACGCTGCATTGCCGCTGAAACGTCTGGCCAGCCAAAAGCAAAACCAACCACATCGCCGTCTTGTGCGATGATCTTAATCAACTTTGGATTGGCGACCAGCATGATGGTATCCACGACAAATGATATTTCTCGTTCTGTGAGAGGCACGTATTCCCAGTTCTTTACAAAGGCATTGTTATATGTCTGGCCGATCTTTCCAGCCCACTGACGCAACTCTCGCTTCGTATTGAATCTAATAACCTCTAGTCTGTGGCGTTTCTTGGCCAGTTCAGCAATACGGTAAAGACGTTCAGGCAGTTGGACATCTTCAGGAATCACAAAGTGTGAGACGAAGTCCACTTCCTTCTCAAACCCAGCTTCCTCCACCAGGCGCAGGTAGTAAGGGTAATTGTAGTTCATCATGTTCATCATCTGCCGGTGTTCAAATCCTTCCTGCAGCAGACCGTAACCGTCAAAGGGGCTGAATCCTTTTGGTCCAACAAGGGTGTCCAGCTTACGCTCCTTTGCCCACTCGAAAACTCGTTGGA
Source organism: Deltaproteobacteria bacterium (assembly GCA_019310725.1). Classification (GTDB taxonomy): domain Bacteria; phylum Desulfobacterota; class DSM-4660; order Desulfatiglandales; family B25-G16; genus JADFWK01. Next base: position 12,260 of record JAFDDT010000022.1, on the reverse strand, counting down.
ATAAGGCTGCAGCAACTTCAGAGTCATCCTCACAATCGAAAAGGTAGAACTGCGCCGTGCGCACGTCGTGATGTTTATTGTAGTTACAATTCTCCAGGGCTGCAATACGGCCTATGTCTTGGCCATCCCGTACAGCAATAAAGAAATCTGCTGTGGAGTGCTCATAAAATGGGTGCTTTTTGCGGTTGAGCATGAGAGCAACATCACTGCGGATAGGGGGAACCCACTGCGGATGTTGTTTATAAAGACGAAAAGGTATCCTAATGAAACGGCGAATCTGAGCTCTCTTGGCAGTGTCTACTTTTTCGATGGTCCGCATAGCGGTCTCCTCGAGCCTCACAAATGTGTCTAAGAAAATTTCTTACCCTGCCCCTCACTCCCTCAGCTTTGCCAACTCCCTAGCCTGCTTGACAGTTGAGAAAACAAAGATCACGGCGAGCAATGCCGCAACAATGCCGGCAATCAAGTCATAGATTGATATTGCACCAAACCAGAGTGTTATGACAGGGTTACCCACGAAATAGATAACCGTGTTGGCTAAAATTACTATGAGTCGCACTTCGGTGGGCCCAAATTTGCCATAGGAAATCTTGAACACACCGTCCACATGGGTGCGAATGTGAACCAGAACAGACATTAATAAGTAGCTTATCAATGCCAGACATGCAATCTCAAACTTAACATAGGGTGATAAGCCAAGCCCGAAAACAACCAGTAGCGTGCTCATAGCATCAACGGTGTGGTCAACAAAAAAGCCGTACCTTGGCCTCTCAATCCTCCGATATCGGGCCAGCGTGCCATCCAGGCTATCGCCAAACCAGTTGATCACGAGCCCCAGACTGGCCAGCCATAAAAAATTCGCATTGATATTAGTTAACCAATAGCCAAGAAATGTGACCGCCGAACCCAAAATCCCCAAACCTGTCAGGATATCCGGATTTACCCAGGCCGGCATATGCGCAGCCAACCAGCGTAGTGCTGGTCTCTCCAGCGGCCCCAACAAAATATCATTGACTCTTCTATGAAATTCTGTATCGGTCATGTGAGACCTCGCTCTCTCACAACCTGCATTTTCAAGCGCACCCCAGCTTCAGGCAAGCCAGCATGATAGAACCATTCATTGTAGATCCCGAAACCGCCATCCCTTACCTAACTCTACCTATCCTCATCGATTGCCAATTCGCTCAATTCCTCTTCTTGGCTCATGGCGCGGGGAATGAACCAAAAAAGCATTATTATGAACAGAATTGAAAACCCTATGATCAGATACAGTATATTCCGATCCACCCGTTGAATAATGGCTTCAGTGGCATAATAGCCAACGAGCATGAGCGCACTGGTCCAGAGCATTTCGCCCACAAACACAACGGGAAACCATCGTCGCCAGGCTAGCCGTGTGAGACCAGCTGCAATTAGACTGGGGATGGCGAAACCAGCAGACAGCTTGGCCAGAAACAGTATCTTGGTGGCATTCTGCTGCATTCCCTGCTGTAATCTGTCCACGTGTTTACGGTATGCTGGGAACCAGCGCCTGAACCAGTCAATCTTGCCCATATGTCCCACATAATACCAGACTATGTCCGCAGTAAGATGGCCTGTCGCCGCTGCTAGGAAGACAAGGCTTGGACGAAGGAAACCTGCCGAGGCAGCCGCTGCCCCCAGCAACGTAGCAACTGGGCCCTGCACCATTGCCAAAACTGCCAGCACTACATAGGTCCAGTAGCCCAGCTCAAGCACCTGTCCATTCTGCAGGTCGGCCCAAAAATGTTGAATCAATTCTATAAATGATTCCATATAATGCCTGCTATCCTGTAGCCAGCGGAGAAGAGTCTTCGGCTGAGACGACTGGTGCTTCCGGCCAGAGCGGATAAAACATCATCCACTGTTCTGGATGTGCTCGCACATACCCCTCCAGGATGGTCGACAACCGCCTAGTGTTGGCAAGTATATCCCTTTGCCAGTCGCCGGTGCGCACCATTTCAATAGGCCCTGTGATATGCAACATGTAGCCTTCCTGAGAATCGTAGTGGCAGCCACCCATAAGAACCGTGGCTCCGCTCATCATTGCCAGCCGCGCTGGACCCAAGGGCAAGTAAGCGGGCCGACCAAAGAAGGTGATTAACTCGCGATCCTCGGGGATGGGGCGATCTCCAGCCGTCATTACGAGCCCACCGTTTCTCAATCGGCGGACCGCTGCCCGCAGCGATTCAGGCGTAATCGGCGTAACCTCAAACCCCGCCTTGACACGAAGGCGATTTAAAACGTAAAAGCCTGCCTGTGGATCTGCCACAGTGAGCAGCTGAATGCGCAAGCCATGTGCGCCTAAGGTCAAGATGACCAGGTCAAAGTTGCTCATATGCATTCCCAGCAGCAGCACACCTCGGCCTTGAGCCATACCAGAGTCAATGTGCATGAAAAGAGATTCTGGTATATGCACTGTCTTTACAAGTATTTCTGGTGGTTGGCCTATGGCATTAAAGAAGTCATAATGGGTCTGCCCGGCGTGAGCAAAGACCTCACGCGTCACGTCGTGCAGGGCGTTCTCGTTTACCTCCGGGCCAATGATCTGGCGCAGGTTGCCCCGCACCGTCCAGTAGACCTCAGGTTTTCGGCGAGCAATGATATTGGCAGCCATCTGTGCCAGCCCATAACCAACATTGCGTGGCACGTGTTGAGCGAGAAACACACCAACTTGTGTAATCAGCTTGCTGCTAAAGAAATCTTGAAAATGCATTAGCGGATCTTCCTCGATATACTTGCTCGTCCAGGGATGATAAATGAACCTAATCCATCTTTACAGAATATCAATCTTTTGTGCAAGCAAACAAATAACCAAATAAAATAACATCAAAGTCCAGGGTATGGGCCAGGGGCATAATCCAAAAAAAAGATACCCATACCCTGCAAGAAGCCTGAAAATCAATAGGTTGAGTTTCAGTATATCGTCGCCTTGATAAGGAAAGGCGCATCTTCGCAGAATTCTGCTTGGTCTATCCCAAGGTTTTTTGGCCGCAAAAAAGCACCCCCCGCTGCACACTAAACAGCACCTGATTAATTATTGACACGCAGGCATCTTTGGCCTATTCTGCTTGCCTTAAAAGGCATATTCTTATCATTTCCATTTCACTAATGGACAAGCCGGTGCCATTTGCTCTTTCTGGAAAAGAAAGTCTCATTGCGCTATGATAGCCGTGACATAGATAGTTGCAGACTGCGGCAACTGGAAAGCAAGGTTTCCCCTTCTCTCCTTTGGCTGCTTTCTTGATACGTATATTCCTTATACTCTATGTTTGCATTTAGACATCGATTCTGAGGGATTGCACTATCCACAAGACACCTTTTTGACTTTTTCTGCCCTCAGAACGCTTTTGTCAGAATTTGAAAACGTTCAAAAGTTGAGGTCCAGTTGTTTTTTTCAGCCACAGGGTGAGAATCAATTTATCTAACTGGTAATGCCAATTTCCTCAAGGCGATATCTATTGGCCTCAAGGGAGGTGGCCAAATATTTGGCATTTAACAGGACATAGCCAAAGCCGCAAATCCTTTGTGGAGTAAACCCCAAATATTTGGCCACTGCAGAACACGGTGGTATTTTTTGTGAGATATCGCCTTTCAGAAACAGCCATTACCTTCTTAAACCTAAATGCCTCAACTTTTGAACGTTACCCAGAATTTGAAGTCTAAGAGCTCTATGAAAGATTATTCAACAAAGATTGCCTATATAACCGGTGGTTCCAGTGGAATCGGACTCTCCCTTGCTAGAGAGTTTGTAAGACGTAGAGCGAGTGTGGTATTAGTAGCCAGAGATAAAGATAGACTGGAACACGCGCGCAATGAGCTCGAATCTCTCGCCAGTCATGGGTACCCGAACCTTTCCGTTGTATCACTGGATATCTCCAACATTGATCAGGTCAGGGAAATGCTTCCCAAAACTGTGGAACTCTCGGGCGTTCCTGATATCCTGGTTAATTCAGCGGGAATTGCCTACCCCAACTATTTTGAAAGAATTCCATATGAGAGATTTATCGATATGGTCAATATAAACCTGATTGGAACATGGAACAGTATTGCAGTTTTGGAACCTTTTATGAGAAACAGGGGCGGAAACATTGTAAATATCTCATCTATTGCGGGTTTTATTGGAACGTTTGGTTACACAGCATACAGTGCATCCAAGTTTGGGGTTATTGGTCTGTCTGAGGCACTCAGGGGCGAACTCAAGAGATACGGTATTTGCGTCTCAGTCCTCTGTCCCCCGGATACAGATACCCCGCAACTTGTTGAAGAAAATAAGACAAAACCTGCTGAAACTAAGGCCCTCTCAGGTAAATCAAAGCCGATGAGTTCCGAGGCTGTTGCAAAAGCCTGCATCAGGGGTCTGGAAAAGGGTAAGTTCATGATTATTCCCGGATCTTCAGGAAAGATGATCTACATGGCAAGACGACTTTTCCCTTCCCTGGTTAATTGGATGATGGATAGAGAGGTACAAAGGGCGCAGAGGGATTTGAAAAAAAACAGTATCTATTGAATCATCCACGTGGTAATAAAGACGCCGAAGAGTTCAGGAGGGAGCATGAATGACGTCATAGGAATTTTTCAGAAATGCTATGACTTCACCGAAGCGATAGAAGCCAGACAAGTTGGCATTTATCCCTATTTTAAACCCATTGAAGGCTCCCGGGGATCCAAGGTGATCATTGGAGGCCGGGAACTGGTTATGGCAGGCTCAAATAATTATCTGGGATTGGCCTTAGATCCGGAGGTGCGTGAAGCCAGCATAAAGGCTATCAAAGAGTACGGCACCAGCTGTTCCGGCTCACGCTTTATGAATGGAACACTGGCTCTCCATGAAGAACTAGAGGAACGGCTTGCTAGTTTTACAGGGAAACAGGCAGCCCTTTGCTTTACTACTGGCTATCAGACTAATCTTGGTTCAATATCCGCTCTTGTAGGTCGTGGAGAACATGTCATCACCGATAAATCCAACCATGCCTCTATCATGGATGGAATTTTTCTCGCCCTCGGTCTAAATCGAAAGGTCAATATCCATCGTTTCAAGCATAATAATCTGGAAGATCTGGAAAGAAAGCTCTCTAGTATACCTTCAGGAGAATCAAAGCTGATCGTTACCGACGGGGTTTTTAGTATGGATGGAGATATTGTGAAGCTCCCTGAAATGAGAGCCCTTGCAGACAAATACAGAGTTGGAGTCTATCTGGACGAAGCCCATGCAATAGGGGTAATAGGGAAAACAGGTAGAGGAACAACGGAATACTATGGAGACCGGAACCTTGCCGACCTGATCATGTGCACCTTTTCCAAGGCATTCGGTTCAATAGGAGGTTTCGTAGCAGGTGAAGAAAGAGTTATTGACTATATCAAACATGTTTCACGGCCATTGATCTTCAGTGCAAGCATGCCCCCTGCGAATATCGCTGCGGTCATGGCGGCCCTCGATATTATAGAACGGGAACCCCAACGGGTACTCAGATTGCAACAGATAGCCCAGAAAATGATAGAAAGGTTTACAGAGCTGGGCTTCAATATTGGAACAACGGAAACAGCCATTGTGCCTCTGATTATCGGGGATAACCAGAAGACCTTTCTTTTCTGGAAGAATCTCTTTGAGAGAGGCGTTTATGTCAATCCAGTGGTAAGCCCTGGCGTTCCCCCTAATCGCGCACTCATTAGGACATCGTATATGGCCACCCACACAGACAAAGAGTTGGACCAGATCCTTGAAATTGCGGCACAGGAAGGAAAAAAACTGGGCATAATTTAGCTGGCGCTTTCCCTGGTCACATGTCTTCGCAATTCCGAGCCTTTAAATCCCCATCCTCGAGATACAAAAATGGGGGCTGGTCCCCACTTTACCCGCGGCGACGTCGTAGTGAAACCTAACCTATTGATCTCTAGGCTTCTTGCAGGGTATGGGTATCTTCTTTTTGGATTATGCTTACAACCACACTTTGTAATTCCTTCGCCTTGCTCGAGGACAAGTCTGAGTAGCGCCATTTTGTCATTCTGAGGAGCGAAGCGACGAAGAATCTAGTATCTGCCCCCAAATCGTAGATTCTTCGCTCTCCCGCCTAACGGAATCACTCAGAATGACATCTCAACCAAGGTGTTGTTTTAGGATTATGCCCTGGATTTTGTCGTTACCCTGCCATTTTACCATAGATACCTTGACATATTCTGTTTTCATGTTAAATTATTAGTAATTTAGTAATATTAAAGATTCAAAAATGAAGATCTCAACTAAAGGAAGGTATTCGACGCGGGCAATGCTCGACCTAGCCCTTCACTTCGGAAAGGGTCCGGTACTGATTAGAGACATTTCGAAAAGACAAAAGATTTCCAAAGGATACCTTGAGCAGTTATTTATCCCGCTCAGATCAGCAGGATTAGTAAGGGGTATCCGCGGGGTTTCCGGCGGGTTTACCCTGGTTCGGCCGCCAACAGAAATAAAGCTCAGTGAGATTATCCGGGCAACAGAAGGCTCGTGTGCGCCTGCTGTGTGTGTTGACGACAGTAATCTATGTGGCCAAAGCAGCGAATGCATAGCCCGAGATGTCTGGGCGGAAATAAAGAGAGCCTGTGACAGGGTATTGGAATCCAAGACCTTACAGGATCTGGTTGAGAAACAAAGGGCAAAAAGCGCTGAGAGCAGTAAAGAGTAGGGATGGGTTTAAACATCAGGAGTCTAACGGTGGCACAAATCATCGCTGTATGTACCAGTAATACGAAAGGTACCAAGAAAAAAACAGCAGCTGAGGGTACCATCAAAGATAATCTTGGTTTTATTGGTGATGCCCATGCAGATTCCTCAACCCACCGGCAGGTAAGCCTCCTTGCAATTGAAAGCATTCACAAGATGAGAGATTGTGGAGTTGATGTGGGCCCTGGAGATTTTGCAGAAAACTTGACTACTCAGGATATAGACCTAGTCTCCCTGCCTCTTGGCACTCAGCTCACTGTAGGAAAAGACATCGTCCTCGAACTTACCCAAATCGGCAAGGAATGCCACACGGGATGCACAATCTATCGACAGGTAGGCAGGTGCATTATGCCCACAGAGGGCGTGTTTGCTAGAGCAATCCATGGCGGGGTTGTTAGAACTGGAGACCCAATAAGGACAAAGAATGTTGGATATAGTACCCATCCTTCGTGTTACCAAGCTAGATCAAAAACAGGTCGACGACACCGTTGTCACGGAATTCCACCTGACTATCGTCTTGGATAACCGTGAATTGGTGACGCTACTTTGCTCCCCTGCAAAACTGGAGTTCCTCGCGACTGGCTTTCTGTATTCAGAAGGCTTGATAAACAGTAAAGATGCTATCAAAGATATAGTGCTTGATCCCGAGAGGGGCATTATAAACGTGACGACCAAAAAACCAGTAAAGTCTCCTGAGGATATCTTGTCTAGGCGGGTCATAGCTTCAAGTGGGGGAAAAGGAGTCTCCCCTCTTAGTGCCGTCCATCCTCGATCAAGGATAGATTCTCAGATCCACATATCACCGGCAGAGGTACTCAATCTTATACAAGAATTTGTTCATCGCTCCGAGCTTTTTGCAGCTACAGGTGGTGTTCACGGGGCAGCATTATGTAACACCAAGACCATCCTAGTTTTCAGTGAGGATATTGGCAGACATAATGCCATTGATAAGATCTTTGGGGAGTGCATCGTGAAAGATATACCAACACATGACCGCTTGCTCATTACCAGCGGAAGGGTTTCCTCGGAGATATTGTTCAAGGTAGCCAAAAAAAATATTCCCATACTTATCTCAAAATCAGCCCCTACAAACCTCGGGGTGAAACTCGCCAACGATTCCGGCATTACGCTCATCGGCTTTGTCCGTGAAAAGCGGATGAATGTCTATACCCACACCTGGAGGCTCGTGTCTCATGGAAAGTGATCAAAAAGTTGTCATTTTCATAACCACAGGAACGGATGAAGAGGCAAACCGGTTAGCCGAAGCGCTCCTTAAACAGAGGAGGGCGGCCTGTGTCAATATAGTGCCTGGAGTCAGTTCCCGTTTTTGGTGGGAAGGCCACCTTGATTCTGATCAGGAAAGCCTTTTAATCGTTAAGGCTAAAGCCTCACTGTTGGATGAGATTGTTGCACTGGTCAAGGAGGTTCATACCTACGATGTCCCAGAGGTGATCGCCTTGCCCATTATTGGAGGCAACCCTGATTACCTGGACTGGATAGGCAAAGAACTACAATAGCGAGGTGATGGGAACATGCTTACCGTTGATGAGCTGGAACGATATGACCGGCAAATAATGTTGAGAGAAATAGGTGAAGCGGGGCAAGAAAAACTCAAGAGGGCAAGCGTGTTTATTGCCGGTATCGGGGGGCTTGGCTCACCCGCAGCAATATATTTGACAGTGGCCGGGATTGGAAGAATACGACTTGTTGACCACGATAGGGTAGATCGCAGTAACCTGAATAGGCAAGTTTTGCACTGGGATAATGACATAGGCAGGAGCAAGGTTAAATCGGCCACAGAAAAGCTCAAAAGGCTGAACCCAGAGGTGGAAATAGAGGCTATTGAGCAAACCATAACCGAAGCCAATCTTGCTGAACTTCTGACTGGTTTTGATCTCATCGTCGACGCCATGGATAACCTGCCAACGAGGTACCTGTTGAATAAGGCTGCCCTCGACAACAATATACCCTTTTTTCACGGGGCAATTTATGGGTTTGAAGGCAGAGCAATGACCATAATCCCCCATAAGACAGCATGTCTAAGATGCGTGTATCGAGGCGTCATACCTGAAGAGAAATTTCCAGTGATTGGGGTTACACCAGCGGTTATTGGCTGTATCCAGGCAACAGAGGTAATAAAGTACATTGTGGGAATTGGTGAACTCCTCACCAATAAGCTGCTTAACTACGATGCTCTTAATATGGAGTTTACCGAGTTTAACGTAAAGAAAGACCCTCATTGTGAGCACTGCAGTCATATGAAAACAACGGGGTGAGCAGTGAGTATAACGGTAAATATTCATCAGGCCCTGCGCCACTTGATAAACAATCAGGCGACAGCTGAGGTCAGTGGTACCACCGTAGGCGAGTGCCTTGCTGACCTGGTTAGACAGTTTCCCTGCATCGAGACCAAGCTCTTCAATAAGAAGGGCAAACTGCTCCACTATGTTGATATCTATGTTAACCTGGAAAGCTCTTATCCGGAAGAGTTAGCCAAACCAGTTATGGACGGAGATAAGCTCTCGATTACGCTTATGATTGCGGGGGGGTAGAGTCGAAAAATAAAGGATATGTCAAACTTGATGCATTCGTAAAAAGTATTTTATTCTATCCGTGAGCATTTTGGGCGCACTCGAAATGTTCAGCTAAAATGCTAAAACTCGGTATGAGTCCCTCAAACCGTTAGCATTTCTTGACGCTGAACATCTCAAGCGCTTTTCTCCCAAAAATGCTCAATCTCGCTCACAAAATACTTTTTACGAGTTCGTCAAACTTGATAAAAAACAAACGGGCTAAGAAGATAAGAGAGTTGGTAGATGTCGTTCCCGATGGTGTGGTAAGGATAGAATTTGCTGGCTCCCGTGGAAAGAATGCCCGAGGAGTGAACCCCAGAAGACGACTAATAGATCATTGCTTAGCAGGAGACTCGAGAATTGAAAGGGGCTGTGGAGTATAAGCAGGTAAGTAGCCAAGAAGCATACAAGGAGGTGAGCGCAATGGCTTCAGAAATTATCCCAGATGCAGAATTGGACTGCGTGGGTCTCTATTGCCCGATGCCGATTGCCCAAACGAAGCAGGAGATAGATAGGCTCGAAGCAGGTCAATTGCTTAAGGTAGAAGCCGATGACCCGGCAGCGGAGGAGGATATAAAGCGATGGGCTAAAAGGGTTGGTCATGAGGTCTTGAAATTCGAAAAACAAGGTACGATCATGACCTTCTATATTAAGAAAATGAAATGAGTTGGCCTCGTTACCTGCTAACTCTAAAAAGGAGGTTTGCTATGAAAGACGAAAAGTTTATCTTATATGTTCAAACGAGTGATGTGCCAGAACGACAATATTCCCCATTGGTATTGGCGCAAACGGCGAAAAATATGGAGCTCAATCCAAAGGTATATTACCTTGGCCAGGCGCTGAAGATGCTGCTACCTAGTGAGGCCGAAAAAGTTAAGCTCGGAGGCTTTCCCAGCATCGCAGAGATGATCAACAAGACTCTTGAAATGAATATTGAGATTCTTGTATGCGAGGCATCCAAGCAGATGTTGGGTTGGGAAAAGGTAGATTTGAGACCGGGTCTCAAGATAGTTGGCGCCGCCACCCTGAACGACCTGGCATTGGATGCTGCGGCAACAATGTGGTTTTAGGAGCGCAAAAATGGAAAGGATATACCTAGATGGTGTTTCGTCCAAGCCCATCGACCCACGAGTGCTGGCGTTTGCAAAACAGTTTCTCGAACAGGGTTACGGTAACCCATCCTCACTTCATTCGGTGGGACTAGAGGCGAAACGCGTGCTTGAAAACGCCAGAACAAAAGTTACAAAGCTCATTAATGCAGAGAGCGACAGAACTATTATCTTCACGAGCTGTTCAACCGAGGCCAATAACCTGGCTATCAAGGGAACTGCATTGAGAAACATAGGTAAAGGAAAAGAGGCAGTGGCAAGTGCGATCGAACATATATCGGTACTCAATCCCATGAAAGAGCTTCAGAAAAATGGATTTTCGCTCCGTGTAATCCCGGTTGATTCAATGGGCATAGTGGATTGCAAGAAGCTTGATGAAGCACTGACGAAGCAAACCACAGTAACCTCGATCATGTATGCCAACAACGAGATTGGGACCATAGAGCCTATCAGGGAGATAAGCGCAATAGTTCATGATAAGGGCTTGTATCTGCACGTGGATGCTACGGCTGCTGCAGGACATATCCCAATAGATGTCCAAGCCGACGGTATCGATCTGTTGACGCTATCTTCCAACGATCTCTATGGTCCACAGGGCGCCGGGGCACTATATGTAAAACCCGGGATAAAGCTTCAGCCGGTATTGCTTGGCGGTGGTCAGGAACGGGGACTCAGGGCTGGAACAGAGAACATATTCGCCATTGCAGGGATGGGTGAAGCGGCGCGGATCGCCAAAGACGAAATGGCACATGAAACCGAGCGACTCAAGGAAATGAGGGATAAGCTCATCGAGGAGATATTGACGATTGAGGAATCCTACTTGACCGGTCATCCTACCCAGCGGCTACCGCACCATGCAAGTTTCCGGTTCAACCATATTGAGGGTGAGAGCATACTGCTAAACATGGACATGTATAACATGCAGGTTTCCACTGGCTCAGCATGCTCTTCTAAAACTCTGGAACCATCACATGTGCTGCTGGCGATAGGTCTGAAGCATGAAGAAGCTCATGGATCCATGGTTTTGACTCTCGGAAGATCAAACAAGATGGAAGAGATTCCTACAATAGTAAAGGCGGTCAAAGAGACAGTCGAAAGGTTGAGAAGACTCTCACCGCTCTCTCAGAAAGGGGTGATTTAGATGGAGCAAATAGGTTACAGTAAAAAGGTAATGGAGCATTTCATGAATCCCAGGAATGTTGGCACCATAGAAAATCCTGACGGATACGGCAAGGTGGGAAATCCTGTGTGTGGAGACCTCATGGAGATGTATATTAAGGTAAAAGACGATATCATAACCGATATAAAATTCCAAACCTTCGGCTGTGGTTCGGCGATTGCCACGAGCAGTATGGTCACTGAGCTGGCAAAGGGAAAGCATGCCGACGAGGCAATGGAAATAACTCGGGGTGATGTAGCCTCTGAACTCGACGGCCTACCCCCACAAAAGATGCACTGTTCCAACTTGGCAGCCGATGCACTCCATGAGGCAGTTAAAGACTACATGAGCAAAAAGGAAAGCCCTGAGAAAGCTGGGATCAAGAGAGGAAAGGCCACCGGATAACATATGCGTCGACAATGAAGCTCCCTGCAGCCCCGCAAGCGGGATCTCCGCTTTGCTCCGACAAGCTGCGGGGTATTCTGGCGAAGGCGAATAACATTGACAGGCTGCGAACCCTAGGCGAACCAAAGCAGTCGGAAACTTGAAGCTTCATCCAAATGATACATGTGAGGCCTCACAGCAGACCACTGGCATGATGGTAAATCCTCAATAAGTTGGGGTAAATTTTCCAGGAAAGTAATTCTGGCAACACATTTTAGAACTCGAACTTATTGAGAAGTTATGCTCCTAGTAAAGAA
>JAFDDT010000021.1 GCA_019310725.1 Deltaproteobacteria bacterium | reverse complement strand
AAATCCTGAATCATTTTCTTAGCCATCGCATCTCCTTTCTTGGTTTCTTGCTATTTTTTGTAAATAAGACTTGCCCACCAAAACAGTGATGGATCATTGTTGTTACAGTCGGGCTCCGGTTCCTTGATCTGATAAGTTCCCGATTAACTTCATTTTAACTCTATTTTCGAATTTTGCCAGCACTAAATCTGAGGGGTATGAAAAACGAGAAAATATAAGGGATTGGCTGTGAGTTTTTATGGGGAGAAAGAGCGGATTTACAACTCCCCTGGAAGCTTGTTCAATGAGATGGGGAATCGAGTAAATCCAAAATCTTCCTGGTCAAGATTTCCGGGATATGATCTTCTTTAACATATTGACTGTCAACCATCTCACCCTTTACAGATATGAAATGACGACTGCCAGCTTCCCCTAGGTATTTTTCCTCAAGGCAGGCGTGCATGCATCCATTTATAAGAAGTACGATATCAACTGCCCTCTGTGTATCTGTGGTGAAATCTACTTCCGTTCGCGCCTCTTTTAGACCCTCTTTCAGGTTTTCTGTAACCCTGGATCTGTCTATCTGGGGATTGCATCCACCGCAATATCTGAGCCCGATTGAGTACATGAACTGAAAAAGGCCTGATAGAGAGAAGCGTGCCTAATATATCTGTACCTCTTTTTCCTTTATCTTTTTCTTTACCTTGTCCCAGTGCGCAGTTTCATCTTTACCGGTGACGCTTTCAAAGTATTTATCCCTGTTTATGCCTGCTACGGTCTTGGCAAGCTCCATCTTTCTGTCGATCCCGCTCCTTCTTGCAATCATAATCTTCTGTGCGGCAGGAGAACCAGCCCCGTGCATCGCCTCAGGGAGACCCGCCCCTACAGACATGTTCTCGATTAGTCTCAACATTTTGATGATATCCATGGGCGGGACACCATCTTTGCCTGCGAAGCATTCGGTTAGAATCTCCATGGTTTCAGGGCTTTCAAGATCTTTCTCCGATGGCAGCGTTATGATCTTGCCCCCTGCTATGTCCTGAGCCAGTCTCATCCATTCATAGACCATCCTGGTTATATTTAACTTGGTCACATTGGCCAGAAGTGGATTTATGTGATATGCGCCGGAAGGGGTTCTGTATCCTTCATAAGAACATGCTAGGGTACAGGACCAGCAGGTCTCAGCCATTGCAATCATCTCTGTCAATTTATCAACGATATGCGAGGCTTTGTTGATTCCATGGGCGTCGGCTATCCAGTTTGATCCACCAATAACCACATCAGCCAGGCCCACCTTGCACCCCCCGTAGTTACTCCTGTGGTATCCGGCAAAGGTTTCCACAAGTTCGTTTGTAAAATCATATTCACCAGCCATGAATACCCTCTCCCAGGGGACAAAAACATCCTTGAAGATAATTATGGCCTCGCCGCCTACGATGCCGTATTTTGGATTTCCTCCATCGAGCACCCCATCTAGCCGTCTGGTATCATTCGTCTGCCTGCTAAATATGAATGTTACGCCTTTCGTATTAGATGGGATGGCAAAGGAAAGGGCATAGTCTCTATCCTCTTCACCCATGGTTCTGGTGGGCATGGTAATGATCTCGTGACTGTTTATGGCACCGGTTATGTGCGCCTTGATTCCCGAGACGATGATTCCGTCCCCCAGCCTTTCCTTTATATGAAGGTAGGCATCGGGATGTGTCTGTTTGCTGGGACGAAGACTCCTGTCACCCCTTGCATCGGTCATAGCACCCGAGGGCATCCAGTCATTTTTTTGCACCTCAAGAAGGTATTTCTTGAATCTCTCATGGTAGTCGGTCCCATACTTTTGATCAATATCATAGGTGGTAACATAAACGGCATTAAGGCCATCAAGGCCGACACACCTCTGGAAACACGTTCCGGTCTTTTGACCAAGGAGCCTCATCATCCTTACCTTCTTGACCAGATCATCTATGCTTTGGTGTATATGGGTAAACCTATTGATTCTTTCTCCAGTCAGATGTGAGGTAGCTGTCATAATTTCTTCATGTTCAGGATCATGAGCCAGTTCGTAGGTCATGGCAGCAGTATGGATATGCGGCTGAAACATCGGCTCATCAACAATACTTTTTATCTTCTGGCCAAAAAAATAGACCTCAGGGTGCAGGCTCCTGAGGGACTCGATATATTTTTTTCCATTCATCATAGCCATTTTCGTATCCCCCTAAAGCTTCATTGTTTTCATATCAGGCTAATAAATAAAGATCAAGGCTGGAGGCCTAATCCCCCCAAAAGTTCGTTGATTCTCTGGATTTCATCATAGGTCAGCCCGATATCAGCGGCCCTTACATTTTCTTTTACCTGGCTAGGGTTTCGGGCCCCCACAAAGGCTGCTGTAATACCTGTCATATGAATTGTCCAGGCAATGTGGCCAATTGGGCCAGGGTGGCCCCATGGGCATCTGCAAGCGGCCGAATCTTCTCGAGGACACCCAGGATCTTCCTGCGGTTTTCAGCCCTAAAGAAGGGTATAGAGGGACGCTGATCCCCCGGGGCAAAATCGTGATCCATGCCGATCTTTCCAGTAAGGAGGCCGCGTTGAAGTGAGCTGTAAGGCTATAACACCTTTATTGTTTTTGATGTAATAAGGGATAAGCCCCTTTTCTGCACCTCGATTTACCATGCTGTATGGTATTTGACCAGAAGATAATACCAGAGCTTTTTCTGCGAGTTCCATCTGTTCCACAGAATAGTTACAAACCCCTGCCGCCCGGACCTTTCCATCTTGAAGAAGTCTTTCAACTGCCAGCATAGTTTCCTCTATGAGTGTTGTGGGGTCTGGCCAATGTATCTGGTACAGGTCGATGTAATCTGTGCCGAGGCGCCTGGGACTGTCTTCGCACTCTTGAATGACGCCCTCTTTTCCTGCATATCTATGCAGCTTGATAGGTCTGCCTTGATTGTCTTGCGTATCGAAGTGGTGCTTTCCTTTTTGGGTATCCCAGCGAAGACCATATTTTGTGAGAATTTGAACTTTATTGCGCTTGCCCTTTATCGCCTCACCAACGATTTCCTCACTCAGCCCAAAACCGTAGGTGCAGTGTCAATGGTCGTTATACCAGTCTCAATGGCCTCTTGAACGGCACCCAGCGCATCTTTATGGTCTGTTCCTCCCCACATCCAGCCGCCAATCGCTCATGTGCCAAATCCGATTACAGAGACCCTTAGCTCGCTATTGCCAAGTGTGCGATATTCCATTTTTTTATGGCTCTGCTGAGGTTTCACCTGTAATCATACCGATTATTTGGATATTTTCAACAGGGCTTCCAGCCTGGGGTCGCGCCGGTATACAGAGAAATTATGGTAGCCCAAGGTTTCACCCAGAGTGGCCTTCCCAGATGCCACCTCTATTACCTCATCAAAAATTCTGCGACCAACCGAATCAATAGATTCCTCACCGGTGATAATTGTGCCTGCATTGATATCCATATCCCCGGGCATTTTGCTGTATGTCTCGGGGTTTCCAGTGACCTTTATCATTGGCACAATGGCATGACCGAAGGTACCACCGCAGCCAGTGACGAAGATAACCATCTGAGCACCGGCTGCTGCCATAAAAGACATAGCCATAGGTTCCATATGTGTGCCATCCTGGAGGTAAAAGCCTGCTCCCTCTGGGACTTTTTCTAACAAACGATCGCTATTCTCCAGGACACCCACAATGGGCCGGCTGCCACTTTTGTGAATAGCGCCCAGTGATTTTTCTTCTATGGTTGTTAGGCCGCCATCCACATTACCCTTGCACATAAACTCCATCTGGGCGCCAGGCACCGACCATCGTTTTTCCTCATCGCCTATCATCTTGTAAATTTGTTTTTTCACCTCTTCATTGAGGGCCCTCTTGGCTAACGGTTCTTCTGCACCTACAGCCTCTATAGGTTCACTCATTATTGCCGCTCCGCCGGCGTCTATGAGCATATCCACGAAGGCGCCCACTGCTGGATTGCCTGCAAGGCCGCTGGTGGTGTCTGAACCACCGCACTTCACACCTATGATCAATTTGCTGATATCGAACTCTTTTCTTTTTAATCTGGAAATCTTTTCCGACATTCCCTTAAGGATCTGTTTGCCTTTGGTCAGAGCATTGTGAGTTCCTCCGAGTTCTTGAATAGAGATCCACTCCACTGGTTTGCCTGATCTCTTGATCGTCTTTCCGAGAGCATGTGCAGGCATACCCTCACAGCCCATCCCCACCAGCAAGACCGCTGCGACATTGGGATTTTCCCCTACTCCGATAAGGGTATTGGCTACCATTTGGCCGGGTATACATCCATAGTGCTGCGTGATGGCAAATGCCCCATATATTTCCTCGGCAATCATTCTGGCCACTGGTTCGCTACAGTCCGCCACGGCCAGAACCAAAAGGATATTTCTGACTCCAACTGATCCATCCGGTCTCTCATATCCGTTGAATTTCATTGGTTATCCCTCCTCTCTGTACCATATTTCGGGCATTTGCATACGATTACTCTTGACATTGTGCACATGCACATTGTCGCCAGGTGCTATATTCTGGGAGGCGTTACCAATTATTTCCCCATATTTTATGACCTTATTGCCTTTCTTGATGCCTGTGATAGCAAGTTTGTGTCCAAATGGGATCGCCTGCATGGTTAAGACCTCTTTCAGTACCTCTTGTGAGGGCAAAATCACGCTTGTGAGGGCCCCTGCATCTAAGTTCTCTAAAGCAGTAGCTACATTGTCTCTTGAGTTCATCATTATTGCTCTTTTCATGCTCTCACCTCATTTGAAGATTAACTCAGTGCATTGTAGATGGTAACCACAGTGTAATTTGGGGGAAAATGAAGAGGATCATGAGGGTTAGGATATCCATGATTAGAAAGGGGATAACTCCCCTAAAGATCGTGCCTATTTCGACTTCTGGTAATATACCCTTAATCACATACACGTTCAGCCCTACAGGGGGCGTAATGAGAGATACCTCGATGAGCTTGGTCACCAATATACCAAACCAGATACCACTAAATCCTAGGGCCTTTACCACTGGAAATATTATCGGCAGCGTTAAGAAGAGCATGGAAACTGTATCAAGAAACATACCCAATGGGAGATACACAAACAACAGTATTATCAATATCAGCTTTGGGTGCATGCTCAGACCTACGAGATAGGTCACCAGCACCTTAGGGATGCTGGAGACCGTAAGTCCCAATGTAAAGAAGTGGGCGCATATTACGATGGTAAAAAACATACAGGTTACTTTCGCAGTCTCGGTTAGCCCCTCTCGCAGTGACTGGAAACGAGTCTTGGACTTCATCAAAACTAGCACAAGGGCCACTGCCGCCCCAAATGCCCCGGCCTCAGTTGGCGTAAAAATACCGGTATAGATGCCGCCCATTACTATGCCGAATATTAGTGTGGCACCATATCCATTCTTTAGGGAACCAAAGCGGACGCTCCAGCTAACCTTGACCTTAGCGGAAGGGGCCATTTCTGGCCTTATAGCGCACAATAAGTATATTCCCACCATGTATATAAGTGCTGAAAGCAGCCCCGGCGCCAGACCTGCAATCAGGAGCTTACCTATGGATTCCTCTGTTATAATCCCATATATTACAAGGATGCCGCTGGGCGGAATCATCACTGACAGGGTGCCACCACCTGCAACACTTCCCGCAGCCAGCTTCATACTGTACCCGAATCGGCGCATCTCGGGTATCGCGAGCTTGCCCATAGTGGCTGCTGCAGCAATGCTGGAACCAGATGTAGCCCCAAAAATGCTGCAGGCCACTATTGTGGCCATTGCTAGGCCTCCTTTTATTCGACCCAGCCAGTTATTAGCTATGGTGAAGGCATCCTCATTGATGCCTGCAGAATATGCCAGCATACCCATCAAGACAAAAAGGGGTAGCACTACATAGAGCCAGCTGGCGCTGGTATTGAAGGGGGTTGTTGATATGAATCCGTAGGTGGTATCCCATCCGGTTACCATATAAATGCAAATGACCCCAGAGACGCCAAGAGAAAAGGCGATGGGCAGGCCAATGGATAGCAGAACAAGCAGCAATACGATCATGAGTAATCCGGCTGTGAGAGGTCCCATTGGAATTCCTATCCCTTATTCTTCCCCCTCATCCCTTGAGAGGTTTCATTATCTGCCGTCTTACGCAAAAAAATATTTATCGCCTCACCACCAATATCGATGAGGAATTGGACACAGAGGAGCCCCGATCCAAAAGCCGCTAATATCTTCCCAGGCCACACAGGGAATTTCTCTACCCCCCATAGATTCTCCCCCATCACCAGCGAACGTATGGCCTCCTCAGCGCCACCGATCGTAATTGCCAGAAAAAGAACAAAACCGAGAGTCCAGCAAATAATATTGAGGACGCTTCGCGGATTTGGTCTTACTTTTGAGATAAGGATTTCAACGCGCACATGGCCTCGTTGTGATTGGGTCCAGGCCAGGCTCAAGAAAACGATAGCAGACATAAGCAACATATTAAGCTCAAGCGTCCCATAGAGGGGCCTACTGAAGAAGTATCTCCCTATGCTATCAGGAACGATGGTGCACACCATGAGGAATATACAGATACTGGCTGAAATACCCGCTACATATCTAACCGATCTGTACAAAGTACTTATAAGATGTAACGCCCCTTTATCGCCAAAGGCCATTGTTCCGGTTTCCTTAGAATAGGTACCCAATTCCCTGCAAGGTGCACCACGGTTGAAGAGTGTGTAAATGAATTTTCTCAATCGCCCGGGGTGTACCCCACAGGTATTTGGATTGCTGCTTTAGTAATCCCTTTTCGCCTAATACAACCTTCTAGTGTTCAGCCCCATATCTATCTGCAAAAACCTGATAGGCGCTCTTGTAAGTGCTTGTCTTGTTTTCCTTGGTAATAAGCTCCTTCCATCTGTTGAAAATATAAGTCCCCTTAAGCCCTTTTGCATTCTTATCATCTACCCACTTCTTCCAGAGCTTGGGACCGGCAGCCTCCCTCCATCTGGCCTTTTCCTTATCGCTAAGTATTACAACTTTGGCTCCGCCTTTATGCGCTCTATCAACCATCTGACCCTCGATCTTCTCATAAAGGGCAATGTGTTTATTTATAGCCTCCTTTGCTACTTGAGTCATTATTTCTTTGATGTCAGAAGGAAGTCTGTCCCATTTGTTTTTGTTCATGACGAAGAACATCCCGCCAAATTGCCCCATACCTGTATCATGCATATAGGGAGCCACCTCATACAGGTGAAACATAGATGCCAGGGTAAAATCTGTTAATGAGTATCCATCTATGACCCCTTTGTCCAGGCCGTCATATACCTCGCCTAAGGCAAGCCCAACCGGGGTAGCACCCAGTATTTTCATTGCATCAGCGGTCATGGCCATGGAGCGGATTCTCTTGTGTTGGAGCAGTGCAAGGCTGTTGATCTTTTGCCTGGCACCCAGGATGTTCGAGGATACAGGAATTTCAACCAGGAAGTGCACATTGTTCTTGGTGAACTCCTTTATGAGCAAGGGCTCTGTGGTGAAAAGCTGATAGCAGGCCCTCAGATAAGAGTCCATCTTATCGGTCATAAACAGAAGCGACTGGACCATGGAGAGTGGATGTCTGTCTGCTGTATAGGCATCTGGACATATGGTAAGGTCGGTCATCCCACGCCCGCACCCTGGAAGAGATTCAGCCCCTTTGAGCAGCGTCCCATTATAATAGGTTGTGAACGTTACCCGGCCATCGGTTCTCTTAGTAACCTCATCCATCCAAAATTTGCAGGTGAGGTTGTTGGTGAATGTTTCCTTCAAGTAGCTGGAGAATACCAGCTTTATTGGCTTTTTAGCGGCTTGAGCGTATGTCGCCATAAAGGGCATGGCGACCAACACCAGAATCAAACTAAAGCCAGTCGCTACTCCTAAGAGTTTTCTTTTTCCAGACATTTTCATTCCTCCTTACTAGATTTTGGGTTAAGCGAATCTCTGCTTGGTTGCTCTACTAATCACCTCCTTTCGTCCTCCCTATACTCAGGGGTTTACATATGGGGGCCGATGTTCCATATGCTGATCATACCGTACCCCAATGTCTCTGATTTGGTTGTTTTTCCAGAGGCCACATTCAAGAGCTCTTGAAAAACACTCTCTCCAGCCTCTTCCAACGTGGCTTCTCCTTCTATAATGGAACTAACGTCCACGTCAATGTGGTCCTTCAAACGCTGAGCTGTACGTGGATTTCCCGTAACCTTTATGACCGGTGAGATGAGAGAACCCGCCGGAGATCCCCCTCCAGTGGGAAAGAGGATAATCTGAGCCCCTGCTCCACTGAGTCCGGTCAAGGCTTCTGGAGTACGCCCCGGACCGTCCATGAAGAACAAACCTTTCCCCTTGGGGATCTCCCCGTAGCAAGCACTCCTTGCACTGTGGTACCGCCCCCCTTCTTGATGGCCCCGAGGGATTTCTCTTCTATGGTGGTGATCCCCCCGGCAATATTGCCTGGGGCAGGATTTGCCCCGCGTATGTCCATTCCTGAGGCCTTCACCCGTTCTTCACACTCATTCACCACCCGGTAGAGCGCCTCTTGTGCCTCATGGGTCGCCGCCCTCTTCGCCAAGATATGTTCAGCCCCGATGATCTCAGGTGTCTCCCCGAAGATGACCCTCCCTCCTGATTCCACAACCCTATCAGCCACCATGCCGACTGCAGGGTTTGTGGCAATGCCAGAGGTGGTATCCGTGAGCCCGCATTTAACACCAAGTGTCAGCCCTTCTAAGCCACAAGGAGTTCTTGTCATTTTAGAGGCCTCACGCAGCATTAGATCCAAGAATTTTGCCCCTTTGGGAAGGACCGACATGAGTCCTCCCTCATCCAGCACGACGAGAGTTTCTACCATCTTTTTCGTCTTTGAGATCTCATCTGCCAGATACTCGGCAGTAATCGACTCGCACCCCATTCCGACTACCAGCACCCCGGCGATGTTAGGGTTTTTCCCCAGCCCTGCTAGGGTGCGAGCAGCTTGATCCTTATCCGCACCCAGTTGAGCAGATCCCTGGCGATGGGTCAGTGCGATTGCATCGGGATATATGCGGCCCAGTCTGAAGACAACATCGTTGGCGCAGCCCACCGAGCTGAGAATAGCCACATGATTTCTGAATCCAAAAGATCCATCTGGTCTTAAATAGCCCGATATTTTCATCTCAATACCCCTCCTTTGTGTTGGTTGATGCAGAAGGGGGCATCACCTCCCTAAGCTAGATCTCCTCTTCCTCTGAAACTTTCAACATTGTGTATATGAACATGGTATCCTTTACTGATATCTTGAGTTGCCTGCCCGATGACTTCACCATACTTCATCACATTTTGGCCCTTGTTTATTCTTTCCATGGCAAATTTGTGACCGAACTGGATCTTTTCCCGTACCTTGACCTCTGTTACTTTCTCTCCTACCCTGACCTCAACCACATCATCTTTATCTACGTCAGTTAAGAGTGTAGCTACATTGTCTTTTTGATCCATAACAATTGCCTTTTTCATTTCACATTCCTCTCTTTTCTTGTTGCCTTTTTCATAGCGATGGGCCATCGATCTGAATAAGTAGGGGCTCTTCGTATGTTCCCCGTTCGAAATGGGTTTGTTTTTTCCCCGAGGCTACTTGTACAAACTCGCGTAAAAGCCTTTCACCAGCCTGCTGGATTGTTTCTTCACCCTCGATAACACTCCCAACGTAAATATCTATGATATCTTTTCTTTTTTCATATCCATCAGGATTTCCTGACATCTTAATTACAGGCATTACTGGAAATCGAGCCGGGGCAGCTGGGAGCATGGGGAGTAAAGAAGGCAAACCACCACCCATTGAAAAGATCATCAAGTGACATCCGGCCGCGGCAGTCCCCACCAGCAGTTCAGCGGTTCGAGCTGGGCCATCCATAAAATAAAGGCCCTTTCCCGAGGGTCGTTCCCCATAGTTTAAGACACCTTGCAAGGGGGCACTCCCTGCCTTTATTATCGCGCCGAGTGACTTTTCCTCTATAGTGGTGAGCCCACCCTCAATATTGGCAGGGGTAGGTTCAGATCCTCGAAGATCAACCCCCATCTCGTCTATGCGCCGCTCTGTGGTCCGTGCAGCTTCAAAGACCTTGTCCGCCACATCTTTCGTGACTGCCCGTCTGGCTAGCACATGCTCTGCTCCTAGAATCTCGGGGGTTTCTGTGAAGATTGCTGTACCTCCCTCTTGAATAATGCGGTCAGCGACAATTCCTGCAACAGGGTTAGAGACCACACCAGAGGTGGTATCTGAACCACCACATTTTATGCCAAGGGTAATCTCGCCAAATTCGGCCTCTACCCGTTCAAGCCTAGCAGCCTCTTCTGACATCCTTGCAGCGACCTTTTTGCCATTTTCAGCCAACTTATTCCAGTCACCAAGATCCCGTAATATGAGAAGCTCTGCGGGTTTCTCGAATTTGAGAATGTCTTGATAGATTCTTTCAGGAGACATCTGCTCACACCCCATACCTAAAAGAACCACTCCATATATATTGGGATTTCCTGCGAGATTTGCCAGTGTCCGCGTGGAACGCTCAAGATCACTTCCAAGGTGAGAACAGGAGAGGTTATGTCCCATCGGTAGTGCACTTGGAATCCCCTGGGCGATGATTTTCGGGAGTTCATTGATGCATGCAGTACAGGGAATGACCGCCACGATATTCCGAATCCCTATCGCACCATTCCTTCTTCGATATCCTTGAAACCTCATGAAGTCGCCTCTTCCACTTCCCAATCCTTAACAACTGTGCCAGATAAACTGGGGGTTAATCTTTGGGCAGCTTCACCAGACCCTCATCCAGGATCAGTTTCACTGCTAGCTGAGCGGCTTTTCCCACTACATCGGTACACTTGTCCACGTGCCCGCCTGCCTCTTCAAATTTTTCAAAATCCTCAAGGTCAGCGATGTAATAGGGACGTCCAAATCTGATGGTTTGGATATCCCGGCAAATGATAGAACCTAATTCCCGGATGTATTCGTCTAGAAACTTTCTTGCCAAGGCGAATGACTCGAATCGGATTCGTTCTGGATCCTCAAAGTTTGAGCGCTCTCGCCCCAAGAGCTGGCTGATGACCATGACGCCACCCACGTACCCCCCGCAGACCCCGATCCCAGTTAGGCCACCACCGGCTGCCAGCCCGGTGCCCGCCTTAAATACGCTGTCATCTCTAATATCCAGGGTGTCCTGTATGGCTGCAATCGCACATTGTGAGCAGCCTCTGTAGGTTTTTTCATACTCGAATCCCAACCGGTAGGCCTTTTCCAAGAGTTCTTTTTCTGTTGCTTCCATTTCTACGTTTCCTCCTTTGGTTTTTTATGAGAAAAAGAGCTTGTCAGTCCATTCACAGGCTACTTGTCAAAAAGGGAATTTCCATAACCTCTCTATAACGGGGTGTCCAGGTCATTTAGCAACTGCGCCTCCGTCTACAAGCATAGCGTGACCGGTAACAAATGAAGATGCGTCTGAGCACAACCACATTACCACCTCAGCAATTTCTTCCAAGGTTCCAAGACGTCCCATTGGTATCATTGACATTAGTTGAGGCTCAGCCTCTGGATCACTGGCAATGATGCTCTCTACAAGCGGTGTACGCACGACAGCAGGACATACGGCATTAACACGGATACCAGCATTGGCATATTCCAATGCTGCCACTTTCGTAAGGCCCACCACTCCATGTTTGCTGGCGGCATACGCTGAACGTCTCTCAAGGCCAATAAGCCCAAGCATCGACGATGCATTGACAATGGCGCCTTTACCCTGCTTGAGCATCTGCGGAATCTCATACTTCATGCACAACCACACGCCTTTGAGATTCACACTAATGACACGATCCCACTCCTCCTCAGTTGTATCAGGTATCAAATGGGGGGATGCTGCCACACCAGCATTATTGTAAGCGCAGTCAAGACGGCCGTAGGACTCAACAGTCTTTTCCAGCATTGTCTGGACCTCGCTGGCCTTTGACACGTCAGCCTTTACAAAGAGTGCCTCACCGCCAGCTTTTCTAATTATGCTGACTGTCTCTTCAGCACCTTCAACAACGGTGTCTGACACAATGACCTTTGCACCTTCTGTGGCAAAGGCCAGAGCAGAGGCTCTTCCGATCCCAGAGCCCGCGCCAGTCACCAGAGCTACTTTGTTCTCAAATCGATCTGGCATCTTAATACCCCATTTATGCGGCATTATGCTGACCTCGGCCTTACCACGCGAGCCAGCCCCCATCCACCGGAAGGACTACCCCGTGTACATAATCAGAGGCTGGTGAGGCCAAAAACACAGCCGCTGCGGCAATATCATCTGGGGTTCCCCACCGGCCTGCTGGTGTCCGTGCAGTAATAGATTGGGACCGCTCCGGGTCCTTCTGGATAGCCTCGGTCAGTTCAGTGGTAAAAAAGCTAGGCGCCAGTGCATTTACGTTGATCCCTTTGCTTGCCCAGTCATTTGCAAAAGCCTTTGTTAACCCCACAACACCATGTTTCGCTGAAGCATAAGCTGTTACATTAATACCACCCTGAAATGCCAGCACAGATGCGATGTTGATGATCTTTCCCTTTCCCTTTTTCAGCATAATCCGGCCTGCGGCCTGACAGAGGATAAATGGGGCAGTCAGATCTGTCTCTAGGGTGGAATCCCAGTCGCCTTCTGAATGCTCTGCTGCGGGAGATCTGCGGATGATCCCGGCATTGTTGACCAGGATGTCAACATCCCCCATTCTTTTCACTATGGCTGGGATTACATTCCTGGTCTGTTCTCTTTCGGCAAGATCAGCAGCGTGGTGCATATATCCGCGTCCAAGACCCAGGATTACCTTCTCAATATTCGGTTGAGGACTTCGACTGACCACCGCGATATCTGCCCCAGCCTCTGCCAGTGCAATGGCAATGGCCTTTCCAATTCCCTTTGTCCCTCCTGTCACAACGGCAGTTTTTCCATCCAAACGAAATTTATCAAGAATCACTTTGGTGGTCTCCTCTGGTTAGCGTAGATGTCTGATTACTTATTGCCCGATTCCCTCAGAAGAGCGTACCTTTCAATATTTCGATCAGCCATTGCCTGAATCTCGTCTAGTTCAGCCTGTCCCCTGTTGTCAGAGAAGAGATGCCCAAATCTTGTTTGGGCCTTTAGATAGTCTGTAACTGGAATTTTTTTCTTAATCTTGTGCGTACTGGTGATTTTGCCATTTTCCATCTCAAAGATAGGAACAAGACCGCAATCGATCCCTGTGCGCCCAATCTCCAAGGTCCGTTCCGGAGGAAAACCCCACCCCGAAGGGCACGGGGTATCGATCTGGATGTAGCGCGGCCCATGATACAGCATGGCCTTTTTCACCTTTTTCTGTAGATCCTTGAGAAAGGCCACAGAGGCTGTTGCCACGTAGGGAGCACTGTGGGCTGCCACAATTGCAGGAAGGTCTTTCATCATTTGGGTTTTTCCCAGAGATTCCTTGCCCGCTGGATCTGTGGTCGTGGACGAATAGGTAGGACTTGCGCCGCTGCGCTGGCCCCCGGTGTTCATATAGGCCCCATTGTCGGTGCAGATGTAGAGCACGTCATCGCCCCGTTCCAGCATTCCGGAGAGGGCACCGAAGCCTATGTCAAAGGTAGACCCATCCCCGGCTATCACCAAAACACGAACTGAGTCCCGCCCCTGTGCTTTTAAGGCCGCTGCAACCCCAGAGGCAATAGAAGGTGCATTTTCAAAAAGATGATGAATCCAGGGTACCTGCCACGGAGAGTATCCATAAGGAGATGCAAAAGTCTCAAGACAACCCGTAGGAGTGACCACGATGACGTTTTTACCGGTGGCCTTCAAAATATGCCGCACTGCCAACGCCATGCCGCATCCATGGCAAGCCCTGTGCCCTGAAAAAAACAGTGCTTCCTTTCTGGCGATCTGCTGGAGACTCACTTTCAACCTCCTAAGGTAAAATAGCTGGGTTAAGGTCCACCCAGTGGGGCTCGTGCAAGGGAAGACCCGAGTTGAGTACCTCCTCGGCCTTTTGAACGATCTCGCGAATCGTCCCTTTGTTGACCTCTCGCCCTCCCAGACCTGTAATAAAGTCAAGCACAAGGGGGGCATCTGGTCTTCCACACAGTTTTGCCTTCAAGTCCGTTGCAACAGCCCCTTCACTTCCCATGGAAAAATTGGCATCCATGACCCCAACTATTTTAGTATCTTTGATGACATCCCAGATATCTTCAAAGGGAAATGGTCGGTAGCAGCGGATCTTGACGAGGCCCACTTTTTTTCCCTGCGAACGGAGCTCATCGACAGCTTCCTTGACTGTGCCTGCCATGGACCCCATGGCCATCAAGATCACTTCTGCACCCTCCGTTCGGTATGCCTCGATCAGTCCACCGTGATCACGACCGGTAATCATTGCCAGTTCAGAAAAAATTTCCTTGATCCTCCCTTTTGCATACTGCATGGCCTCATGTATTGCGTATTTGAACTCCATGAGCACATCGTCTTCGGCATATGAGCCCCAGGTCTTAGGATCGTTCACATCCAGAAAATTGACCGGCTGAAAGGGCGGCAGGAAACTGCCTACCTCCTCTTGCTCCATAAAAGAGACCCGTTCGTAAGAATGTGTCAGGATCCATCCGTCCATACAGACCATCACCGGAAGGAGAATTTTCGGATCTTCGGCAACCTTAAATGCAGCGATATGGGTATCATAGACCTCTTGACTGCTCTCCACGTAGAACTGGATGACTCCAGAATCTCGCAAGCTGATGGTGTCCTGGTGATCCACCTGAATACTGATCGGCGCCGAAATCGCACGGTTGACGCCAGTGATGACAAAGGGAAGTCGGAGTCCTGCACTAGCGTAGAGCACCTCGGTCATCAACAGCAATCCCTGTGACGAAGATGCCGTATAGGAACGACTCGCAGTTGCAGATGCACCGCTTATGACACTGGCCGCGGAAAACTCGGACTCTACCCTCACGTACTCTGTGTCCAGTTCGCCGTCTGCTATCATCTTCGCGATCCACTCCACAATATGGGTCTGAGGGCTGATGGGATATGCTGATATGACCTGGGGCCGGCAGGCCTTGACTGCCAGGGCCACAGCCTCTGAACCCTCAACGACTTGAATATGGCTCATATCATTTCTCCTCTGGGACCATCTCAATGGCATCGGTTGGACACTCGTATGCACACAGACCACAGCCCTTGCAATAGTCATAGTCTATGATATAAACCTCATCCACCACATAGACGGCGTTATCGGGACAGACCATCTCGCATTGGCCGCATGCCTTGCACAGGTCTTCATGAATCACTGGTCTCTGGTCTCTCCAACTACCGGTCTTATAATCCAGAGATGTTCCTCCCTTGACCACTGCCCCAAGTGTAATTTTCATGATAGTTCCCCCGTCAATTGCTTATAACTTTCTTGAACGGTTCGGACATTTTTTTCACCCAACTCACCTGAGAACTTACTCTTAACTGCCCTGAGAGTGGCATCCAGGCTTAATTCCTTGGTTAAGGCGGCAAAGGCCCCGAGAAGTGCGGTATTCATAATGGGCCGCCCCAGGATTTTTCGCGCCAGGTCATCGGCAGAAATGGAAAAAACACGAAAGGATCCTTTCAGACCCAGTTTCACGACATCCTTTTCTGTATTTACCAGGATCGTCCCTGTACTTTTAAGCCCTTCTGCGACATCAAGTTCGTTCAGAATGGTAGGATCCTGCACGATCACGTAATCCGGCTCACTTACCCGACTTCGAAGTCGGATCGGTTGGTCACTCAGACGACAAAAGGCAAGGATGGGTTTGCCCCTTCTCTCGCCGCCACCGCCAAGAAAGGGAAAGGCCTGACCATACTTTCCGTCCTCCAAGGCCGCAATAGCCATAAACTGAGCAAGCACGAGAGACCCCTGTCCTCCTCTTCCATGAATGCGAATTTCCTTCATAAAGACCTCAGTAGTAAGAGAGATAGGTCTGTGTGTTTCATTATATGAAATAGGATTCCAAATAATCAGCAAAAAAGATGGGATTTACCATTGCATCTCAGAGGAGATCTTGTGTGCCTTGTCCACCACCAATTGCTTTAATTCATTATTAATCCTTTCCATGGTCATGGTGAAGATAGAGCCTGTGATGCTCATGGCCGCTACAATTTTACCCCCCGCCCTGATGGGAGCGGCCACACAGCGTACACCCTCATAGTATTCTTCGTTGTCAATGGCGTATCCCTGTTTTTTGATTTTCTCTAGTTCCTTAAACAATTCATCGATGCTCGTTATAGTATTTTTGCCGTAAGGCTTCAGCGATCTGCCCTGATAGATAGTGAGAATCTCTTTTGGCGATAATTCAGAGAGAAGCACTTTGCCTCCTGCAGCTGCATGCGGATCAGTTCTAAAGCCAATGTAGGTGGCCAATGAAAGCCCGGCCTGAGTGTCGATCTTATCGATGTAGATGACCTTTCCATTTCTCAAAATGGCCAGATGAATAGCTTCCTTGCATTCACCATGACGTTCGCGAAGTTTATCATGAAGTTCAAACAAGTACTTATTGGCAATTTTTCGGACATCTATACTGTCCAAAATTACTCTACTGAGAGACAGGAATTTAAATCCGAGCAAATACTTTTTAGTTTCTGCGTTTTGGGAGACATAGTCGTAGGGGAGAAAGGTGCTCAAGATGTGGTGGATGCTGCTTTTGGGAAAGCCAATCATATTGCTCATTTCCAGAAGGCTTAGGCCCTGAGGGTTTTTGCTTAATAGGTCGAGAATTTGGAGGCTCTTGTCAAGAGTGGTTAACTTCATTCTATTTTGTATATTTTATTTCATATAATGAAACTACATTTAAAATATGATAAAAAAATCGCTTTGTCAAGAGAATTTTTTTAACTACTCAGCCGCTGACCCGCCTAGTAAGCGAGAGCGTCCCGGCAGGTTTTTCCTTGACAATTTAACCATGGGATACTAATAGACTCCTGAATCAATTCAAGAGATGCTGAGAAGAAATACCTGAATGAAATTGTAGGGGAAGGTCATGGAAAGAATTAATGTAACTATTGACGGTACCAAGGTTACAGCTGATAAAGGCACCACGGTTTTACAGGCTGCTCGGAGTGCTGGTATCTATATCCCGGCACTGTGTTCTCATCCTTATTTGCCTTCATCACGGCAGGTAGAGCCCTTCGAGGTTGTGTACAGGGGCAAAGAGAAATTTAAAAACGACAAATCCACAAATGAGTTTGAGGGTTGTCAGCTTTGTTTAGTCCAAATAGAGGGTATGGAAGGCCTTCCCACTGCCTGCACCACTGAGGTTGCGGAGGGGATGGCTGTTCACACCAATACCCCTGAAATACAGCAAAAGCGCAGGGAGAATTTAAAACCTATCATTAGTGAACATCCAAACGTGTGCCTTGGCTGTGATCGAAAAGAGGATTGCGATCCATTTAGGGGCAGTATACGCAAGGCCGCAGTAATAACCGGTTGTGAGTTTTGCCCCAACAACTTCAGGTGCGAGTTGCAGGAAGTTGCTGCCTACATTGGGATGGACGAATCAACACCTCCCTATGAATATAAAGGCCTCCCTGTAGTCAAGAGCGACCCGTTCTTTGAGCGTAACTACAATCTCTGTATTGCCTGCACCAGGTGCGTAAGGGCATGTCAGGATGTAAGGGGCAATAGTGCTATCGGTCTTGTTTTTCAAGATGGCAAGCCAATAGTGGGAAGCAAGGCGCCTACCTTAGAAGAATCTGGATGTCAATTCTGTGGCGCCTGTGTTGACGTTTGCCCTACAGGTGCATTAACTGAGTGGATTAACAAATGGGAGGGGGTTGCTGAGAAACAGGTGGTATCAACGTGTCCCTATTGCGGTGTCGGCTGCCAACTAGAGCTCCAGATTAGGAAAGACAGGCTCATCGGGGTCATCCCAATAGGGGATGGTACACCAAATAAAGGGCAGGCGTGCGTGAAAGGTAGGTTTGGCATCGTTGAGTATGTTCACCACCCTGAGAGACTTAAGGTTCCTCTCATCAGGAAAAACGGGTCCTTTCAGGAGGCGTCTTGGGACGAGGCACTTGAGTTAGTTGCTGAGAGGTTGGGGAGTTTCTCTCCCAATGAGATTGGGGTGATCTCCTCGGCCAAATGCACGAATGAAGAGAACTATGTTGCCCAAAAGCTGACACGGGCAGTGCTTGGGACGAACAACATTGACCACTGTGCACGCCTTTGCCACGCTTCGACGGTGGCCGGGCTGGCCGCCACTTTTGGAGCCGGCGCAATGACCAACAGCATGGATGAAATTGTGCATGCCAAATGTATCCTGGCAATAGGCACAAATACAACAAAGGCCCATCCGGTGATCGGTATGGAGGTAGAGGAGGCAGTCCGCAATGGGACAAAGCTCATTGTGGCAAATCCAAGGGAGATAGAACTGGTAAGCCATGCCGACCTGTGGCTTCAGCAGAATCCTGGCAGCGATGTTGCGCTTCTTATGGGAATGATGAGGGTTATCGTGGATGAGGATCTCCTTGATAAGGTTTTTGTTGAGAAGCGGTGCGAGAACTTTGATGCCTTCAGAAATTCCCTTAAAGAATTTGACCTGAAAAAGGTGGCGGAGATTACCGAGGTTCCAAAAGGCAAGATAGTGGAGGCAGCACGGACATATGCCACTGATAAGCCTTCCACAATTCTCTATGCAATGGGTATCACTCAGCACACTCACGGTACCGATAACGTAATAGCCATAGCAAACCTGGCCATGCTTACCGGGAATGTCGGGAAACCATCAACCGGCGTAAATCCTTTGCGGGGCCAGAACAATGTTCAGGGTGCATGTGATTTAGGGGCTCTACCGAACGTATTTACTGGCTATCAGGTGGTAGTGAATAAGGATATACGGAAAAAATTTGAAACCGCCTGGGGCTCCTACCTGCCAAGTGAAACCGGGCTTACCCTGCTTGAGATGCTGGAGGCAGCTCACAAAAAGGAGATAAAGGCCCTGTATCTTATTGGTGAGAATCCCATGTTGAGTGATCCTGATGCAAGTCATGTCAAGGAATCTTTGGAAGCGCTTGATTTCTTCGTGGCTCAGGATATTTTCATGTCCGAGACTGCTCAGTTGGCTGATGTCATTCTGCCTGGTGCGACCTTTGCCGAGAGGGATGGAACGTTTACCAATACGGATAGGAGGGTGCAGAGGGTCAGAAAGGCTATCGAGCCCGTTGGAGACTCTAGGCCTGATTGGTGGATTATCTGCCAGATTGGGCAAAGGATGGGCGGTAAGGGTTTTGATTTTGAGGACCCCTCTCAGATCATGGAGGAGATTGCCAAACTGACCCCAAGTTATGGTGGAATCAGCTTTGAGCGGTTGGAGGATGGTGGGATTCAGTGGCCCTGCCCCACCAAGGATCATCCAGGTACGCCTATCTTGCATACCGAAAAATTTACCAGAGGGAAAGGCCAGTTCATACCCCTTACCTACAAGCCACCAGCAGAACTCCCTGATGATGAATATCCTCTGCTTCTCACGACTGAGAGAAGCAGGTACCATTTCCATACGGGCACTATGACAAGAAAGGTTAAGGGGCTCACTGCATTGGATGGCGAAGGCATGGTAGAGATGAGCCCAAAGGACGCATCACTATTGGGTATAGGCGATGGGGAGATGGTAATGGTTACATCCCGGCGGGGAGCTGTTACTGCAAAAGCAAAAGTGACAGCGGTTACACCTGCGGGGGTCGTGAGCATGAACTTCCACTTTGCAGAAAGCCCTACCAATCAATTAACCAACCCAGCCGTTGACCCCGTGGCTAAAATTCCTGAATTCAAGGTATGCGCAGTGAGGATTGAAAAGAGTCAGGAATAGTTTTTTCAGGAGGTGTAAATTGTATAAAATACTAGCAAAGGAAGAGTTAGTACCCAATATACATTTGATTGACGTTGAGGCCCATGCGGTAGCTGAAAAGGCCCAGGCAGGTCAGTTTGTAATCATTACTGTTGACGAGAAGGGTGAAAGGATTCCACTCACAGTCGCAGACTGGGATCGAGAAAAGGGCTTCATCACCATTGTATTCATGGAGGTGGGAACCACCACCCAGCGTTTGGCTCTCCTAAACGCCGGAGATTCCCTTTTCAGCCTCGTAGGTCCTCTAGGCATCCCGACACATGTTGAAAAATTCGGCACCGTGGTCTGCGTCGGTGGTTGCTATGGCATAGCTGCCATGATGCCCATTGCCCGGGCGATGAAGGAGGCAGGCAACAAGGTTATCTCGGTTATTGAGGCTCGGAGTAAGTACCTCCTGTTTTGGGAAGAGGAATTGAAGAGGGTAAGTGACCAGTTATTCGTGACCGTTGGTGATGGTTCTCATGCTGCTGAAAGATGGATCCCTGATCAGGTTAAACAAATAGTTGACAGTGGAGGTAAGATTGATCTTGTTGTCGCCTTTGGTTGTACCTTTATGATGAAGCTCACCTCAGAGACAACAAAGCCTCTGGGCATCAAGACAGTTGTTCATTTGAGCTCAATTATGGTGGATGGGACTGGCATGTGTGGCTGTTGCAGGGTGTCAGTTGGCGGAGAGACTAGGTTTGCTTGTGTAGATGGCCCTGAATTTGATGGCCATGAGGTAGATTGGGACGTGCTCCTCTCTCGGCAAAGAGGTTATCAGGATGAAGAGATCCAGTCATTGCAAGAGTGGGAGAGTCGACAGTGGAGCAGAACATAAGAGAGATATAGTGTCCAAGGTAAATAAGCTGTTGCCGAAATCCCTTTTCGCTGGGTCTAAAACGTTTTTTGACAAATCTAAGGCTCGCTCCAGGCGATGTCAAAACTCGCCTTTAGGGCTCAAACAGTTGACATCGCTTATCTTCCACTTTGCCAAGATTTGTTAGCAAAAAACCTTTTAATGAGCGCTCAAAGGAATTTCCGTTTGGGCAACAGCCCGTAAAGAAGTGTCTAAAGTGCCTAGAGCTAAGGAACAAAGAAGCAAAGCATACAACAACTTTAGCTCACTTTAGGCACCTTTTTAAGGATGGAGGAATACCATAATGGAGGAAAAGGAAAAGAAGGAAAAGATTCCCCGGCAGCCAATGCCTGAGCAGGAGCCCAAAGTTAGAGTCAGAAACTACAAAGAGGTTCCTTTTGGTTATTCCCCAGAGACAGCTATGCTAGAGGCAAGCAGGTGCATTCAGTGCAAGAATCCTGGCTGCATGACTGGTTGCCCGGTAGAAATAGATATCCCTGGATTTATAGCCAGGATCAAGGAAGGTGACTTTGCAGGTGGCATAGCAAAGATCAAAGAGAGAAACTTGCTCCCTGCGGTCTGTGGTAGGGTCTGTCCGCAGGAGGTACAATGTGAGAAGGTTTGCATATTGGGCAAGAAGGGAGAGCCTGTCGCCATTGGGCGGTTAGAGCGATTTTTAGCTGACTGGGAGAGATCTGAAGGTGCTGCCTCCATACCTGAAAATGAGCCTTCTGCGGAAACAAAGGCTATCAAAGAGCCACTAACAGGGAAGCGGGTTGCAGTGGTTGGCTCAGGACCAGGGTTGCAGTGGTTGGCTCAGGACCATCAGGACTCACCGTGGCCGGAGATCTTATCCTTAAGGGCCATGATGTTACCGTGTTTGAGGCCTTTCAGGTCCCTGGTGGTGTTTTGATTTACGGAATCCCAGAATTTAGACTACCCAAGGCGATTGTCGCCGCTGAGGTGGACTACATGAAAAAACTTGGGGTGAAATTCGAGTGTGATACGGTTGTTGGTGCCACCGTAAGCGTGGACGAACTCTTCGAACAAGGTTATGACGCGGTTTATATAGGTGTAGGGGCCGGGCTTCCTGTGTTTATGCATATACCCGGTGAAAACCTGATTGGTGTTTATTCTGCTAATGAGTATCTGACCAGGAGCAACCTGATGAAGGCATATCTGTTCCCCGAGTATGATACACCAATTATAAGGGGCAAAAATGTGGTTGTGTTCGGGGCAGGGAACGTAGCCATGGATTCTGCGAGGACAGCGCTGCGTCTTGGTGCAGATCAGGTAAGGATTATCTATCGCAGATCCAGGGAGGAGATGCCTGCCAGAATCGAAGAGATCCATCACGCTGAAGAGGAGGGAGTAGAATTTCATCTTCTGGCGGCCCCCCTGAATTTTATTGGAGATGGTGACGGACGTCTGGCAGGGGTGAGGTGTCAGAGGATGGAGCTCGGTGAGCCTGATGAATCAGGGAGACGACGGCCAGTACCGATTGAGGGCAGTAGCAGTTATTTCGATAGGTGCCGGTGCAAATCCACTTCTAACCAAAAAAACGCCTGATATCCAGTTGAACAGAAGGGGCTATATCATTGCCGAGCCTGAAACCGGTAAGACAACCAAAAAAGGTGTTTGGGCCGGGGGTGATATTGTTACCGGACAGGCAACCGTTATCCTGGCTATGGGAGCCGGCAGACAAGTAGCTAATTCGATTCATAACTATCTCACAATCGGTTGGTAAGGAAGATATACGGTACCGGCCTGCTAGACCAATCTTGATGCGCCTGTAAAAACTCCTTTTTGCAGGCAATTGCGAATTATTGTCAGCAGTTAGCCCCAGGGGCATTACTCCAAATCTTGATATTTTTGGCTTTTTACGAGATCATCAATCTTAAGCTGCAACAAAGACACAAGTCTGATTCTTCATATCCTCCGAGCTGGAAGCAGAAATGGGTGTTGCGTTCTGCTCCGCTGGGCTCATAAAAATGCCGTACAGAAATATTATCCTGCCGAGTTTTTGGATCAGAACCATTGTTCCATTTAGGACAAGATAAACAAGTAT
The DNA here is from genome assembly GCA_019310725.1 of Deltaproteobacteria bacterium. GTDB lineage: Bacteria > Desulfobacterota > DSM-4660 > Desulfatiglandales > B25-G16 > JADFWK01. The sequence continues at coordinate 967 of JAFDDT010000021.1, read as the reverse complement.
ACCTAACCCGATAGGTTCTCCAAGGACAAATATTACTATTGTAGTGGCTGAACAGAACCTATGCTGACATACTATATGCTGCTTCTATGCGCTTTTAGAAAATTGAATATTTTACGATGCTTAAGTAAGCAAGAAACCGCGCTTTAAGAAAAAGGAGTAAACACTGAAAACACAAAACATGCTCTATCTATCGCAAAGGGATATTGAAAAGGTAGATTTACCCATGGAGGAGATCATTGAGGCATTGGATGAGGCCTTTAAGGAGAAAGGTATTGGCAAGGTGGAAATGCCACCGAAACCGGGGATTCACACTCAGCCTGATGCGTTTATACATGCGATGCCGGCGTATGTTCCCTCTCTGGGTTCAGCTGGGATTAAATGGGTCAGCGGATACCCTGAAAATTACAAGCGGAATCTGCCCTATATCACCGGCTTGCTTATTTTAAACGACCCGGAAACAGGGGTTCCCCTTTCAGTGATGGACTGTATTTGGATTACCGCCATGAGGACTGGTGCTGCGACCGCCATAGCAGCGAAGTACATGGCGAATATGGAATCAACAACGGTCGGGATCCTTGGTTGTGGAGTTCAGGGAAGGGCCAACCTAAGGGCGCTTCACATCATGATGCTTAAACTTAAAGAGGTTAAGGCTTACGATATTTCAGGGGATGCAGTCAAGAAATATGTCCAAGAAATGCAGAAACAGACGGAACTGAACATACGCATTGTAGGGAGTCCTGAAGAGGCAGTCCGGAATTCCGACATTATTGTAACGGCAGGCCCTATCCTTAAGAACTCTCATCCAGCCATTGAAGGTGACTGGCTAAAGCCAGGGGTGTTTGCCTCCCCTGTAGACTTTGATTCCTACTTTAAGAAATCCGCATTTGAGAGTTGCGACAAGTTTGTCACCGATGACAGGGAGCAGTGCCTCTACTATAAATCCCTTGGATACTTTCAGCACATACCT
>JAFDDT010000199.1 GCA_019310725.1 Deltaproteobacteria bacterium | reverse complement strand
ATTTGCCAGTAAGGAAAAACTTAGTCTAAAAAGTGAAGGATGTCGATGGTGTCTGTAGCTATAACTTATTGAATATTAGCATATTTTTTTCAAAGTGCGAAAGTTGGGTTAGGGTCTTTGCTTTTGAGCATCTTGTCCACATTTTTCGAGGTGATTCCCAGTTCCTCGGCCTCAAGCGTTGCCATGACCGTCCAGTTGACAATATCATACCACTGGTCATCTCCATGACGCACCACAGGGCAGAGAGGCTCCTTGGAAATAATCTCAGGCAATAGGACATAATCGTCCGGATTACGGGCTACAGACCGGTGGGCTGCAAGTTGAGAGGCATCCGATGTCAGGCAGTCGCACCTACCGGCAAAGAATGCCTTGGAAAGTTCGGCTGTCTGCTCAATTACAACCGGTTTCCATTTCATGTTATACTTCCGGAAAAAATCTGCGGCATTCATCTCGGTTGTGGTTCCCGGGAGAACGCATATCGTCGCGCCACCGAGTTCCTTGGCGCTCTTAATGCCTAACTTCTTTGGGACCAGAAACCCTTGGCCATCATAATAGTTGACATGGCAGAAATTAAGTCCGTTCACGGTTTCGCGTGTCAGGGTCTGGGTGGTATTACGGCACAAGACATCGATTTCTTTCGACTGAAGCGCGGGTAGACGCTGCACCGCTGTCAGGGCAGTAAATTTTATCTTGTTTGCATCACCAAATACAGCGGCTGCTATGGCCCGCCCTGTATCAACGTCAAGGCCTTTCCACACACCTTTTTCGTCCGGCATGCTAAATCCATATACGCCACCGTTTACACCTACCTGGATGAACCCCTTAGCACGAACCTCGTCAAGGGTTCCTGCCACGGCCACACTTGCAGTAACAATTAGCGTTGCTGCTACCATTGCCACTACGCATAGTTTGAAAAGTTTCATCTGTTGCTCCTCCTTTATGGTTTAAGGTTATGCTTATGGATCGCAGAAAAGCGCTCCCTCTACCTCAGCCAAGCCCGTTTCTTTGAGCTGGCATATATGCGACCGATTGCACGATTTTTTCCAGGGATGGTGCCTTGCTAGATAATTACTTTAGCTACCATAAAGCCATTGTTTTATCAATAATAAACATGGCTTCCGAAAATGATGCTCTTGATAATATAAACAAATCTTCCGTCTTTCATGCAGTCCTGTGACTGGAATTATGCAATCGCAATTGCTAAAGCCCTTTTAGCCCAGTAATGCCTTAACAAATGCAAGACACGATTTGATCTCCTGTGGCCTCAGTTCCAGGGTGGCTGTCCCTGCATAGCCAATTCTTTCGAGGGTCTCAAAGATTCCTCTAATGTCAACAATACCTTTGTCAGGAGGAAGATGAAGACCATCTTTAGGTGAATTTCCACCAAGGTTATCATGGAGATGGATGTGTTTGATACTATCAGGATACGCTGCTATGAGACCGAAAGCAGTGGTCTCCTTTCTGAGAAGCTGGGCGTGCACCACATCCAGCGCAAGGTGAAGAAGGGGAAGTTCTCTGAAGACTGCATCAAGATTTTTTCAATATTCACCTATGTTTTTCAGATTTTCTAGACCCCCTGGTCCTATATCCATGGCTTTTGGACGATTGCCCATATAAGGTAAAAATTGATTTTTGTTGAACTTTGCTTTCAGTTTTTTCTATACTCTCTATGGTCAGTAATTCGCCTGTCGAGATCGGTAAATATGAGTATTCGTACTATGCTTTTGTTGCTTGTTCTAATGGGTTTAGTAGTTAGTGCCATAGTATTTTATCCCCAGTTAGAAAACAGCATTATCTTTTATCCGGGCAAGAACCTTGATGACAATCCATCCAACTGGAATATTTCTTGGAAGGATGTTCGGTTCGTGACCTCTGATGGCGAGAAACTGCATGGCTGGTTTTTCCCTTTGCCTGGAAAAGCACCGGTACTTCTCTTTTGCCATGGAAATGCTGGCAATATTTCCCATAGGATTGAAAATGTGGAACGTCTTGTCAACAGAGGTATCTCGGTCTTTCTTTTCAGCTATAGGGGCTACGGGCTGAGTTCAGGGAGACCATCAGAAAACGGAATCTATAAAGATGGTGTGGCGGCATACGATTATGTCACACAAGGCGAAAAAATCTCTCCTGATAGAATTGCCGTTTTCGGCAGATCCTTAGGTGGAGCCGTAGCGATAGAGGTAGCTTTGCAAAGAAAAGTGAGATGTATGATAATCGAAAACACGTTTACTTCCATTAGAGGTATGTCGAAAACGCTTTTTCCTTGGTTGCTTTTTTCGCCCTTTTTGCCTCATCATTACGATAACATCGCCAAGATTACCGATGTTTCTGTGCCAAAATTGATAGTTCATGGCAAAAATGACAAAATTGTTCCATTCAAAATGGGTAAAGAGTTGTTTGCGCTCGCAACAGGGAACAAAATATTTTTGCCAGTAGATGGAGCTGGACATAATAATACCTATATTGTAGGAGGAAAAGCTTACTTTGATGCAATAGCCGATTTTATTTCATCTCATACGAGCAGTTAGTAACGTATTGGAAATAATAGAGAATGATATATGGGGGCATGAATACCCTTTGGTGCCTGAAAATTTTTCTGTTTTCAATAGTATGCAATAGTAATAATATTATTAGGTTGGAGCCTTAACAGGCTCTTGCTCAGTTGGGAATCCCAAAAAACCCTTGGCGAAGTGGAAGATAAGCGATGTCAATTGTTTAAGTTTTGACATCGCCTGGAGCGAGCCTTAGATTTATCAAAAAACGTTTTAGACCAAGAGAAAAGGGAGTTTGGCAACAGCCCGTTAAAGAATGAAAGTGTGGAGGATGAACAGAGATGAGGATCCTATTGACTGGTGCTAGCGGACAGCTTGGCAGCGACTGCAGACTGGCTCTGGAAAACGATTATGAAATCATTGCCCCAGATAGTGAAGAATTTGACATTACCAATTGGGACAAGGTCATAACGAGTATTAATCAGTTATCTCCGGATATGATTCTTAATTGTGCTGCCTTTACCAATGTGGATGAGTGCGAAACAGAAAAGAAGCTTTCCGAAAGAATCAATGTAGAAGGCCCCCGGAACTTGGCACAGGGAGCGGCCAGATACGACAAGATTATTGTTCACATATCTTCCGACTTCGTATTTGATGGCCGGAAAAGACTGCCACAGCCCTATTTTGAAGACGATCACATGGCCCCACTCTCTATTTACGGGCAAACAAAAATGGAAAGCGAAATGGCTGTAAAGCAAAATGCAAGAAACTACATTATTGTCAGGTCAGGGTGGCTTTATGGCATTAGGGGAGAAAGCTTCCTCAAGAAAATAATTAGACTTGCTCTGAAAAAGGGTCAGGAACCTATACTGGTTGTAAATGATCAGATCGGTTCACCCACCTGGTCTTATAGACTGTCCCAGCAGATAAAGGTATTGATAGACAACAGGAAAGATGGCGTTTACCATGCTACAGCAGAAGGCTACTGTAGTAGATATGAGTGGGCGAAGTATCTGTTGGAGAAAATGGAAATGAAAACTCCTATTATACCCTGTTCCTCAAGGGAGTATCCTTCTCCTGCAACCAGGCCAGTTAACTCTATCCTTGAGAACAGGCAATTGAAGGTCGAAGGGGTCAACATCATGCACCATTGGCAGAGGGATCTCGACATATTTATCGATACATATGGTGAGAGATTGTTAAAATTAGAAGAAAAATGAGAATCTAATAGCTTTGCCCCATCAAAACTTCGTCTGGTTAGAGAAATTTAAGTGGGGAATATTACCTTTTTCCTTTGCAATAATAGGCCTCGATGTTTATATTTCTGCCGGCTTGCAGGGGTTATTGGTTTCGTTGGGCCACCTGAGGCCAAGGAAGCACCTCTCAAGAAATAGCAACCTAAAAAAAGGAGGCAACCAATGTTCGTAAAGGACATCATGACAATGAACGTGGTCAATATTCCGAGCAACACCTCGATATCCGATGCAAAAAGAATAATGGATGCACATAAGATACGCCGTCTCCCGGTGGTAGACAGGGGAAAGCTCGTGGGAATTGTTACCGAGCATAGGTTAGAGGCTTATACCCCTTCCAAAGCCACTACGCTCAGCGTGTGGGAGATTGGTTATCTGCTTGGGAATACACCCGTAAAAGATATTATGGAGAGAAATGTTACCACTGCAACTCCTGACATGACTGTTGAAGAAGTCCTCGCCCTAGCCCAGGAAAAGAAGGTTGGTGCATTGCCAGTGGTAGAGAGCGGGCGACTCGTGGGTATCGTAACTACCAATGATTTTTTCTACAAGATAGCCAACCCTGTGCTCGGTATTGGCTTGCCTGGTACAAGGCTTGAGGTTATAGGCAAAGGAGAAGACAAAGTTATTGAGGATGTAGTTTCCCTAGTGAATAGAGAGGGTATACGAATTATCACGATTCATGTCATAAATATTCCGGAGGCACCAGGTGAAAAAAAGGACATTGTTATCCATCTGGATACCGAGGATACGAGCAAGATTGCTGAGCAATTAAAGGCCAAGGGGTATGAGGCCATTCAAAGGACCCGATAGAATCACAGGATTTCTGGGGGATAAAAAACCGGTCTTTTCTGGCCGGTTTTTTTTGAACAAAGCTGGCACTCAGGAGACTCTTGGCTAAGGATGCCACAATGACGATCGCGTTGATAATTATCGGATTGCTCATCGCATTGGTTGGACTTGCCGGATGTATTGTACCCCTCATTCCTGGACCACCACTTAGTTTTTTGGCCCTTATTATTCTCTCTTATGCCAAGAGTTGGGAGCCATTCAGTGCGACATTTTTGATCCTTATGGCAGTTTTCACACTTGCAGTGACTATTTCGGACTACGTGGTTCCTGTGCGCGGGGCAAAAAAGTATGGGGCATCGAAATTAGGTGTATGGGGTTCAATTATCGGAATGCTCGCAGGCCTTCTGTTTTTCCCCCCTTGGGGTATGCTCATGGGTGCAGTTATTGGAGCATTGTCTGGAGAGCTATTAGCTGGAAAGAAAAGCAAAAAGGCCCTGCGAGCCGGCTGGGGGGCCTTTATAGGAAACATAGTAGCCATGGGGCTGAAATTGGCCCTATCTGGACTCATGCTCTTCTTTTATGCCAAGGAAATGTTCTAACAGCCAACCGGGTAGCAATTGATGCCTTGGGATGACATGAAAACGATCCGCCAGCAGATGATGGAGCTCTTAGATGAAAGGGAGATGAGTGCCATACAACTCTCCCAGGCAGTGAGAATCCGAGAAAGAGAGGTTTACGAGCATCTCTTCCATATTTCGCAAACCCTATCAACCAAAAGAAAATGCCTTGTCATCCGACCTGCCAAGTGTCTGGCGTGTGGATACGTTTTTCAGAATCGGAAGCGCTTCACCCGCCCCGGCCGATGCCCTCAGTGCAAAGAATCATACATTCAAGACCCAGCCTATCGGATTTGTTAGCCTATATCGTGCAACATTGCTTGCTTTGCATTGACAGAACCTTCCTGACAGAACATACGATGAAAATCGTTATGCTTGCTGAAATTCCTGCCTGTGAAGGGGGAGACCTTTGCACAACTTCTGTTCTGGCAAGATTCGGTTTCCACATGAAAAACATGGTACGGCCCCTACCGGAGCGACTTGCCCAGGATATTCTTATCTCGTTTGCACCATTTTGGAACGGGCTTTGCAGTAAATCATCTCTGGCCACCCCCGAACCCTTGGCTCTACCGCGTAAATGTCAGGAAATGGGATAATCAAAACCAATTTTTTGTTGATATTTTGAGTAGTAAGGTTATAGTCAATCAAAGGACAAAAACTGATCCACCTTGAGCGAGGACTATCCAATTTGAACTCTTGGGAGGTTATCGCAGCCAGTGTATACAGAATTCTACAATCTAAGAGAAAAACCCTTTAATCTGACTCCATCACCGCGGTTTCTCTATTTAGGCGAACACCACAAAGAGGCCCTAAATCTCCTGAAGTACGGGGTTATGGAGAGAAAGGGCTTTATTCTTCTAACAGGAGAAATCGGTACAGGCAAGACCACAATGGTTCATGCCCTCCTCAGCGGCCTCGATGATAGTGTCCAGTATATTCATCTTTCCAACCCTGTTACATTTCAAATCAAAGTCAGATTTTCTTGTGGCGTTTGAAGAATTCTTGCGACAGTGCCTGAGGCACCAAGAAAATGTCATCCTGATCATTGACGAGGCACAGAAGCTTTCTTTTAGATTACTGGAAGAGATCAGACTTCTCTCAAACATGGAAACGGGTGACGAAAAATTACTCAATATCTTTCTTGTAGGCCAGCCTGAGCTGAATGAAAAATTAAGGGACCCACAATGCCTGCCCCTTCTGCAGCGTATAAGTATCCGCTATCATATCCCACCACTGGACATGGAGAGTACCAGGGGCTATGTGGCTACCCGTTTGAAAATAGCCGGGGCGCAAAAGGGGGATGAAATTTTTCCCAAAAGTGCTGTCAAGGCCATTCATCAATACTCTGGTGGCTATCCCAGAATGATTAATATCCTGGCAGATAACTCCCTGCTTCTCGGTTATTCAAAGGGAACAAGAACGATCACCCCCCAAATGGTCAAGCAGTGCCATGAAGATCTGAGTTTGGACAGTTCTTTTTCAAAAGACGGGCAAGAAATACCGGAGCCCTATGAGAGTGAAGAACTGAAGCGAGGCTATGCTATCCGCTATTGGAAATGGGCTGCAGCGCTTGGCTTTCTTATTGCTATCGCGGCTGTCGGCATAACACAGACAGGGCAAAATCTTTTGAGTCAAGTTTTTGGGCTCAAAAAAGCGAGTTATCAACCCCCCCTTGATAAGCCCAAACCAGAGCAGGTACCAGTGGAAGGGGAGGGAAACCTTGAAAAAGAGGGTTCAGCCGATGAGAATCAAGTACCGAAGCAAACCCCTATTGGTGTTCAAGCGGAGCATAGAGAAGATAGAGCCACGGAAATGGTGAAACCGGAGGGACCAAAAGAGAGGGAAGTCCTTCCTAACGAAAAGCAGATGGAGCCATTTGAATCCGTTATTGTCAAGAAGGGCGACACCCTCATCCAGCTGGCTGCTGCTATTTATGGCCGAGCAGATGATGCTATCCTGAAACACGTCCAGCAGTATAATCCTGAGTTACGAGATATCAACAGAATCAGTATAGGTCAAGAGCTCAGATTTCCCCCGCTTCCTCTTACAGACCGAGGTCTGACCTTCACCGTTCATATAGCCTCTTTTAAGCACTTTGAATCGGCTCAAAATCTCTTTCAAGAATTGCTAGGAGAGAGTTATGAGGCCTATATCATACCAGTTTACGATACTGAGAAAGGGAAGTTCTTCAGAGTCACTCTTGGCAATTTCAAGGGTCGGAAGGAGGCAGAAAACTACGCTGCTGTGATCTTGAAAAAGGGTATCTCAGATTTTGCCAAAACCATAGAACTGGAGACAAGGTGAAAAAAGAATGAAGATAGCACATGCTGGAGTTCAAGCGCACAGACGAAACTACAAGCCAAAATTTAATGATAAAAGGATTGCCTTTCTCTGCTTTAAGGTTTATGTTTTTTTGAAGTTTTTCCGATATGTTAGTATGAAAATATCGTATAATCTAAATCCGTTTGCATCCAAATTGGTACTACAGGTTTTTTTGGTGCCTGGGAGGTTGAAATGAAATGCCCTAAATGTAGCTACATCAGCTTCGATTATAATCAAAGGTGCCCGAAGTGTAACAAAGATCTTGTGTCTGAACAAAAGAAACGGAATCTGGCTGCTTTCAAACACAACCCACCGTTTCTTCTCGCTACGCTAACTGGTGATGTCGATAGTGCCGATAGTGCCTCAGAGGCAGGGATCGCTAGTGATGCTGGCAGTTTCGAGGAAGACGATCTTGAAATGCATCTGGACACAGAGGTCCCATCAACAACGGAGGCTGATGTGGAAGACGTCTCTCTGGATTTGGGAGATCTATCTCTCACAGAGAATGTTCCTGAAACTCCAGCTGCGTCGAGGGGTGCTGCCCCCGATGAGTCTGAAATGGTAACAAAGGAAATTGGTAAGAAAAAACCAGGGGTTTCTGAGGATTCTGAGGATATCGATTTAGAACTGGACCTTGAAGATTTAGAATAATCTGAACTCGAATCTTTATGAAGGTATTATCATCTCAATCACGCCCAAGTTCTTTCAATTGGGCATTTTCTATGGCAACAGCTACAGAGCCAGTTAGACTGTTGAGCAACAAGAGGTCATCCCTTCGGAATCCGTAAGGTCCCCGGAGCGAGTCCACATATATTGTGCCATAGATCTGTGATTTGACTATCATTGGGACACACAGCACGCATCTGATCTTTGAGCTTGCCATATCCCCAGAGAGAGCACCTTCAGGTTCATACACTGTGTTTGACATCCTGACTGCTTTGCCGTTACGTATGACCCGCTCCACCACAGTTCTATTGTAATGGATGGTTTCGATGTCCTGATCTTGTCTGGACTTGGCAATCACCTCTTTTATCTGCCTTTTCTCACCTTCACACAGAAGAATGGCCGCCCGATCAATCCTTGGGAGCGTTTCAAAGAGGTATCCTAATACCTTCTCAAGAAACTCATTAATTGTTATCGACTGTCTTAAGAGTTCTGTGATCCTGTAAATCAATTCCAAATTTCTGGGTGACTTCGAGCGCCGGTCCTTAGGTAGCCGATCCTTTCCCTTTGACGAGAACCGAGGTTGTTTGTTTTCCAAACCCATTACTGCCAAAGTCTTGGCTCTAGGAACCTCACATAGCTTCAGCACGGTACCCCCCATTGAGATGGTATCTCCTTCCCCTACCTCAAAGCCCTCTCCTGGTGCAATCATCCTACCGTTAATCAAGGTGCCATTAGTGCTTTTTAAATCCTCGACAAAGAATTTTCCCCCTATTAAGAATATCTTGATCTGCTTTCTTGAGATCGCTGTGTCATTAATCTGGATATCATTGCGTGAGGACCTACCGATAAAGACGGTATCTCCCGCAAAACTAAAAGTCTTTCCCTTTATGGGTCCTCTAATCACACTGAGCTTAGGCATTCCAAGTTCCTCGACTCCCGGTGTGCACC
>JAFDDT010000198.1 GCA_019310725.1 Deltaproteobacteria bacterium | reverse complement strand
CTGTATATTTATCGAGATCTCTAACACATAGTGGGTTAAATGTCAACTATTAATTTATGATTTTATCTTGCCGTTATCGGGGACAAAACTTATGAGACGCGGCACTAGCTCTTTTACTATCAGGCTGTCCCAGCCTCGATTGGCCTTAGGGTTTGCCGGGCTGGGATGGGTGATTGTGCCCACGATAACATGAAGATCGGACAGGGCCCGGTGAGCCTGTTTTGCTGCAAAACGACCGATCCCCACAACAAAACGAGGCTGCATCCACTGGATGGTTCGACGCAGTGCTCGGTCGCAGGCGGCAAGGAGCGGTCTCTGGTCGGCTACAGGCAGATTGTCTGGGGTCCTGTTGCGTCCGCTTTTTTCGATAAATAGCAAGGGGCAGTAATTGGCCACAAAGAATCGGGAGAAAAACCGTTCCGGTGTACCAAATGTATTCCAAGCCCAATCCCACAGTCGTTTGCCGCTGACTTCACTCCTTGAACAGGCAAAACCCGCAACCGGTCGCTTTGGGTGCATTTCAGAGGGTGCGTTCACAGGTGCTTCGATGTGAAGCCATTCCTTTACCGCACTTACCTGGCCGAAGGGTACGCCGGTTTGAGCCATGCCCCATGGCCCAGGATTCATACCCAGAAGGACAACCTCTTTGGGACGGCTCGCGTAACGGCTCAAATACTGCACATAAGGCGCTCGAGCGTACTCTAAAGGATTGTATACGTGTGAAATAGGTGGATTAAAGCGTAATGGCCGAAGGTCGTCTAGTAGATCATCGATTATGGTGTCCAGGTTATGAGAGATCAATCTATGAGCTGCCTCCCCTCCCTTTCAGATCCCTTTTGGAAGCCTGCAGCGCTGGCTTGTTTGCCTTAGCTCGCATCCAGTTGATAACACGTAACACACTTGGCTGCCGAACGATGCGCCGCTCCAGTGCAAATTTTCCTGGAAAGTTGAGCATCATTATGCCAATTAGGATAGTGATGACGCCTTGACCTGGCAGCACCAACATCGCAAGACCAAGCAAGACGAATAGGATACCGAGGAAATTTTTGAGCCCAAGGCCAACAAAGCGAATGACCGGATGCTGTTCACGGAAGCGATATGGTTTTCGCTTCTTACGCGTGAAGTAGTCTTCGGGAATGCGAATAGCCAGGATAGGGATCATGATCAGGGTTCCCAAAAGTGCAACCACTGACAATATTCCGATCCACCATAAAGCTATTTCATGAGTGTGAAGCCATTCAAGCGTCATAGTCCTTCCAATTATCCTTGACAACTGTATCTAACACCAGGCTTATGGTGCGGTCACACTGAGCGGCAGCGGACAAGCAAACAGCTCCCTTCTGCGATATATCACCATAGTATCTACCTCCCGATTCAGGCAGGCCTGGTGAAGACTTTTCTTGGTATCATGTCCCCGCAAATACACTAAGTCACCAGCTTTTGTACAGTGATTTTTTTGGTATTCTAGTTTATTGTGGTTTTGTACTCTTTTGCCAGCCCTTTTTCACCAGGGCCATGTCATAGTGAAACCTAGCCTATTGATTTTTAAGCTTCTTCCAGGGTATTGTATATTAATTTGCTTTTGGACGCAGATGAACGCAGATTACCAAGATTTCAAATAAAACAACTAATAAAATAAATATCTGCGGGTATCGGCGAAAATCTGTGGCCTAATTTAATAGTTTTAGGTATCTGCCCACAAATCGTAGATTCTTCGCTCTCCCGCTTGGCGGGATCACTCAGAATGACATCTCAACCAAAGTGTTGTTGTAGGATTATGCCCCACTCATCTAAACTATGTGAGGGCATAATCCAAAAAAAAGACACCCATGCCCTGGACTTTGACGGTATCCTGCCTTCTTCACTAGAAAGCCATTGAGGCGTACCAGGGATCACTGGCGGGAAAGGGCTGGTTGTCCTTGTAAGCGATTCAGTATGCGTATTTTGGTGTTATGTAGAAACTGCAATAGGCTAGGTTTTGGATCTCTTTCTCTACCCGTGCCTCCAGATCCTTTGCGATATCAATAAACTCACTCTCAGCCACATCTTCTGTCACATCAATATCGGCAACAATGATAATCCTTTCAGGAGATTCGGCAATGACTCGAAAGTCATGGTAGCCGACTATCTGAGGAAAGGTTTTGAGAGCACTATTGAATCTGTCTTCAATAGCCTGAATCTCGGGAGTCCGCTCCATGAGTGGATCTGTGTGGCACACTACTTCACCACCGAAGATCTCCCGCAACTTTCGTTCGCTTCGCTCGGCAATTTCATGCATTTCAGCGGGTCCAAGCCTTTCGGGTATCTCCGCATGGAGAGAAATCAAGTACATTGAGCCATAGTCATGCACAATGATCTCGTGCACATCTTCCACCCCTTCCACTGATTTTGCCGTCAGCCGAATTTTCTTTATAGTATCTCTGCTAGGAGCTTGTCCGAGGAGCGGCAGGATGGCTTTTCGGCCGTGCGTATAAGGAGTTTCATTTGCTTCTGTCCTCTCTCGCAACACTCTTTCTGCCTTAAGCTTGTCATTGTAACTCATAGCTCACCAAACTATCCTATCATTCTATGTCTCTTCATACAACACGAGAACCTCGCGTTGACACTGAGCATCTCGAAATAGACCACCCCCTTGCTGGTATGAGGAGCTGCGGATTAAAGGCCCGTCCTACGAGGCCCCAGCTTCTCAGCTAGTAGTTGGTACCGCCGAGCCTCTTCTTTATGTCCTTGAGCAGCGTAAATCTTGCTAACCTTTCGATAATACTCAGCCTTGTTTTGTGGATCTTCTTGAACCAGGGAAAAATACAATTTCAAGATATCCGCTGAGTACTGTCCAGACTCAAAACAGAGATCCGCATATCTTTGTTTGATAAAAGGATCGATTCGAACACCGCAACCGCGGCATTCCCCCATTATCTCACCGTACAGGTCGCGGGCTTTGTCCTTTTCGCCAAGCGCCTCATACGTTTTTGCGAGTGATCGGGCAATGTTTTCATCCCAGCCGGAAGATTGCAGATAACCAAGGTACAGGGATTCCGCCTCTTGATATCTTTCAGCCAGAAAGAGCGTCTCACCTCGAAGCAGCTGAATGGGTAAGGAATCAACCAACTCTTGCGGACAAGAAAGAAGCAGCCTCTGGGCCTGATCGAACTCCTTTGTCTCCCAAAAGACCTCGCACAGGAGATGATACCCTTGCAGTGAATCAGGATGCTCTTTTATAAAGCCTTCCAGCAAAACACGAGCTTCCTCGTATTCTTCCAAATTCAGATACGCCGTGGCTAGCTCGAGAGGGATAAAGCTTTGTGGCGATGGATTCTCTTTCATGGCTTGGGATAATTTTGCTGCTCCAAGCTCAAAATCGCCCTGATTGAGGGCCACATAGCCAGCTTTAAAGGAATCGCCATAGCTATGATACGCCTTCAGTATTTCCTCGGGTAATGAACTGCACAAAACCATAAAATACTCGTCTTCTGGTTCCTGATAGCCCGGTTTTTGTGTATCTTTTGTCTGCACGTCAAAATGGGGGAGGTCCTCAGTTATTTCTTTTGCAAAATAATTGCGGATTTCTCGCAATCGTTGTTCGAGTTCAATTGTTAGCTCTGGGTTTTCTGTCAGCTCCAGAGCCAAACGTAGTATCTCCTCTGCATTCTCATACATTTCAGCCCCCATGAGTTCTTCCCCTGTGTGTTTGTGTTGAAGAGCGAGAGCCTCCTTGCTGTGGAGAAGCTTTTTCTGAAGCCGATTCTTAAGACCCGTGTTCCTCGGAGATTGCTTTTCTAGCTTGTTTAATGCCGTCTCATATTCAATTTTTGCAAGTCCATATTCTGCGGTTTCGAAAAGAGCATCTCCCCTTTGCTCGTATTCTTCGGGACCTTTACCAGAGAAAATCCTCCAAATCCCCATTTGATTATCTCCCCTATAGTTAGGGTGAACTCTATGTTTGATTCATAGTTGATCACCCCTGGTTACGTTGCGAATGGATTCTGTGTTTCGTCAAAATGCCTGGCAAAGTCTTCCGGGAGCTGGTCAATGCCAGCTACCCTCTGCGCCCTGATTTCTTGCTGTCAGCCCCAGCCTGCTCGGTTGAGCCATTGACTTTGTTTTTCTTTGAATAGGGCCTAAAAGGACCAACAAGAGATTTCATGTTTGTATGAAATTGGCCCCCACTTTTTCAGACTGGTAAACAGAAGCGCTCCAACCATGGCCAGGCATTCCGGGTCCAGATACCTCTCTGCACGCCTTTCGAAAAGCACAGAACATGTGGCAGGGAATTCATCGTCAGCATCGTTATATAGCATAAGAATAGGAATCCGTGGGAGAGAATCAAATTGTATGGCCAGTTCATACGAGAGCTCTATATCGGGCGGATATCCTGCCAATGCTTTGCTCGCTTCTTTAAGATCATTGAGTCTTCCGGAAAACTTCTGCGCGATTGCGCGTTCAACGTCATGTGAAAAATATGTTGTTAAGGGGCCTGCGTCTTTAAGGTCCCTGAAGGACACCCAGTTATTCTCTGTTGGATAAACATCCGGGCATAAAAGAAGATATTTGCATAGAATAACGCATATATCAAAAGATGGCTTTTTTCTAGATGGGTCCACGATGCCCCTTTTGGAAACCTCATAAGATATTCCAAACAAAGGAATTATAACACCGGCTCCCTTAATTCTTACCCTGAGTTTTTCTTCTAAAGATCTAAAGTCTACTCTGGCAATCTGAGCTATGTATTCGTCGTAGGTATTTTCAAATACAGATGATTTAGCTGCCATATATTTGCATCCGAAAGCCCCTCGTCGTGCGGCTAAGCTGCGGGCCGTATGAATTTAATGCTAGCATGACATCTTACTACAAACCCAGCATTTTCTTACTGGCCTGCCACGTCGAAGCCTCGGCGAAGGCGGGTCAGCTTGATACGATGATTAGGCGATTTGAGCCCGATCAGGATAGATGTTCTTCAGCGATACGGCGGGCTGCAGCTTCGGTTGTAATACCCTCTGATGCCGCCAATTCAAAGACCTGCCGCAGGGCGCGCCGGACACTCTCGGCTACCTCCTCCTCAGCTCGCTCTTGTGTCCAGTCCAGGGTTTCTAAGCCGAGAAGGGTAATTGCTCCGCCGACGTTGATAACATAGTCAGGGGCGTAGAGAATGCGTCTAGCCCGAAGGCTTTCGGCATCCTTCGGGCCGGCAAGCTGGTTATTGGCGCCTCCGGCTACTATCCGGCATTTGAGTTGGGCGATTGTGTTGGCGTCGAGCACCCCACCTAAGGCACACGGGGCGAAGATGTCGCACTCAGCTGTGTAAACCTCCTCGCTGGGGACGAACTTCAATTCAAGTTCATCCCGAAATCGGCGGATAGTGCCTTCGTCCACCTCGCTGAATAACACTTCGGCACCGGCCGAGCGGAGATACTCTATCAGCGTTTCCCCTACACTGCCCGCTCCCTGCACCAGCACCCGCCTGCCCTTTAAGGAGGCCTCTCCAAAGAGATGCTCGCAGGCGACCTGTATGCCAGTGAACACGCCCAGCGCCGTGCCTGGCCCGGATGGCCCGGCTCCGCCGGCAACCGGCGTGCGGCCGAAAACATAGGGAGCGCCAGTTTCGGCAATAATGTCCATATCAGCCGAGGATGTACCCACGTCTGGTCCGGTGTAGTACAGGCCGCGGAGCTGGTGAACCAGTGCACCATAGCGCCGCAGGAGTGCGGGGCGAGACTGTGGGTCAAAATCGGGAGGAATAGCGACAACGGCCTTTCCACCACCCCACGGCAAGCCAGGTATGGCGAACTTGTAAGTCATCCCCGCGGCGAGTCGGAATACGTCCTGCAAGGCTTCCTGTACATCAGGATAGGACTTCATCCGCGTACCACCTGCCGCCGGGCCGAGGTGGGTGGAGTGAATGGCGATGAAAATCCAGGCCCTGGTGGGCCGATCATGGCGGACGATGACTGTTTCACCGTCCCATTCTCTCAGCAATGACTCCATCAGAGACATACCTCCTTTCCTGTTGTTTAATCAATCCCTTAAACCACCCCGCAGTAGCGGGGTGGTCCCAGCTCTGCTATACGTATTAGATAGTGATTTGTGATGCCCTATGGAGTGAAGTTCAAATGACAAAATTTTCACCCTGTTAGATACATGATGTACATTTCTGATCTAATCACTGGCACATAGTTAGACCACGAAGTTATTATTCTTGCATTCTTTACTATCTAACAGGGCAGGAATGTCAAATCAAATCCAAAACCCCAATGTCAAAAAGGTCTTCCAAAACGATCACTTATTTA
>JAFDDT010000197.1 GCA_019310725.1 Deltaproteobacteria bacterium | reverse complement strand
ATCTGTGAGCAGGGCGCCTGCCTGGGCAGCAGCGGCAGAGGCATCGGTGACTGAGGAGGGGATGTCTTTGGGGGAGTGGAAGCAGCCAGAGACAAAGATGCCGGGGCGGGAGGTGCTCACTGGTCTAAAAGAGCTGGATTCAACAAATGAATCAGGGGTCAGGTGCAAACCGAATTTGTGTGCCATCTCAATCGTATCTTTGGGTATTTCCATACCAGTAGAAAGAACAACAAGATCGAATTTTTCATCAATAAGGTTACCGGCCTCATCGGTGTACGAAACCTCCAGATCTTCTGTTCCCGGTATTTCCTCGACAGTGGGTATCCTTGATCTGATGAACCTGATACCTCCCTCCATGGCCCGATTATAGTATCTCTCAAAGTCTTTCCCGTGTGTCCTGATATCCATAAAAAAGATAGCACAGTCCAGATTGTTGTGGCTGTGTTCCCTGGCTATAACTGCCTCTTTGATGGCATACATGCAGCACACAGAGGAACAGTAGCTGTGGTCACAGTGATGCGTATCCCTTGAGCCGACACACTGTAACCACGCAATCTTTTCTGGTTCCCGTTTATCAGAGGGGCGCAAAAGCTCACCACGATAAGGGCCAGAGGAAGAGAGGATCCGTTCAAATTCAAGAGCAGTAACCACATTGGGGTGTTTGGCATAACGGTACTGTGTGTATCTGGATGGATCAAAGGTATCAAAACCAGGCGCCAGGATTATCGAACCAACGTTGAGTTCCACCGTTTCATCTTGTTGAGATAGATCGATGGCACCAACACCACAAAACTCGGAGCATACCTGACACCCGCCGGTCCTGAAGTGCAGACAGAAATCCCTATCAATGGCCGGTGTATTCGGTACAGCTTGCGGATAAGGCACATAGATTGGCTTTCGGCCGGTGAGACCCCGGTCAAATTCAGACGGTATTGGCCTGATAGGATGCTTAGTGATCTCCTCAAGCTTAACATGTCCGGTGGGGCACACGAAGGTACATGCTCCGCAGGCCATACAGGCATCGGTCTGGATATGAAGGGGGCAATCCACCCTAATATCCACACCTCGACCGGAAAGGCTAATGGCGGAGTTCCCCACTCTTTCGCACATACGCACGCAGAGACCGCACAGGATACAGTCATTGTCCTCTGTTCGAAAGCGCGGCTCCTCGATTCCATATTCCAGAGCCAGTTCTCTGATTATGGGCACATTCGCGCAACGGGCAAGTAACAACTCCACATTGAGCTTACGGCCCTGGCGAATGGCATCCGTATCCGTACTGACCTCCATCCCTTCACAAATGGGGTAGTTGCAGGCCGTTACGAAACGGGTTTTCCCACTATCAAAGACTTCTACGGTACAGAGCCGGCACATTCCAGCAGGCTCAAGGGCCTTATGGTAGCATAGCGTGGGAATCTCAACCCCGTACTGCTCGGCAACCTGAAGAATCGTTTGCCCTGCTTCACCCTGAACTTCCCTGCCGTTGAGCTTGAATGCAATCATTGGGAGCAACCTTGTGCCGCTGTTATGCCACAACAACGGCGTCAAACTTACAGGCATCGTAGCAAATTCCGCATTTGATGCACTTATCTTGATTTAACCGGTGGGGTTTCTTTTTGTCGCCTTTTATCGCCTCCTGAGGGCATTTGATTGCGCAGAGGTGGCATCCGGTACAGGCGTCTTCATCAATCTCGTAATGAAAAAGGGCCTTGCACACCCCTGCTGGACATTTCTTGTCCTTTATGTGAGCCTCGTACTCGTCGCGAAAATAATGAATCGTGGTGAGTACCGGATTGGGAGCCGAGGTTCCCAGTCCGCAAAGCGCAAATCCTTGGATCATACCGCCCAGTTCTTGGAGAAGCTCTATATCCCCGTGCTTGCCCCGCCCCTGACAGATTTCAGTGAGAATCTCCAACATCCGCTTGATCCCTTCTCGACAGGGATTACACTGGCCGCAGGATTCTTCCTTGAGAAAATCCAAGAAATACCGGGCCACATCCACCATGCACGTATCCTGGTCCATGACGATCATCCCACCAGAGCCCATCATGGAGCCCACTTTTGTCAGCTCATCAAAATCCACTCCCAGGTCCAGGAATTCTTGGGGAATACACCCGCCTGAGGGACCTCCTGTCTGCACGGCCTTGAATTTCTTTTTTCTTGGAATGCCCCCCCCAATGTCATAGATAATAGTGCGCAGGGTCGTGCCCATGGGCACCTCTACAAGACCTGTATTGGCCACCTTGCCCACCAAGGAGAATATCTTCGTCCCCTTGCTTCCCTCTGTGCCAATGGAGGCATACCAATCCGCGCCCCTATTGATAATCACCGGCACGTTGGCCCAGGTTTCCACATTGTTCAGATTTGAAGGGCTTCCTCGAAAACCTTTTTCAACCGTGTGTATATACTTCGCCCTCGGCCTGCCGGGCCTACCCTCCAACGAAGCCATTAAAGCAGTAGACTCACCGCATACGAAGGCTCCTCCGCCACGACTCATGTGAACATTGAAATCAAAGCCGGTTTCCAAGATGTTTCCACCCAAAAGGCCCACGTCCTTTGCCTTTTCCAATGCGATTGCCAGGTTTTTTACGGCCAGGGGATATTCATGACGCACATACACATATCCCTCATGAGAACCAATTGCCAGTGCTCCGATGACCATCCCCTCCAAGACACGGTGGGGATTGCCTTCCAGAAGGCTTCGGTCCATGTACGCACCTGGATCCCCTTCATCTGCATTACAGATGACGTATCGCTTGCCCTCCTGTTTCCGGCAGGTCTCCCATTTCGTTGCCGTCGGGAATCCTCCCCCACCGCGACCTCTCAAACCCGACCGCCTTACTTCATCGATGATCTCCTCGGGGATCATATCGAACAAGGCCTTCTCCAAAGCACTGTAGCCTCCCATCGCCAAGTAATCCTCGAGGCTGGTTGGATCGATCATACCGTTTTCGCCGAAGATAATCCTCTCTTGCAGCTTATAGAAGGGAATATCCTGTTCGTAAATGATCTTCTCTCCGGTGGCAGGGTCCTTGAAAATCAGGGAATCAACTATCTCCCTATTTTTGATTGTCTTCTGGACTATCTCGGGGATGTTTTCCTCCTTTACTTGGGCATAAAATATGCCCTCCGGACGGATGACCATGATTGGCCCTTTTTCGCAAAAGCCGTGACACCCCGTGAGCTTAACCTCCACATCGTTTTCCATGCCTTGTTTTGCCAGTTCATCCAGAAGTGCCTGATGGACCTTTGCTGTTCCATAGGCTGCACAGCCAGATCCCGAGCAAAGGGAAACGAGCCTGTTATTAATATCTCGGCGCGCGAATTGGATCGAATCCCTCAGTTCTCTAAGATCCTCCCTGCTCTGTAACCTTGTTCGGTCTCGAACAACCTCAGCATTCCCAATCATCACGAGTCACGCTTCTTGTAATAGTCTATAATTTTCAGGACCATGGATCGGTCAAGGCCACCGTAGGTCTCCTTATTCACCGTCAAAACAGGCCCGGAGGCACAACATCCCACACAGCGAACTGACTGCAGCGTAAAGAGGGCATCATCAGTAGTTTCTCCTTCTTCAAGGTTGAGTTTCTCCTGCACGGCCTCCATGATTCTCTGCGCCCCTCTCACATGGCAGGCGGTACCAGTGCATACGCTGATAATGTATCTTCCTCGAGGCTCGAGACCAATGGTCTTATAAAAGGTCGCCACGCTGTAAATCATGCTTTCCCTCACCCCTAACCTCTCCGCCAGGACAGGCAGCACCTCTGGGGGAAGGTAGTTGCAGAGGTCACCAATGTCCTGCATAATCATGAGCAGTGACTCACGGTCAGCGTCGTAGCTGTCAATAATTCTATTTATCTCCTGCCAATCAATGGTCACACTGTGCTTCATGCTTTTCAAGCCTTCCTGGCGAATGCCGATAAGAATCAGGGGGATCTAACTCATGCCTCAGCCGTTTACCACCGGAGATGGGGATACATACCCAATCGCATCGCGCAGGGTTAGTCATAACCGAGAAGCCGCCTGGTTGGTAACCGGACAGTTCTGGATACAGAGACCACAGCCGGTGCAGAGGTCCGTGTTCACACCACGTGCTCGTTTTCTGACCTTAACCGTGAAGTTCCCCTTACGGCCCTCAATAGACTCAATATCGGCGTAAGTAATTATCTCAATGTTCAAATGCCGGCCGACCTCGACCAGTTTGGGTGAGATAATTCACATGGTGCAATCATTGGTGGGGAAGGTCTTATCCAGTTGAGCCATAACCCCCCCAATAGCTGAGTCTTTCTCCAGCAAGTAGACATAATAACCTGAATTTGCCAGATCGAGGGCTGCCTGCATACCAGCAATGCCGCCACCAACAATGAGAACTGAACCAGTTTTCTTTGCGGACATACCAAACCTCAAACTCCAAGTTTTGTCTTGGGAATCTTTATCTCTTATTTAGGAGCTTCCTTGCCTCTTCAGCCATTTCAGGAAGAGAAGGGAGCCCTGCCTTTGCCCTCTTTTTATTATCAAACTCATCGATAATGTAAATCTTGCCCTGATCCATCAGCAGTTTTTTCTGAGTACTCACCCCGAGGGGAGTATTGTCTTCATGCGTGGCAAGATTCTTGAGGTGATTAATGATATCGGTGATCTTCACCTCCATTGGGCAGTTTTCCTGGCAAGTATAGCAATCAGAACAGAGCCAGATCATCTCCCCTTTCAATAGTTCCTCTCTTAGACCCAGAACGAGCATCCTCATAATACGAAGGGGGTCATAATCGTTATTTACCCGATGAACCGGACAACCTCCCGTGCAGGTTCCACAGGCGTAGCAATCCCTAAAGGTGCCGATAAAGTCCAGCGATTCGATCTCATCAACGAAATCGGAGTCCAAGTCTCTTAAACTAAACGTTCTCATCACCTTACAGTATCTCTTGGCAGTCCTTATGCCTCTAAGACTGATTCCAACTCCTTGGTGCTGACTGAGTTAAGGTTAAGACCAAGTTCCTTGCGACTGAAACCCATGGCCAGACCAATTATCTGAGGCAGATACAGGACCGGGATATCGAATTCATCACCAGATTTCGTTTCGATACCTTTCTGATTCGCATCAAACATTAGACTGCAGAAAGGACAGACGAGATTCATGCAATCGGCTCCAGCCTCTTTGACATTTCTTAGCTTTTCCTCCGCCACCTTTAGGGCTACTTCCTCATCTGATAAAAGAACAGGCCCTCCGCAGCAATCCTTTTTTCGTCTATATTGAATATTACTGACCCCCACTGTCTCGAGGATTAGTTCTAGGGTTTGGGCATCTTGGGGATCATCAAATCCTTCATAGATGTATGCGGGTTTTAGATAGTGGCAGCCATAGTGGGTTGCCACCCTGAGCCCCTTCAAATTCTGTTTTGTTTCTTTTTTTATCCTCTCTAGCGTGACATCCTCAAGTAGTATCCGTGCAAAATGCTTGACCTTTACTGTTCCCTTATATTCTTTGCCTATCTTTGCAAGTTCCTTGTTTGTTTGCTCCCTCAACTTCTGGTCATGATCTAAGTGATACGCTGTCTTGGTGAGCATAGAGGCGCAGGCGCTACACAGGACACATATATCCAACCCTTTTTCTTCTGCTAGGCACAGATTCATTGCACCCAGAAGAATTGCCCCCATTTCATCAGACGCCTCGAGGGGAAAGCCACAACAAGAAAAATCCTCAATCTCAACAAACTCAAGATCCAGGCGGGAGGCTATGGCCCGTGCGGAAAGTTCATAATTTCTGGAGCGAGCTGGGATCGTGCATCCCAAGAATAAACTATATTTCATTACACCTTTCTCCATGCGAGAATGTTTTTTCCGCGAGCAAATGAAGCTCCCCGCAGTAAACTGCAGGGCATCAAGCGGACTTGCGCCGAAGCCAACCCGCCTTTCCATCCCCCGCAGCAGTGCTACTGCGGACACCGTCGGCCATAGCCTATGCCGTCGGATGAGGACGGGCGCTGTTCAAGCTGCGTTGCGGTCGCCTCGCCATCTTCAGTCGGGACCGAGCTCTTAGCGAAGGCCGATCATCCCTGCAACAAGCTGCAGGATATTCTGGCGAAGGCGAATAGATGTTACAATGTAGCTATAATATAACTATATTTTAAAAGTATAGTTTTGGCCTTACAATCATGTCAAGTGTTAATTCTCGCTTTCTCAACAGCGAGTTCTATGCACATCATTCACTAAATCTTATGATTCCTTCACATGCCTTGGGTTTCACACCATAGTAATCGCACCCAGATAATAAGCACGAATTATAGTATGTAAATGACTTTCCATGAGGTCCGAACAACTCACAGTCCAGGGTATGGGTGTCTTTTTTTTGGATTATGCCCCACAAGGTGTAGATTCACACCCTTGCCAAAAAATTTATACCCAACCAAAAAAATGTATTGACCATCATAGTTCCTTTTGTTAAAAAATGAATCATCATTCATATTAGAAAACGTGAATACAATCCTTTTTTCTGGGGGCCTGGACTGGCATGAGACATAAAAACTATGAAAAATATAGAAAGATAATAGATGCCGCCACCAAGGTGTTTGCCAAAAAGGGCTTTTACAACGCCAAAGTGTCTGAAATCGCACAAGAGGCAGGAATAGCTGATGGGACCATCTATATCTATTTCAAACACAAAGACGATATTCTTATTTCCTTATTCGAAGAAAAGATGCAGGAAGTATTGGATAACATGAAACAGCAGATTAGCCTGGAGAGCGATCCATTAAAAAAGATTGAAAAGTTTGCCCTGGTTCACCTCAAATTGATCCAAGACAACAAAGACATAGCCGAGATTATCCAGGTTGAGCTGAGGCAGAGCAGTAAGTTTATGAAAAACTATCATAATGTAAAATTTTTCGAGTATCTTGACCTGATCGGCCATATTATCCAAGAAGGGAAGGAAAAAGGTCTAATTAGGGAAGATATACTTCCCGGAATTGCGAAGAGGGCCTTCTTTGGTGCCCTCGATGAAATGTCAAGATTTTGGGTTCTATCGAAAAAACCGAAGTATGATACAGAAACCGCTTCAAGACAAATCAGCAGTTTTTTTATAAACGGCATAAAGAGATAGGGCTGGAGAAATGCCTCAGGGGCACCTGCAATAATCGGCTTAGAGTAAAAGACCTGTTAGTTCCTTTTATCTCAGGGCCATGTCATAGGCCTGCCCTGGCGTGACACGATCGGAATATACAACCGTGTTTACTGCTTATGCATGGATTGCTTTTTATAA
>JAFDDT010000020.1 GCA_019310725.1 Deltaproteobacteria bacterium | reverse complement strand
TCAACCAGAAACGATACTCTTCATCCTGAACATAAAAAGTGGCCCTTGGAAACAGGGACACACCGTTTGCGTGATCCCAATGTATGTGTGTGAGTATGACATGTCGGACTTCATCGGCATTAATATCGATTCGGGAAAGGACTTCAGCGGGGTTTATGTATCCTGTGAGGTTCTTTTCTCTGGCCAGCTCAGGTGATACTCCAGAATCCACGACAACCACCTCTCTGGAGCCTTTTATACACCAGATATAGTAGTTCCTTTTCACAGTCTCTTCCCAGTCCTTGAGCCACATGAGAAAGGCTCCGGAACTAAAAAATGGTCCAGCATACTTGAGGGCATAGATTTCATAATCCGGCATGATAAAATCTCCTCTATGTTCGGCATATTTTTTTGTTCTGTTTCGATAATATGACGTTATGCCTGAAATTGTTCATTACTCCATACTCCATCACTCGAGAGAACTGTCAAACTGCAGAGAGGCATTTGAGGCCCCTTCCAGAGGCCAGAAGCAAAACAGATACCATATATTTGTGCCGGAATTTTTCTATACTTGGCTTCTTATGGCCGTTACGCATATTATCCATAGAGAATAATTCAATAAGGATAATCTGTTACGAATAATCCATTCGTGCTGGGAGCGATCCCTCCGGGGGCGCCCTTCTGTAATCGATCTAAGGAGCTTAAGGAACTCATGTCATACTCGGAGAGTAATGCCAATGTTGTCCTTTATTCGCCTCGTCGTTACGGAAAAACCTCATTGACTAAAAGGGTTCAGTCAATCTTGGTAGATAAAGGGTTTATTGCGATATATATCGATCCCCAAGCTTGCCAGGCTCGACTTAATTGAAAAGAACGAAAAAAACAACTGGAAGGTCGTGGACCCTGAGCTAGTCTAGGCCGTTCCAGAGCAAGAGCACGTAACCGAACGGGCCTCGGTCAAGAGTTGATAGGTGGTGTCCTCAAATTAAGGGTAAGTTGAATGCCTTCACCTTCCTCCCTTGCCCTTTCAAAAGCTGTCTTTATCTTCACCTTGTGCCAAAAAATAAGCTCCCAGGCGCGTTTAATCACTTCAACATCTTCTTCAGAAAAGTCGTTATGGTACACGCTTTGGCTCTTAATTTTTCGAGGATTAACGTAGCCAGCCCGGACAAAATAAATGAGCTTGTCGTAGGTTAAGCCGTCATCAGCCCGTTTCAAAACTCCCCCAGCGTAACTATCACCAAGGCCTCACCCTGTTAAAATAGTTTAGGGATACCATCCCTACGCTTTTCAAAATGCTGCTGATAACAGTCTTCCGCTCTGTAAGATCCTTCTTCAAAATCCACATTATCACTATCTCAAACACACTCAAAAAATAAAAGCATTTTTTTGTCAGTAATGGAAATATCGTGGTCGCCTTTCCAATGATCTAAACCAGCTATATGGCTACTCTATGGAATCTCTATCCTCCTCAATGCTTTTCTACTCCAGCCGGGGTTGCATGTACACAGGCTATTGTCGAAATCCCTTTTCTATTGGTCTAAAACGTTTTTTGACAAATCCAAGGCTCGCTCCAGGCGATGTCAAAACTCGCCTTTAGGGCTCAAACAGTTGACATCGCTCATCTTCCACTTCGCCAAGGGTTTTTTGGCAAAAAAGGTTTTAATGACCGCTCAAAAGGATTTCCGTTTGGGCAACAGCCTGTGTAGAATTGGCCCGAAGAAAGGCTCCGGCCTCTATCTGGGTTTAAAGAAAAATCTGTTTGTTTGGGTTGAAGTTTGAAATTAATTGATTATTTTTTAAAAGTTGAGAATACGCGCATTAGCCGCATTACATAAAACATTCTTCGCTGTTCGTTACGGCACTGAAAAATCAAGGAGCACATCATGTATAATCAAAAGGCCACCCTGAGAAGAACAATAATTATTGCCTGGTCACTTTTTTCCCTAATTGCCGGGTTTGGCCTAGCCACCTTGCTCGATCGGGCTTCAACACTGAGTGCGCAAACAGGCCCTGTTTTATCAGGTGCCCCCGGGTCTTTTTCACACCTGGCCAAGAAAGCCAGCCCGTCGGTGGTGAATATCAGCACAGTAAAGGTCATCAAGGGAGGGAGACAGGTTCCCCTGCCGTTTGGTCCCAATGATCCTTTTAGAGAGTTTTTTGAACGCTTCTTTGGAGACCAGGCACCGAGGGACTTCAAACAGCGAAGCCTGGGCACTGGTTTTATCATCGACAAACAAGGATTCATATTAACCAACAACCACGTCGTCGAACACACCGATGAGATCAAGGTAACGCTAAATGACAAGAGGGAATTTGACGCCAAGATTATCGGCCGCGATCCCAAGACCGATCTTGCCCTCATCCGTATCGAATCCGACCACCCGCTCACACCACTACCTCTTGGTGATTCGGACAAATTAGAGGTAGGCGACTGGGTGATCGCAATTGGAAATCCATTCGGCCTGGGGCATACGGTTACTGCGGGAATTGTAAGCGCCAAATACCGTCAGATCGGAGCAGGGGCCTATGATAATTTCATCCAAACAGATGCCTCCATCAACCCTGGAAACAGTGGTGGCCCGCTCCTGAACACCTTAGGAGAAGTAGTTGGAGTTAATTCAGCTATCTTATCACAGAGTGGAGGAAGCGTGGGCATCGGGTTCGCCATACCTATCAATATGGCCAAAGACCTTCTCCCTCAGCTCAAAAAAGGAAAAGTGGTGAGGGGCTGGCTCGGGGTCATGATCCAGGAGATTACCCCTGAGCTAAAGGATAAACTTAACCTCAAAGAGGAAAAGGGCGCTTTAGTTGGAGATGTCGTGGCCGAAGGACCTGCCGATAAAGCTGGCATCAAACGGGGGGACGTGATCGTCTCCTTTGATGGAAAGGAGATCAGCGAAGCGAATGACCTGCCCTTTATCGTGGCTTCAACCCACGTGGGTAAAACCGTGACCGTGGAGGTAATCAGGGAGGGTAAAAAAGAGCATTTTCAAGTGCAGATCGAGGAACTTAAGGAGGAAAGGGAATCCCAGGTCGTCAGTGAAGCCAGACCCAATTTGGGTCTGACCGTGAGAGAGATTACACCCGAGCTTGCAAGAAATTTCGGCCTATCGGAGGCGAGTGGTGTTGTTGTGGTGCAGGTTCAAAATAATACCCCCGCACAAGAGGCCGGTCTGGCGCCGGGAGATGTCATTCTGGAGATGGACCAGGTTCCGGTGAAAGATCTCAAGCAATTCAACCAAATGATTGGGGCTTACAAGGCAGGGGACACGATTCTCTTTTTGATCAAGCGTCGTGGTTCAACTCTTTACCTAACCCTGAAGGTAGCGGAATAGAAGGCCTGTAAGGCCGAAAACAGGGGAGGAAGTGCCAAGGATCTGGCAAGAGGTTAGAGTTTCTTCTTGATATAATCTTTAATTCTTCTTCTGATCAGCAGATAGCCAACGATCACAAATAGCAGCCCGATAATAAAGGCCAGATTGTTATCGTTGAGCATGCCATATGAAACCGCCAGTATGCCAATCACACATATCAGAGAGATCGGGGTTTTGTTGTGAAGCATATATGATATAAGTCTTTGTACCATTGTCTCTGGCCCGCCTGTTTTCTGCAGTCATGTGAGAGAAACACCCTTTTCAAATGTTGTTTTCTGTTTGGCACATGTTCACTAGCCGACCCACCTTTTCTGTCTCTTCAACAACATTATACCCATTTTGCCATTTGGGGGCCGCAAAATTATTTCTGCTACCTTTTTACTCGTTTCTTTACCGCCAGGTACCCCCAATGTTGTGACTGAAAGAATTATCACCAAACAGAGTGTAGTTGCCGCTATCAATTTACACATTCGTCTTGGAAAGACCATTTCGGGCTTATCTTTGATTGATGTTGAGACAGGTTATTAGCCTGTGGGTTTCCTTGGTTTCACTCTCAAGCGCTCTGAAATTTGTATTTGAGGGTGGCAAGATGTTATACATTATGGTCAAAAAAAGGAAAGAGCAATAGCGCTCGTTTCGCGCAAAAATATTTGAAGGGCAGAGCGTGCATTGAATTATTTATGATCGCTAACATGATATAATAGGTTTTCATAGGGTATAATAAAAATTAAAGGGTTCATTTCGATTTTAGCATGAACGTTAAACAATTCCTGCACCAATATTATATATTAACAAATCGAAGGCTTACACCCTCAAGGATAGCAGAGAAAAAATTATTTCAACCCTTTACAGTAGGCATCGTAGCGAGGCACAAGAAACCTTAGCGAAACGAGCAGTTGGAGAGATTTTGGCCCGCAGGCATATTCATAGATATGTCCAGGACCAAAATCTCGAAACAAACGTTCCAGCAAGGTTTCTAAAGCCGCAGTAGATGGCTACTGCAAAATCTGGATTAATAGCTAGCAAAGAAAGAAACCTCCTGCTACCTAATAAGTCTCCGAGTTCCCCGGGGTGGCTGCCTTGAGACCAGAGTACTTCAAGGGTGTTTTCCCAGCCAGTACCATGGTCGAGGTCAAGGGCTTGGTCAATAAGGATCTGATGCTGGAAATCAAAACCGTGGGCATCTTGTAGGAATAAACCTTTGCCAGACAGCAAGGCGAAGCGTAAACTTGGGAAACAAAAAAGAAGGGTCTACCATGAAAGATTCAAGTAGAGTTTTAGGGGGCGCTATTTTGGCTTTGGGACTGGTGCTCGGCTGCGTAAGTCTCGGCCTGGCAGATATTCAGGTTGGGGCCATGCATTCCTTGACCACAGGCCTCGCTCCACTCGGCCAGCGTCAGATCAACTCTGCAATTTTGGCGTCTGAGGAATGGAATGCAAAGGGGGGAATCAACGGAAAAAAGATTGATCTCATCGTGGAGGATACGGCGGACTCCACCACCATGGCCATGACCGCCCTGGATCGAGTTCTTGGGAAGGATGTCTGTGCTATTCTCGGCCCCATCTGGAGCTTCCAATTGTTCGCGCTGTTCCCGGAGGTGAAAAAGGAGGGCGTCCCTCTGTTGAGCACCTCAGGGACAAGGGCCCTGACACAGAAAAATAACCCGTGGTACTTTCGCCTTTACCCCCATGATGGCATTACCAAGCGGGCCTATACTATATTCGCGGTCCAGGAACTGAAGGCCAGGCGGGTAGCGGTGATGTGCGTAACCACGGAATACGGTAAGTCTGGTCATGAGCTCATCCTGGAAACACTCAAGGAGCTGGGTCTGGAACCGGTGATCGTAACCTGGCACAACAAGGATGACAAAGATATGACCGGCCAGCTCATGTCCATAAAACGGGCGAACCCGGATGTGATCATTTCCCAAGCCCATCCGGCGGATACCGCCATCATCCTAAAGCAGCAGCGCGATCTTGGCATTAAAGTGCCGCATGTGGCTTCTTCAGCGGCAACCATGCCCTATATTCACAAGCTGGTGGGCCCGGCCATGGACGGGGTCTACGTAGAGGCAGCCGCGCTGCCTAACTATGACCCTGACCCCAAGATCCAGGCCTGGACAAAGAAGTATGTTAGAAGATTCAAGACAAAGCCGGATTCCTTTGCGCTCCTCTACTATGATGCTGCCAACTTCCTTTTCAGTGCAATCAAGGCCGCGGGTTCGAATCGGGCTAAGATTGCGAAGTGGTTGAGAGGGAATAGATTTCAGGGTCTGGCCGACCAGTACGTCTTTGACAGGGAACAAAACGGGGCTCATTTCGCCATCATCGTGCAGTACAGGTGGAAGGATGGCAGGGTGGTACCTCAGCTTGTCAAAAAGTACGATCTTAGCCCTAAGTAGAGGACTTTGCCATCCCGGGGAGTGCTCTCTCCCCGGTATTTAAATGAATTTTAGGCGCAGCCCCTCGTTTTAATAAATGCTTTTGGGTAACGGGATATGATTATTCAGGAAATTACTAGCGGTGTGGCAATAGGTTGTATCTATGCCCTGGTCAGCTTCGGCTTTGTGCTTATCTATAATGGAGTAGGCGCCGTCAATTTTGCCTACGGTGAGTTGGTAATGTTCGGTGGATATTTGGGGTATGCAGCCTCGGTGTGGCTGGGTTTCCCTCTGTGGGTTGCCATGATCTTCTCGCTGGTAGCCATGACCCTGCTGGGCATATTTTACAACGAATTCGCCTATTACCCCATGAGGCATCAACCCGTCGTAGTTGTGATTATCGCCTCCATCGGCATGAGTGTTTTGCTCAGAAACGGCGCCCTTGCAATCTGGGGTCCAGATGCCCTGAAGGTAAATTCATTTGTGGGGGATGGCATCTTGAACTTCGGAGGAGTTGTGCTCCCTCAGCATAATGTGTTGATCGTCTTGGTCACGGCCTTTGTTTTTATTGGACAATATCTTTTCTTTGCCCGGACCTCAATTGGGCGAAAGCTGAAAGCCACCGCCCAAGATCAAGAGATGGCACGACTCATGGGCATAAAAGTACGCTGGATGATTGTGTTGACCTTTGTTCTAGCGGCCTGGCTGGCATCAATAGCAGGGTTTTTGCTGGCGCCGATCTGGTTTCTGGAGCCGGACATTGGGTTGTATATTATCCTCAAGGCCTTCATTGTCATTGTGATCGGTGGGTTTGGCAGCATCCCCGGGCTTGTGGTTGCCGGGCTGTTTCTTGGTGTCACCGAGGTGCTGGTCGCCTCCCACCTGACATCAGAATACAAGGACGTGATCTCTTTTCTTATCCTGATCACGGTCCTCATGGTCTTGCCCCAGGGTTTCTTCGGAGAAAAGATTGCTGAAAGGTTATGAGGACGGGGGATGATAATGGCTTTTGAAAAGAGAAAGATACTCATTGCCTCGGTGTTTTTGGTGATAGCAGTGATACTGCCGATCTTTGTCAGGGACTCACGGTATTACATGAACATCCTTAACCTGGCTGGCATTTTCATCATTCTCACCTATAGCCTTAATTTTACTCATGGGTTCTTGGGTCTTATTTCTATCGGTCATGCCGGGTTTTTCGCTGTTGGCGCTTATGTCACTGCCGGCATGATGATGGTCTTTGGGTTTAATTTTTTCCCAGCTCTTTTGGTTGGGGGAATCGGTGCCGCAATAGTCGGGGTTTTACTCGGCTTTCCGGCAATTCGCATGATCGGGCATTACTTCGTTTTGATCACCCTTGGATTCGGCGAGATCGTTCGCCTGATCATCCTAAACTGGAAAGATGTGACAGGCGGGGCGAATGGTGTAATCGATATCCCGGTGCCCACCCTGGGTCCCTGGACCTTTGACACCCGTTTTTCCTACTACTATCTGGTCTTATTCTGTATCCTCTTATGTATGGTTGTGACATCGAGGTTGCGCCATTCCAAGTATGGACGTTCCATGTTGGCCCTGAAGGTTGGTGAACTGGCGGCTACAGTGATGGGGGTGAACCCAAAGAGCAACAAGCTGATTAACTTCGGTTTGTCTGGGTTTTTTGCCGGACTGGCCGGGGGGCTTTACGCCAGCTACATGAAAACCATCAGCCCGGAGGTTTTCTCTGTTGGGTTATCGGTGGATATTCTAACAATGACTCTCGTTGGCGGTTCAGGCACTATTGCCGGTCCGGTAGTCGGGGCTACGTTTTTAGTATTCTTAAAAGAGTGGCTGCGTTTCATCAGAGAGTATTACATGATCATTTACGGTGCGGGTATAGTTCTGGTCATGATCTTTATGCCGTACGGTTTGGTAGGTTTAGCCAAGCGGATCTGGGAGCGATATCAATCGTAGCGGCATCGTAAGGAGGATAAGTTGAATACAATTCTGAACGTTGAAAACTTGCTCATGATGTTTGGGGGATTGAGCGCCGTTTCGGATGTGCATTTCCAGGTTGAAGAGGGTGAGATTCGTGCTCTCATTGGTCCCAACGGCGCGGGCAAGACAACGATTTTGAATGTGATAAACGGGGTTTATAGGCCCACAAGAGGAAAAATCTCTTTTGCTGGAGAAGATATTACTGGACTTCCGCCACACGTCATTACTCGGCGCGGAATTGCCCGAACCTTCCAGAACATACAGGTCTTCAGAGGACTGAGCGTTCTGGAAAACGTGATGGTGTCCGGACATGTACGAAGCCCTGTGAACCTTTTTTCTACCATTGTCAAAACAGGGACTGCGCGGAAAGAGGAGGGAAATATCGTGGATAGGGCAACCGCGGCTCTGAAGTTTGTGGGTCTGGCCGGCAGAAAGGGCATGGATCCAGAAAATCTGCCGTATGGTCAAAAGCGGTTGATGGAAATCGCGAGAGCCCTGGCCACTGAACCGAGACTCATCATGGTTGATGAACCCTCTGCCGGGATGAATGAGGCAGAAACCCTGGAACTTGTTGATATGATAAGGCAGATTCGTGATCGAGGCATCACAGTGATTCTCATAGAGCACAATATGAGGTTGGTTATGAGCATATCGGATATGGTCACTGTATTTGACTTCGGGGCCAAGATAGCCGAAGGCACCCCGGAAGAGATTCAGAATGATCCCAAAGTGATAGAGGCTTATTTGGGGTAAGAGGGGCAATATGCTTAAACTAGAGCAGATCGATGTCTACTATGGGAATGTTCGAGCCTTGGAAAATGTTGATTTCGAGGTCGATACCGGGGAGATCGTGACCTTGATCGGCGCCAATGGTGCGGGAAAATCCACGATCCTCAAGACGATTTCAGGCCTGAACAGGCCCAGACAGGGGTCGATTACATTTGTGGGAGAAAACATCGAGAGGATGGCCGTAGAAAGGATCGTGTCCAGGGGTATTTCTCATGTGCCCGAGGGGCGTCGTATATTCCCCGGTTTGACCGTTTTTGGAAATCTGGAAGTGGCCACCTCCTCTTGGAGGAAGCGGGGGGAGAGCTATCAGAGGGAAATGGAGAATGTTTTTCAGCTTTTTCCACAATTGAGGGAAAAAAAAGACCAGCTCGGGTGGTCTCTGTCCGGGGGTGAGCAGCAGATACTGTCGATCGGAAGAGGGCTTATGTCCCGGCCCCGTCTCCTGTTGTTAGACGAGCCCAGTCTTGGCCTGGCCCCTAAACTGGTTCGGTTGGTTTTCGATACCATAAAGACGATCAATGACCAGGGCACAACCATCTTGTTGGTTGAGCAGAACGCCTATGCGGCTCTCCAGATAGCGGATCGTGGCTATGTGTTGGAAAATGGACGGATTGCCCTCTTCGGACTGGCCAAGGATCTCGCCTCAGATGAGAAGGTAAAGAAGGCATACCTGGGCGGCTGATTTTTTTGGGATGATCTATGGGGATTGATCTTAGAATAGAAGGAGTTGACGATTATGGGTGTTTTTCGTTTTCCGGTAAAAATCATTTCAGCCGACGGTGAGAGATGGCTGGTAAGGGAGAAATAACGAAACGATTTTCCGAGTTTGTTGAGAAACTGAAAGATTTTCCTGGGCAGGTGGTATTTTTTTACTTATTTAGTGGGCAGAGGAAGAGGTATAGAATTTAGGGTTTTTGTGAGAACATAAGGAGAACAAGATGGCAGAAAGAGACATTGACTTATCGGGAAAGGTGGCGTTGGTCACGGGAGGAAGTCGGGGTCTCGGCAGAGATATTGCTTTAGCAATGGCAGAAAAAGGTGCAAAGGTAGCCATTTGCAGCAGAAAAAAGGAGAGTCTGGATGAAGCAGCTGAGGAATTCACTAACCGTGGTCTGGATGTGATGGCCAAGGTAGCCAATGCTGGCAAATCAGATGAGGTCAAGGCCCTTCTTCATGCTTTGGATGAGCGGTTTAGAAGACTTGATATCCTCATCAATAATGTGGGCACAAATATCCTGACACCCTCTGTGGCAGAGGCCGATGAGGGCTTGTGGGACAAGATTCTTGAAACAAGCCTCAAGAGTGCTTTTCTTGTCGGCTCTCAAGCAGTTAAGCTTATGAAAAGGGTGGGGGGTGGAAAGATTGTCAATATATCCTCCATTGCGGCCCGGAAGGCCAGCAGGGGTATGGGGATCTACTGTGTTGCCAAGGCCGGGCTTGAGATGTTAACCAAGGTTCTGGCCGTTGAGTTGGCCCCGGACAAAATAAATGTAAATGCGGTTGCTCCCGCTATGATAAAAACCAGATTCAGCCAGCCTTTATGGAGCAATGAAGGCATTTTTAATGAGATCATAAAAACAATCCCCATGGGCAGGATTGCCGAAACAGGTGACGTGGTCGGTGCCGTGCTGTTTTTGGTTTCGGATCTTTCTGATTTTATTACCGGAGAGGTTATTACCGTTGATGGGGGATCTATGGCCTAAGGGGTCTCTAAGGGTCTACATAAGCAGAGATCTTGAAATATGGGGAGATGGATATTTTGCCCGAACAGTTGGGGGCAAGGTACCAACAGGGGTGATTAGGAACTATATTAAGTATCATCGTGAACAAGAAGGGTCTCCCAAGCAGCTGGGACTGTCTTAAGATGCCACGCTCTGTGGGTGGGGTACTTCACTATCACTTTTCTCTGGTATACCAGAGATAGTAATTGATACTTCCTTAATAGAGCGCTTGTCAGCCTGCGTGATACTAAATTTCAGGTTGCCAAACTCAAAGCGGTCCCCGATCCGGGGTATCCGTTCCATGTGCTTTAGGAGAAAACCGGCAACTGTTTCGTAGTCATCCTTGGGAAGTTGTAATTTGAGATAATCGTTCAGCTCATCTATCTCCATGCGGGCATTCACAAGGTACTTATTTTTTCCAATTCTTACAAAGAAGTGCTCTTCTTTATCGTACTCATCATATATTTCTCCAACAACCTCCTCGAGTATGTCTTCGATAGTAACAATGCCTATGGTACCACCATATTCATTAACCACTATAGCAATGCTATTTCCCTCAGTTTGTAACTGCTTCAGAAGCTCGTCAACAGGCGCGGTGTTGGGGACATAGGGGGCGAGACGCATTATGTCCTTAAGGGTCTGTGTTTTTTGCTGGGCAGTCAGCAGGTCAAAGGCATGAACGATACCCATGATGTTATAGGCTTCCTCTAAATATACCGGTATTCTTGAGTAACCCGTTTTCTGGGCAAGAGCTATAGCCTTGTCGATACTGTCTTGCAGTTCCAGTGCCGCTACATTGACGAGCGGTATCATAATGTCTTCCACTTCGGTCTCAGTAAAATCAAATATGCGCTCCACTATCTTCTTCTCAGCCGTTCTCAGACCGCTGTCTATATTCCACATGTCCAGGTAGTTTTCGAGATCTTCTCTCGTCGCGTGGGGCCTGAATTGAGCGCCTTCCATACCCAAAAGCCTCACAAAAAGCCTTGTCACCCATGCCAGGGTTACCACAAAGGGATAAAAGATTATGGACATGACCTTGAGAGGATAAACCAGATGCGGGGTTATCTGCTCAGCATGGTACCGATACACGGTTTTTGGGACTATTTCACCCAAAATGAGAACAATCGGGGTCATGATGAGTATGGTTATATACTTATATTGTTCTCCAAGGTGAGTAATAATCAAAAATGTTGCAATTGCATTGCTCAGGACCACACAGATATTGGTGCCAAGCAGTATTGTTGAGAAAAACTTTTCCGGAGTCTGGAGTACAGCGTCTACCAAAGCTTCCCTCTTGGAGCCCTGCTCCACAAGGGCCTTTATGCGCGCCCGGTCCACAGAAACCATGGCAATTTCTGTCCCTGAGAAGAAGCCCTCACAGAATATGCAGACAAGGATGACAAATGTCCAAACGAGAACCTCAAGCATTGCTGTTGCCCTCTTTGTCAGTTTCATCCATTATCTCGCCGAAAAGCTCCTCAAGGATGTCTTCCAGGGTAACCATTCCTGCTGTTTTCCCCTTATTGTCCACCACTATCCCAATATGACTTTTGTTTTTCTGAAATTGAAGTAAGACAGACAGTACGTTTCTGCTCTCGTGGACAAAGGTTGGTTTTCGTAAAATAGACTTTATTTTCAGATGCCTTTTGCCGGCTCCAGCACTTTTCAGACGCAGGAGATCTTTTGCATGGACAAAGCCGGTAACCTGGTCAAGACTCTTTTCATAAACCGGGTAGCGTGAGAATTTTCTTGTTTCGATGATTTCCATAAATGCCTGTTCACTGATGTCCAGAGGTACTGCCACGATCCTGTCGCGTGGCACCATTATCTGGGATATGGATATGTCGTCCAGACGAAACGTCCTGTGAATTAGATCGCGCTCGCCAGGCTCAACAGTTCCCTCCCTGCTGCCGATATCTACCATTGATCTGAAGATATCCTCATCGATATTTACCGAATCGAGGGGCTGTCTTGTCGGGTCTTTCACAAAGACGCCAATAAATACCTTTGCAGCAGAATTGAGCAGATATCTCACCGGCGCTATTACCGTTGAAAAAAGATGGAGAGGGTAAGCGTTAAAGAGCGCTATCTTTTCTGGAAATTTGACAGCTATGGTTTTGGGTACTATGTCCCCAAACAGCAACAGCACGGGAACGGTTACTGCCATGGCACAAAAAGGAAGAAACCTATCAGTCATGAGATCCTTTGCGATGGAATAAACAAGCGCTGCCGTCACAACTGAGATGGATATATTAACGATCTCGTTTCCGATAAGTATCGTAGTGAGAAACGTGCTTGGGTTTTTCAGGAGGTCCAATATATGTTTGAAACCTGAGCCTTTTCGGATTTTCCTTCGGCGCAGCCTGACCTTACTGAGTGAAAAAAAGGCGATTTCAGATGAAGAAAAAAAACCTGAAAGAAAAAATAGCAAAACTATAGCTAAGAGCTTTATGTAAATGTACATTTCTTCTTGGGGAAGGCAGATATGGTGGTTGTGAAATGTATTAGGTGCTGAGGTGTAGAGAAACCGGTTTGTTGTAGTAGGGGGTCTTCCATCAAATGGTTATCGAGCTTAGTATACTATTTTTGAACTATATTTTAAAAATACCAAGACTCCTTACGGAAGTCAACTCAAAATAGGCAGGGTGTCAAGGAGTGACGATTAGAGAGGTCTTTTCCGCTTCTTCTTTATCCTCGTAAACATCCTCAATCAGGATGTATAGAGATTTCAACAGGAGGTTCCAGATAAAAGGGTTGGGGTCAATAGAGCTAAAGGGATTTTTTAGGTCTATTGCAGCGCTCACTGCTAGCCTTGCCTCCTCTTCTCTTCCTGTTTTAAGCAGGATATACGCCATTTCCTCCAGCCGCCTTTTCCAAAGGAGCCTTCTGTTTTCTGGAAAGACTTCGTATAAGGCTTTCATATATATGCTATTAATCCGCTCATCTTTCTGTCCAGGTGTGAGTATGATTTTGCTTTCCTGAGCCTCCGTGATGCTAGAAACATAGTCTTGTAATTCTTGACCGGGCAAAAACCACGAAGAGAATGGCATGATCTTGTGTAAGTTGACCGAGTCCTTTAAGAAATGTGGACGGTCTTTCACCTCATCTTCTTTTATATATTGATAAATGATTGGGGAAGGGTCATCCCAGGTTATGTCTTTAAATTCCTTTTCAGCATCATGATATCCCCGGGGAAGGGGCTTGGAAAGCCTTTGGTGGAGAGAAGAGGCCTCTTTAAGAAGATGAATACAGCAAGCTCCAGGGGTTTCAACAATAGGAAAATCCACTGAAGAAAGAGGGCCTTTCACAAATTCCTTAAACCCCTTTTTACTGAATTCTTTGAAGTTAAACTGTTGTATTCCTTCCAGGTCATTCACTATGCCAAGAGCCACCAGGATCCCTCTTGGAGATTGAGGCTTGGCGATCACGATTATCCTGCTTCCTGTCGAATCAATTGTGCCAAGGTATCCCTCAGGTTGAGCAGGTTTCGGAGGTCTCACGGCAGGCTCATCTCTTGAGAGTTTTTCTTCCCAGCTGACGCCCCTCTGACGCAGTTTATAGAGCGTTCTCTTTATGGACTTGATAACCCACTTTTCTTCCGCTCTGGCCATCATTCCAGTAAGAAGTCGGGCGGTTTCAGAATTGGGAATCCTCGCCAAGGCCTCGATTAAGGGAATAGCAAGGAAAGACTCCTTCTCTAAATAGGAGGAGACCATCAGAAGAAGCTTTTCGGGTGTTGCCTTCTGACCCTGGGCGGCCTCGATTTCGTGGAGAATCCGATCTATTTTTTCCGCTAATAGAAGATCTGCTTTTCTGTCTTTTCCCTTTTTGCCCATGTTCGCTTCCCTAGGTGACGTGCAGCTTACGAGGTAGCGGTAATTTGCCTTGTTAGCTGTTGGAAGTATATGGTAGGGGTAATTATGTGTAAAGGGAAAAAAGAAAAACTGTTAGTCGACTGTTGTCAGTTGTTAATAACAGGAAGGCATCTAAACTATCAATGAACGCCACCAAAATGAACACGGATGATAAAAGAATTCTTAGAAGCTGGAAGATGTATGACTGGGCAAATTCAGCCTTTGCCACAACCATTATGGCAGCAGTGCTTCCAGAATTCTACAGTTCAGTTGCAGGCTCCACCTTGGATAAAACAACCGCCACCAGCTACTGGGGCTATTCAAACACGACAGCAATGTTGATTATTGCGATCACAGCACCTATTCTAGGTGCAATCGGTGACCATTCTGGTGCCAAGAAGAGGTTTCTTGGTGGATTTGCTGGTCTTGGGATCTTAGCGACAGCCTTCTTAATTGGGGTTGGTAATGGTATGTGGTTCTACGCGTCGGTTTTGTATATTTGTGGAAGAGTGGGTTTTGGGTGCGCCAATATCTTTTATGATAGCTTATTGCCCCATGTGGCAAGGGCAGAGGAAATCGACAGGGTCTCTGCAGAGGGATACGCATATGGATATTTGGGTGGCGGGATCCTTTTGGCTCTTAACCTTCTTATGATAGTGGAGCCTGATTTCTTTGGCATTCCGAGTGCTGAATGGGCTTCGAGGATATCTTTTCTCACTGTTGCCCTGTGGTGGGCTCTGTTCTCTATACCTCTTTTGAAATATGTGCCTGAACCCTTTACACTCGTTGCACGAGATGAAAGCCGCAATCCCCTGGTTGCCGGATATCAGCGGCTGAGAAAAACATTTGGAGAGATTAGGAAGTTCAGGGAGTTAATAAAGTTTCTTGTGGCATTCTGGCTCTATAATGATGGGATAGGAACCATAATAATCATGGCTGTGATATTTGGAGCGGAAATTGGGATCAGTAAATTTCATCTCATTGGGGCAATCTTAATGGTACAATTTATTGGTGTGCCCTGCACAGCATTTTTTGGGAGGTTGCCCAAGATATTAAAGACAAAAAACTCAATTCTTTTGGCCTTATGTATTTATGGCGGTATCGTCATTCTCGGATATTTTATGAGCAGATCGCTCCACTTCTGGGTTCTGGCTTTGTTGGTTTCGATGGTACAGGGCGGGTCTCAGGCCCTTAGCAGATCTATGTATGGCTCGATGACACCACCATCGAAATCGGCGGAATTCTTTGGATTCTACAATGTGAGCAGTAAGTTTGCAGGCATCATTGGGCCTGCACTCTTTGCTGTAGTAGGGCAGTTAACAGGCTCAAGCAGGTTAGGCATTATCTCGATTCTTGTCTTCTTCTTGCTTGGTGCGCTGGTATTGGCCAAGGTAGACCAGAGACAAGGGATTGAGGCTGCCATAGCCGCAGAGCTCAGTATTAAAGCGGAAAGAACTACCTGACAGAGTAATCTAGCGAAGCTCTACCTCAAACCGACGAGTGGAGAAAAATCATATTCCATTATTTGAGGCGAAGCGATGTTGGTTTCGTCTAAAGTTATGCGGTTGCGCTGCTGGCCCGCCAGACTTATGGCGGGCTGGTTTCGTATGACGTTAACCGTTAACCCCTGGCCCAGACCTGGCATGTCAAGATGCGGTGATGGAAAGTAAGACATTCGTAAGCAGTGAAGGCAGCTGGATATCCACATGCCGTCGCGCCAGGGCAGGCTGGCTTTCAAGAGCCTGAGAATTTTCCGTAGCTATCGCGCCAGGGCAGGCTTGATATCCCGGTTAGCGGGCTTAAGATCTTGCTCTATATAGACGGCTAATTAGATCACAGTCACGTCTCCAAAAATTATCCTGTGAGATTCCCCGGTTCCGTCCGTGATGATTAACGCACCATCTTTGTCAATATCCTGCACCTCTCCACTGTATCTTTTATCAATCATCTCTACAGTAATCTGTTGCCCAATCATATTGGTAAGCTTCCTCCACCGCTTCCTGACAGGCTCAAACCCGATATTCTTGAATACCTCATAATATGCTTCATACCATTTTAGATATTCCCTGATTACCTTAACCCGTGAAAACCGCTTTCCTGTCTCAATAAGAATAGAGGTGGCCTTGTCTCTGATATAATCAGGGAACCGTGGCGTGTTAACATTCAGGCCCAAGCCTACCACGATATAGTCTATACTGTCCCCTTGAGTAGTCATTTCTGTAAGAATACCGGCCAGCTTTTTCCCGCTGACAAGGATATCATTGGGCCATTTTATAGCGATTTTTAGCCTGGTGAGGGAAAGGAGGGCCTCAGCCACTGCTACCGCAGTCAAGAGCGTTATCACTGGTGCCTCCCGAGGGGGAATAGCAGGCCTTAGAATAAGAGAAAGGTAGATTCCATCCCGAGGGGGAGAAAACCAGTTTCTTGCTTTCGTGCCCCTTCCACTTGTCTGCTTTTCAGAGAGAACCAGGGCCCCCTCCGGTGCGCCCCTGGTTGCCAGATCTTTTGCCCTGGTATTGGTGGAATCTGCTTCGGTGAAACACACAATATCTCTCTTGCCCAGCACCTTAGTCTCCAGACCGTCTCGAATTTCACGTCGTGTCAGCAGGTCCGAAGTCTTTTGTAGAAGATATCCCTTTTTTGGAGAGGATTCTATTGGATAGCCATCACTTTTAAGTTGAGAGATATGTTTGCCAATGGTTGATCGGCTAACCGCCAGTATCCTGGTTAACGATTCCCCAGAAACCCAGTCCCCTTTTCTCTCTTCAAGGTATAACATTATCTGATCTTTCGCAGCCATAACCTTAATTGCCTATGGAAAAGACGTCTCGTTTCAGTTTCCAAACGCCCGCAGCAAATTACCTCCGAGCACGATTCTTGCTTCTACACAAAAGGCAATGTCAGCGGTGCATGCAAAATGATAAGTACCCGCAGATCGGTACTCCTGACGTACTTCACAGCAAATCCCAACGCCCCAAAAGACCTCATCAACCTTGTCTCCCGGTACATTGACACGGGCCAAGACCTCTTTCATGGGTAATGCTCCCAGGTCAAAGTAATCATATTCCCTTAGCGAGCCGCAGTAACGACCGAATGGTGTTCGAACAGCACTCACGATGACGATATTTTTGTGCACATTATCCTCCCTATGCCTTTTCTCTTAAAGGGTGACAGGCCACGATCAATTAAAGAGGTATATTCCCGTGTTTTCTGTAGGGTCTTGGCGGTTCATCCTTATTTTCCAATATGCCCAACGCCGAAATAAGCTGTTTTCGCGTATCCCTAGGATGGATGACGCCGTCGATGACCGATCGAGACGCCGAGTGGTAGGGTGTCAGGTAGAGATCCTGGTACTCCTCAATCTTCTTATCAAAAAAGGCCTGCGGATCTTCGGCAGCAGCCAGTTCCCTCCGATAGAGAATTTTTACCGAGGGTTCTGCCCCGATCATTTGCATCTCTGCTGACGGCCATGCAAAAACCTGGTCAAACCCGATCTGGTGGACACCCATTGCAGGAATCGCCCCGCCATACATCTTCCTCAGGACCATGGAGATCTTTGGAACAGTGGCTTCGGCCCAGGCATAGAGCATCTTTGCGCCATGTCGGATAATGCCGCCATGCTCTTGGCGGATGCCGGGCAAAAAACCCGGCACATCCACCATGGTGATCAATGGAATGTTAAAGATGTCGCAGGTTCGGATGAATCGTGAGCCCTTGTCTGAGGAATCTATATCGAGACAGCCGCCAAGAAAGCGAGGGTTGTTGCCCACAAAACCGACGACGTGACCCCCCATGCGGGCAAAGCCAACCAACAAATTTTGCGCAAAATCAGGGTGGATCTCAAAAAACTCTCCGTCATCAACCACTGCTTTGATGACCTCTCGCATATCGTATGTCTTATGCATCTGGATGGGCACCATATCGATCAGTTCAGGCGTTTCCCTGTCCAGAGGATCAGTGCATTCCTTTGTTGCCGGCTTTTCCCGGTTGTTTTGGGGCAAAAAACCCAGGAGACGCTTTATGGTATCCAAACACTCCTTGTCATCTTTGGCGATTAGGTGGCTCACCCCGGATTTTGTACTATGGACCTTGGCGCCCCCCAACTCCTCAAAAGAGACCTCTTCTCTGGTTACTTCTTTGATAACCGCTGGCCCTGTGATAAAGGCATGGGCGGTTTTTTCCACCTGAATAATAAAATCACACAAAGCGGCCGAGTAGACGGCCCCTCCAGTGCAATCGCCCATGATCGCAGCAATCTGGGGGACAATCCCCGAGTTGAGGGTATTCTGGTAAAACATGCCTGTAACTCCATAGACGTTGTCCATGCCTTCATGGATGCGGGCTCCGGCAGAGTCGTTCAGACAGATCACTGGAACCATATCTTCCCTGGCGAGTCTCAAGATATAATGGATCTTCGCGCCATGGGTTTTTCCGGTGGAACCACCAAGGACGGTGGCATCTTCTGAATAGATAAAAACTGCTCGTCCGTTGATCGTTCCGTGTCCGGTGACAACACCATCGCCAAGAAACTTTTTTTTGTCCATATCGAAATCCCGGCACTGATGCTCTGCGAGCATGTTCAGTTCCACGAAACTACCCGGATCCATGATGTAGTCGATCCGCTCCCGGGCCGTCATTTTCCCCATGTCACGTTGTTTTTGAAGGCGTTTTTCTCCGCCGCCCCGCAGGGCTTCGGCCTCTTTGGTCTGAAGCTTGGCAAGCTCTTTTTCCCAGGTTTTTTCATAAGGCATGGTCCTGTTCCTCCTTTTCCCGGAGATGAAAACCTTGCATGAATGTTTTGGGCTCGAGGGCGGGGTGCATTCTACTCTTGTCAGGTCTGGATCAACTCGATTAAGACCCCAAAGGTGCTTTTAGGGTGGATGAATGCCACAAGCTGATTGTGGGCATTGAGATAGGGTTTTTCATTAATCAGTTTGATTCCTTTAGTCTTCAGACGGCCCAGTTCGGCTTGAATATCATCCACCTCAAAAGAGATGTGGTGAACGCCCTGCCCCCTGTTTTGGATAAATTTGGCAATCTGGCCGTCGGATTCCGTGGATTGGAGCAGTTCCAGGCTGGTCCCCTCCATTGGAATGAATGAGAAGATCAATTCACCAAAATTTTCCTGGTCTGTAAAGGGCAGGCCGAAGTTTTCCTGGAAGAAGGCGCTGGCTTCCTTCAGATTGCGCACAGCCAGACCAATGTGACTGATTTTTTTGATCATTGAGAACCGCCTCTCCGTTTTGTTCGTCCTATGCCAGTCAAGTCTGGATTCTGTCTGATAACCCAAGACTGTTATAATGCAAAGGGCGAATCATTTAATTGAACAGAGCGTCCCTTTACCACGATAGATATCCACCGTCCACGGATAGAATGTGGCCAGTTACATAATTGGATGCCTCCGACGCCAAGAAGACTGCGGCACCTTTTATGTCATCATCTGCTCCAAGTCTTGCCATAGGTATTTTATTGATGAATTTTGCAAAAAATTCCTTGTCTCCTTTTGTATACCTGATCAGATCTGTGTCAAAATATCCTGGAGCAATCGCATTGACATTAATGTTGTATCTAGCCAATTTCACTGCGAGATCTAATGTAAGGGCGCTGATACCACCCTTTGATGCATTATATGCCACTGCTGGATTCATTTCCTCGGTCGCACCCCGAAAACTCAATACTGAGGTGATATTGATTATTTTTCCCTTGTTTTGTTTCACCATGACATTGGCTGCATTCTTGCAGAGAAGGAATACGGCTCTCAAATTTACATTTATCACTTTCTCCCACCTATCCAAGGGATATTCCAGCGTAGGTGCGCCCCAGGTCAGTCCC
The DNA here is from genome assembly GCA_019310725.1 of Deltaproteobacteria bacterium. Taxonomy (GTDB): domain Bacteria; phylum Desulfobacterota; class DSM-4660; order Desulfatiglandales; family B25-G16; genus JADFWK01. The sequence goes on along the minus strand of JAFDDT010000020.1, from coordinate 24,043 downwards.
GCATTGTTGACCAGGATATCAATCCTGCCAAATGACCCCATTGCTGTTTTTACCAGATTATCGATGTCTTCTAGCTTCTCCAGATCACATTGCACGGGCAGTGCTTTCACTCCAAGGGCCTCGATCTCTTTTGCCGCCTCGATACAGTTGTTAATCTTTCGAGACGCCAAAACAACGTCTGCACCTGCCTCTGCCAGCCCTGTGGCAATGAATTTTCCTATACCTCGGGCTCCACCTGTTACTATTGCTATCCTTTCTTTAAGGCTAAAGAGTTCTTGGATTCTCATCTCTATTGGCCTTCTTCAATCCTTTGTCTGTAACAGCCGCTAGTCTTCACTGAACCATCTCAGAGTTGAGCAACATTTCCTGCTAATCAGCTGTTTTCCTTGTTGTTATATTCACATTAATCGAATCCGAAACGTTTACGAATAGCGCCTAACTGAGAAGCAGGAGGACGAGGGTAGGGACTGGTTTTGTATCTGCTGGGTGACAGTCCCGTCTTCCTATAGAGCTCTGCCATACATTCAGCGGTTGCAATGCCAACTGCACCACAATCTATTACTGGCACTTTGGTATCTCCCACCACTCGGTAATTCAGCAATGTCAAGACTGGCCCCAGGTAACCGCATCCCACAATGATAACGTCAGCACCATCCTCAATGCATGAAAGTGCTACCTGCTCAAAATCGGCCATAAGCGCCTCACTGTCACCCTGGATAGCACCAATAAATCTTGTCCAGTCCATATTGAAATAGCGGATAGGGCGGTTTGCAATAGCTCGACTTTCCCATCCATAAAGGCGGAGGTTTTTTTCCATAATCGGCACATATGATTCCCAGACCGTAACCACAGCAAAACGCCCTGCAATCATCTGCGCAACTGACATGGATGACTCAGAGAGACCAATGACCGGTATATCTACCAGACCCCGAGCCTCTCTTAAGCCCGGATCACAATAACAACCTATGATCACAGCATCATAACCATTTTGTTCCGCCTTGACTATCTGGCCTGCTATCTCCAGATCATTTATCATTTCCAGATAAGGGTACCAGTTGAGTTCCGAACTCCTTTTCAGCCATGCAAAGTCTATTTCAGTTTCCTTAGATTTTACTTGGTTAGCTAAGCGGGCTAATGCATTCCACAATACATCCGATTTTTCGGTGAATGGGATTTGGGTGGTAAAAATGTCTTGCCATAAAATCTTCATTTCTGCTTCACCTGAGAGTTATTGCTTCCTTAAACCCGGGCCTATTTTCCTAAGAACTTTGGATTCCGTTTTTCCATGAAAGCTGCCATGCCTTCCTTCTGGTCAAGGGTACCGAAAAGCATGGAAAAGGCAATCTTTTCAATATTCAGCCCTTCCTTGAGGCCGGTGTTAAGGCCAGCCCTCATGGCCGTTTTGCAGGCCCTCATGGCACAAGCCGGCACCTTGGCGAGTTGTTTGGCCAACTCCTCAGCTTTGGCTTCCAACTGATCTAGAGCGACTATCTCTTTAACCAAGCCTATGGATAGGGCCCGATTAGCCTTAATGGTGATACCTAACATGAGCATTTCCGTTGCAGGGCCCAGTCCTACTAAACGGGGCAGACGCTGGGTACCTCCTCCACCAGGAATGATTCCCAATGTTATTTCTGGTAACCCAAAAACAGCATTTTCTGCGGCCAAGCGAAAATCGCAGCAAAGGGCAATTTCAAGGCCACCACCGAGAGCAAAACCTGAAATTGCTGCAATAGTTGGTTTCGGCAAATCAGCCAGACGTTCCTGTACCTTCATGGTAGAATCCGCCACCCCATAACCAGTACTAACATCTCCTTTGGCGAGAGGACCAATATCCGCTCCAGCCATAAAAGCTTTCTCGTTGCCGGTTAATATTATGACCGTCACCTCGTCATTCCCCTCACACTCAATGATTGCCTTTTCAAGCTCCCCTAATAATTGAGCATTCATGGCATTCAGCTTGTCCGGGCGATTGAATCGAATCCACGCTATATTGTCTTTAGTAGAAAAAATGATGTTTTGGTATTCCATTTTGGATAACTCCTCGATCTTGGTCTATAAGTAAGCGTTCACGGGTTCAAAGGTTCAGCGGCTCAAGGTTCCATTCTCGTCCCCGGACTGCATTTGGGATGTATGTTTACGAGAAAAGCGTCAGCTTCCTCAGGCGTAACGAGACCTTGGGGTCTTCAATGCATTCTTTTTCCTTAACCCTGAACGTTGAACCCTGAACCTGTGAACGGTTACGCCTATACTTAACACTCAGAATGTGGCACTTTAATAATCATGATTTGGAGGAGGCCCGCACCCATCGATTCAAATCGGTATGCTAGCCTATTTCTTGTTTCGATAATCATACCAACCCCTGCCGGTTCTGCGACCTAAGTGCCCAGCATCTACCTTCTGTCTGAGGATAGGTCTCGGCATAAATCTTGGGCCGTAGACCTTATGCAGGATCTCCTGGATATCCAAGGTCAGGTTATTGGTGACAATGTCCATGAGGGCAAAGGGTCCAATGGGGTGACCCAGACCTAATCTACAGCCGGTATCAATGTCTTCCGGCGTGGCCACTCCCTCCTCCACACACCTTTCAGCCTCGATCCACATGGCATGCAGTAGCCTGTTCACGGCGAAGCCCGCCACATCTTTTACCCGAATGGGTACCTTGCCGATTGTTCGGCAAACCTCTATAGCCTTCCTCACTGATTCCTCTGTCGTCTCTAATCCGGGGATCACCTCAACAAGCCTCATGATGGATACCGGAGAGAAAAAGTGGGTTCCCAAGAATTTTCCTCTTCGATGCTCACTCACTGCAGTTGCCAGGGCGGTAACCCTCAGACTGGAGGTGTTCGTGGCAAAGAGGCATTCGGGCTTACAAATCTTATCCACTTCAGCAAAGGCATCTTTTTTGATTTTAAGGTCCTCGACTACAGCCTCAATAACAAAATCCACATCCGAGAAGAGACCATAGTTGTCTGTTGCATGCATAAGCAAGAGGGTTTTTTTCTTGTTGCTATCATCAAACTGCCCTTTTTTGACGAGCCTCTCCAATGCCTTTTCAGCCCTCTCCATTCCCCTTTTTGCAAGATCCATTGTGATATCTTTTATGACTACCTCGATACCTGTCATGGCAAAACAGAGTGCGATTTCGGCCCCCATCATGCCTGCTCCTAGTACGCCAGCCTTTTTAACTTCACTCATTATTTACCTCCCTAAATCTGACGGGAATCTAATCAACTCCTCTCATAGCTACATAAAATAGCCGCCGTTGATATTTATGGTCTGGCCTGTAATGTAGGAGGCGGAGTCTGAAACAAGGAAGTTGATGGCACTGGAGATCTCCTCGGGCTGCCCCCACCTCCCCATTGGGATTTGTCTGAGTATGTGCTCTGCTATCTTTTTCGGTATGGTATCCAAGAGACTGCCACCTTGAAAATAACCCAACGCGAGACAATTCACGGTAACACCCTTTCGAGCCATTTCCTTGGCCAGGGTTTTTGTAAACCCAATTAAGCCCGCCTTACTAGCTGTGTAAGCGGGGGTTCCTATGACCCCTATCTGTCCTACCACGGAACTGATATTGATAATTCGCCCCCATTTTTGTTTAGTCATAGAAGGCAGGCAGTATTTACTGCAATAAAAGGCTCCAGAGAGATTCGTCTTGACTACCTGGTCCCACGCCCCGGGCTCGTAATTGATGGTGGTGGCGTCTATCGATATTCCTGCATTATTAATCAAGATATCTACCTTTTTGAAACGCCCCAAAATCGTCTCTACCATCTTAGACACGCTTGCAGCATCCCTGATATCGCAGACGACCAAGTCTGTCTCTTGGCCTAACGCCTCAATCTCAGCCACCACCTCCTCGGCTAATTGACCCCCCACGGGGTCATTAACGATGACACAGGCCCCTGCCCTAGCCAAACAAAGAGCGATGCACTTGCCGAGGCCCATGGAGCTCCCTGTAACTAGGGCAACCTTTCCGGTCAAACTATACATATCTTTTACCCTTCGTGACGAATAGTTGTGCTCAAATAATATCTTAAGACTAAGGACTAAACCCTCTCTACAATGGTGCTAACACCCAGACCTCCACCGCAGCAAATCGTGGCCATGCCATACCGGGCGTCACGATCCAACATCTCATAGATCAACTTGATCATGATAATCGTTCCGGTAGCTCCCACCGGATGCCCCAAGGCGATAGCCCCACCGTTAACATTAATTCGATCTATGTACCTATCATAACCCCAATGCCTGATTACCGCTAACGCCTGCCCTGCAAAGGCTTCATTCAATTCTATGAGATCTAGATCATCAAAGGTCAGTCCAGCTGCCTTTAGGGCCTTTTCCGTGGCCGGGACAGGACCCCAGCCCATGATATTCGGATGGACGCCTGCCAGCCCCCATGATTTGATCTTTACCAGCGGTTTTATCCCCAATTCATCGGCCCTTTCCCGGCTCATTACGACCACAGCAGCAGCAGCATCATTGATCCCTGATGCGTTTCCTGCCGTCACCATACTCTTTTCGACACCGAGTGCAGGAGGAAAAGGTGCTGGCAGTTTGCCGAGAACCTCAGGGGAGCTATCGCGTGGATGTTCATCCGTATCCACTATAATCTGGCCCCCTTTACGTTGGGGCACCTCTACAGGAACGATCTGGTCCTTGAATTTACCAGCCTTGATCGCGGCCAGGGCGCGTCGATTCGACAAACTGGCAAAGGCATCCTGGTCCTCTCGAGTAATATTGTATTTATGTGCTAGGTGATCAGAGGTATTGGCCATAGTAAAGTTGCCCCAGATGTCTGTTGAGACTGTCCTAGCGAGGGTGCCGAAATAATCGATGAACATAGCATCCCCGGCCCGCTTGCCCCAACGGACATCATAGTTCATATAGGGAGCGGCGCTCATGATCTCCACACCACCACCGATCATGATATCACCCTCTTTCAGCTTTATCTTGCGCGCGCAGTGATTAATGGCCTCGAGACCGGAGCCACACTGGTGGTCAAGTGTCGTGGCCGGAGTAGTCACCGGTACACCAGCATGAAGCAGGGACAACCTCCCCACATTGGGCGAGGTGCTATCAGTCATTACATGTCCGAAAAATACATATTCCAAGTGGTCTGGCTGCAAGCCAGCCCTTTTGAGGGCCTCTTCTATCACAGTAGCACTAAGTCTATACAAAGGGACATTTGTGAAATGGCTACCATAGTTGGTCATAGCAGTTCGGCATCCCGAAACGATAACAATCTCTCTATCTTCCATAGTTTCCTCTCCTTTCTTGAATCGCTTTCTGTTTCACGCTAAAAAGAATAACCACCATATCTAATCATCGCATCGGCGATATCCCTCCTGAGAGCAACAGTATTTATGGCAGGTGAAACCATTAGGCCTCTTATCATCCTAAGGTGCTTCTCTAACAATTCTCTGTCCTCCAGAGCCTCCAGCGCCTCTCTGGCGAGAAAGCCTATTCTTTCAAAAGAGTCATGGAAAAGGACCTTTGACATCTTGACCGGGAGTGGAGCTTTGTCGGGTTTTTTGCCGTGTAATATCTTTTGGCTTCTCAAAAGGGCGCTCTCCATAGCATAGATTTCCGTGATTATGTCACTTATCATACCGATAAGCTCCTGTTCCTCTCTCAGGTTATTTCCATGCTTTTGATAGGCTATCCCAAAGACAAACAGAAGGATTTTTTTCGCTATATGGGTCAGTCTCTTTTGAGAATCTAATCCTTCACGCTCATCAGAGGTAACAGGCTTCAGTTTCTCTAACCCTTCGAAGACACGGTGAAAGGCTGAAATCAAGTCAAACGTTCCCTTGCTTGCCCTTCTGAGCAATGTATTGACGATAACTGTGCGGTTAATCTCATTAGTGCCTTCCCAGATTCGGTTTGGCCTGGCATTTCGGTAGGCTAATTCTGGATGATTTCCCTGTATATAGCCATATCCACCGAAGATTTGAACCTCTTCGTCAACCACATAGTCCTCTATTTCTGACCCATAAATCTTATTTATTGAGCATTCGATAAGATACTCCTCAAGTGTCTTGGCTGTCCTGATCCCAGCATCAACCGCATTCTTATCAAGCTCTTCCAACGCTGCTTGGATCAACCCTGCTGTCCGATACATCATACTCTCTGCCGCAAAGATCTTAACCGCCATCTTGCCAATCTTTTCCCTTATCAAGCCAAATTCACATATAGGTCTTCCAAACTGTACCCTTTGCTTGGCATATCTGACTGCCTCAGAGAAGGCTCTTTTGGCACTTCCAATACAGATAGCTCCCACTTTATAACGCCCCATATTAAGGGCATTGAGGGCAACAACGTGGCCTCTGCCCACCTCACCTAAAACGTTTTTCACCGGCACCCTGACATTATCGAAATGGTAAGCCCTGGTTGAGGTCCCATGGAACCCCATCTTCTCCTCTTCTTCATCGATAGAAATGCCGTCCCAGATCTGCTCTAGAATGAAGGCGGTGAAAAACTCACTATCTACTTTGGCATAGGTAAAAACAACATCTGCAAAACCTGCATTGGTTATGAACTGCTTACTGCCGTTTAAAAGGTAGTATTTTCCATCCTCAGTAAGTATAGCTGTACTCAATGGATTCAAGGCATCTGAGCCCGCCTCTGGTTCCGTCAAGGCAAAGGCGCCGATAAGCTCTCCTGAACTGAGCCCGGGGACATATTTTTTCTTTTGTTCCTCTGTTCCAAATAAGACCACAGGTAAGGTGCCAATACCGGTATGATTCAACTCAGTTAGGCCAAAGGAACCGGCCCCATAACCAAACTTCTCAGAAACAATTGCCGAGCTTATTTTGTCTAGTTCCATTCCCCCATATTTCTCCGGGATATCTATCCCCAAAAATCCTAAAACTCCAGCTTTCCTCATAAGCTCCCTTGATAATTCATTATTAAGCACCTCGATTTCTTCACCTCGGCTTATGATCTCACCCTTTATAAAATCCTCAACAGCTCTGGCAATGTCCTTATGATCGTTGGTAAAATCCTCCGGGGTGAAAATCTCCTGGATGGCAACATCCCTTAGTAAGAATATACCACCGCCAGCCATCTTACTGTCATTATCTTTCATTCATTGATCTCCTTATTATGCATGGAGTTCTTTCTAAACTATGCCAAGACTTGTGTGCGCCATGGACGGTTATTTGTTCCCAAGTCCCTTCTCGACAGAGATCAAACCGGCATAATTCCGTGCTTTCTGGGTGAACTCGGCCTTTGCTTTTTTTCTAACATCCGAAGAGCTTGTATGATCTTTCGTCGAGTTTCGGCTGGATAGATCACATCATCAATCACCCGAAGGGCCGCAGCCAGGTAAGGGTTAGCGAAATTTTTGTCATATTCCTTGATGAATTTTTCACGTGCTGCCTTGGGATCTGGGGCGCTCTGGATCTCCTTTGCCCAAATGACTTCTGCTGCACCTTCGGGCCCCATTGAGGCGCACTCTGCTGTGGGCCATGCGAAGACTAGGTCTATTCCCAGCTCTTTGGGGCCCATGGCCGACCAACCACCTCCATAAGCCTTCCGGAGGATAATTGTGACCATGGGAACCGTGGCTTCCGAGTAAGCATAGAGCATCTTTGCGCCATGCCTTATGATGCCGCCATGTTCCTGGTTAATCCCGGGCAGGAAGGCAGGTGTGTCCATCAAGGTGACAATAGGTATATTGAATGCATCCAATATCTGGATAAAACGCGCTGCCTTATCAGAGGCATCGATATCAATGGTTCCTCCAAGAACTCGAGGTTGATTAGCGATGACGCCAACACTCTGACCATCCACCCGAGCAAATCCTATCACCATATTCCGAGCGTAACCGTCTTTTATCTCGAAAAAGCTTCCCTCATCAACAATTTCATTGATGACCAGCCGGACATCGTAGACCTTTTTCCGGTCTCCTGGAACTATTTCCTCAAGTTTCGGGCAAAGCCGGTGGGGATCATCTTGAGAAGTAAGCCGGGGTGGCTTCTCGAAACAACTTGAAGGAAGATAAGAAAGGAGAGTTTTTATATTTTCTATGCAATCATCATCGTCTTCGGCCTCCAAGTCTGCGACGCCACTTTTCCGACAGTGAACAGCGGATCCTCCAAGGGCCTGATTGTTGCTTTCCTCGTGGGTGACCGCTTTAATGGTGGCAGGACCTGTAATAAACATGAAGCTAGTTTTCTTTACCATGATAATAAAGTCCATCAGAGCTGGGGAATAGACAGAACCACCTGCTGAGGGGCCCAAGATTGCGGCGATTTGGGGGATGACTCCTGAGCATCTTGCATTCTGACAAAAGAGCCTTGCAAAGGTGATATTTTCGGACCCTTCCTGGAGCCTGGCGCCTGCTGAATCATATAGACCGATCAGAGGAGCGCTAGCTTCATAAGCCAAAGAAGCAGTCTCCGCCATCTTCTTCTGGTGTACCGGACCAGCAGACCCCCCCATCACCGTAAAGTCCTGGGAATATATAAATACAGTCCGTCCCTGAATCTCTCCATAACCAGTTACGACGCCATCTGCTGGAAGCTCTTTTTTTTCCATACCCAATTGTGTACAACGATGTTTTGCAAAGAGGCCCAATTCCACAAACGTATCAGGATCTAAGAGCTTGTCGATCCGCTCTCGAGCGGTTAATTTTTCTTTCTTATGTTGGGCATTGATCTTTTCCTGGCCACCTCCCAATACCATATCTGACCGACGCCTTTGAAGTTCTTTGATCTTATTCTTCATCAGGATCATCCTTTTCCTTGATAGCTATTTCAAATAGGTCTGTTGGCCTATTTTTTCCAATGAGTAAGTTGACAATTGCATACTGCCAATCCCTAAGAGGATTTAATTCAATTTTTTAATATTTTTTGATACTATAAGCTCTTCAGGCCTGTCAAGCAAAAACTAATTTACTTATCGACAGAGAAATATGTCTATTAACAACTAGTTAAGATTTTTTCCATACCCACTTTTTTCCTTGACATGCAGTAGTTTGTGAATTTAATATTGCATTAAATTTTACTTCTTGTAATTGTTCGTAGAATTACAAGACCTAAACCATGGTAATCAAAATGGTCCCGAACACAAGCAATAACAATCAATCCAAAACCCTGATTGAGGAGGCCTATCGAAAGATCAAAGAGATGATTTTTAAGCAAAAGTTTGCGCCTGGCCAGAGGCTGGTGACTAAAGATCTCGTTGATACGCTTAATATGTCGCGAACCCCAATTATCAATGCGCTGAATCGATTGGTGCAGGATGGGTTTGTAGGTTTTGAGGGTTTTCGCGGGTTCTACATAAGACCCATTGATCATCAGGAAGTGTGGGATGCCTTCGGAGTACGCGAAGCACTTGAAGCCTATACGGTGGAGCAGGCTATCAAATTGGCTGATGCCGGTGATATGGCAATATTGGAAGAAAAACTCTATCAACATGAACAATATATGCCAAATTATTACACCCAAAGAAAGTTCTTATTGGATTCGGAATTTCATCTTCAGATAGCCGCGATGGCAAAGAACCGTGTTCTGAAATGGCTGTTAAAGAGAAACTTCGAACATATTTTCCTGCGCGCCAGATTGGACAATTACGATCCTCGGAGGATGGCATCCTCCGCACAGGAACATCATAGACTTGTTGCGAGAATGAAAAAAAAGGACGTTATAGGAGCCATTGAAGCCATTCGAAACCATATCCAGAAGGCTAGGGATCAGGTCATCAGATGTTTGTCCGAGGAAGAGCCGGGCGAAGTAGAATTAGCATCATTTCAAGGGTAGGGTCATGAAAAAGATAGAAGACAGTCTGGGACGATGGGAAAACACAACACTCAAGGAAGTGCTGGACAAGTCTCCTGAGAAGGAAGAAGCCTTCAAGACCGAGAGTGGAATTCCAGTCAAAAGACTGTATACGCCACTGGACGTGGAGGATATTGATTATGAGACTGACCTGGGTTTCCCCGGTCAATACCCTTACACAAGAGGAGTCTATCCCACCATGTATCGCGGACGCCTCTGGACCATGAGAAACTATGCGGGATTCGGTACTGCGGAGGACACAAACAAACGGTACCGCTATCTTTTGGAGCAGGGCATGGCAGGCTTATCCATGGCCTTTGATCTTCCGACTCAACTTGGATACGATTCAGACGATCCTCTGGCAAAAGGGGCTGTAGGGCGGGTGGGAGTTGCAGTGGATTCCCTGGCCGACATGGAGATCATTTTCCAGGACATCCCCCTGGATAAGGTTTCGACATCTATGACCATCAATGCCCCTGCAACGGTTCTTTTGGCCATGTATATCGTAGTGGGAGAAAAGCAAAATGTTCCCCAAGAACAATTAACAGGTACAACCCAAAACGATATCCTGAAAGATTTTATTGCGAGGGGTACTTACATATTTCCACCTGAGCCGAGCATAAAACTTGTTTTGGACATTATTGAATATTGTTTCAAATATGTCCCAAAGTGGAATACCCTGAGCATAACCGGTTATCACATAAGAGAAGCCGGTGCTAATGCCATACAGGAACTTGCATTCACACTGGCAAATGCCATCACCTACATAGAAAAGGCTCAAGAAAGAGGCCTTGATGTGGATGATTTCGCCCCCCGTCTGTCATATAGTCTTGGATGTCATAGGGATCTTTTTGAGGAGGTAGCCAAGTACCGTGCAGCCAGAAGATTATTTGCACGGATTGTGAAAGAGCGTTTTGACGTCAAGGACCCCGGGAGTTATTTGTTCAGGACTTATAGTGGATCTTGCGGCTCCACATTGGTTACGCAAGAACCTATCAATAATATAATCAGGGTAACGATACATGCACTGATGGGAATTTTGGGTGGTCATCAAGCAATTCATACTGCCTCATGGGATGAGGGGTATGCCCTTCCAACCGAGGATGCCGCAAGAGTTGCCCTGCGAACGCAACAGATTCTCGCTTACGAATCCGGGCTCTGCAACACCATTGATCCTTTAGCCGGTTCCTACTACGTTGAGTCTCTCACAAATGAGATTGAGAAAAGGACTTCTGATTATCTGAAGAAGATTGACTCCATGGGTGGGATGCTTAGAGCCATTGAGAATGGATTTGTTTTTAGAGAGATTCAGGAATCTAGTGTTCAATTCCAAAAACAGGTCGATAGCGGGGAAAAGGTCATTGTGGGGCTAAATAGATTTGTCGTGCCAGAGGAAGAGGAGTTTGAGGAACACGATATATTCGAATCAGATCCACACGTGGAAGCTTCCCAGAAAGAAAAGCTTACTGCAGTGAAGGCCAAAAGGAATGAAAAGGATGTCCAAAACGCCTTGAGAGAGGTTCAAAACGCCATCGATCGGGATGAAAACCTCATGCCCCATATCATAGAAGCGGTTAAATGTTATGCTACTATTGGTGAGATCTGTGGTGTCATGCGGGAGAAATGGGGCGAATTCAGGGCGCCCACGTATATCTGATCCATCACCAAGATTAATTAGAAGGGTCCCATGCAAGCACGAAGGATACGGGTGTTGATTGCTAAAGTTGGGCTCGACGGTCATGACCGCGGCGCAAAAATTGTAGCTCGGTCCTTGAGGGATTCCGGGATGGAGGTCATATATACGGGAATCAGGCAAACCGTGGAACAGGTGGTTAACGCAGCCCTTCAAGAAGATGTAGATGTAGTGGGCCTTAGTTTTCTTTCCGGTGACCACCTGGTTTTTGTCCCAAAAGTGATCCAAGGGCTCAGAAAAAAAGGTAAAAAAGACGTTATGGTGCTCGCGGGAGGTGTCATACTAAAGCGTCATGTATCGGACCTCTTGAAAATGGGGGTCCATAAGGTATTTCTCCCCGGGACCCCTCCCGCGGAAATTGTTCAATACATCAAGGAACATCTGACCCGATTATAATAAAAAAAGCGGCCCGTAAAGATTCCCTGACCGAATTGGGTACATCGAACTTGCTCAGGATCAAGGAGGCCATACAGGAAATGTACTTGGAAAACGCCCTCGATCCGGTTGATTAGCTCCAGCCAGGGGGCAAGCGCCCCCGCGACCAGATGTGCAACTGGGTTTATCCCAGCCTTAGAACAAAGGGTTTATTTGAACGATAAAGAGAACCAAAAACAAAAAAGTGCTGGAAAAAAGCCCAAAAAAAATATCATTACAAAAAAAACAACAATTTCCAAGGAGGATTTTCACATGATCGTTGATACACATGTACATCTTGTTATGCCTGGTTTTGTAAAAGGTAAATTCTTGATGGGTAATGCACGAATGGCTTCGAACATCTATAATCGGGTTCACAAGACGAATATAACGCCCAGTCAATACGTTGACCTTATGAAGGAGAGAGTCGATCCCGACTGCAGCAAGCTGATTGAAACTATGGACGCAGCAGGAATAGACAAAAGCGTTATCTTCGGAGTGGATTGGGCTTACGCTGTAACCGGGGAGCCAAGGGTTACCAATAGAGAGCAGAACCGCATCCATGCCGATATGGCAAAGAAATGGGAAGGTCGCCTGATATCGTTGGCAGCCCTGGACCCTCGGCGACCGGATATCATAGAGCAAGCCACAGAGGCCATCGAGGAATGGGGGATGAGAGGCTTTAAGCTTCATCCATCGGCTGGTTTTTACCCTAATGATCCAGTTTGCTTTCCGCTCTATGAGAAATGCGCTGACTGGGGTGTGCCGATTGTATTTCACAGCGGCGGGATAGAGTTCAATTGGGAGTATGGCCAGCCAATCTATATAGCCTCAGCTGCTGAGCATTTTCCGGAGGTCAAGATGGTTATGTCCCATGCCGGGCTGGAGTCGTGTGATCAAGCCCGGCTTGCTGCTACCGTGCTTGCCAACGTCTACGTAGATATATCTATCCGTCAGTTGGATTACCGCGTAAATCGTCAGAAGTTCTATAGCTGGTTGCGCGAGTTCATAGATTGGGCTGGTCCCTGGAAGATGCTATTTGCAAGCGATACACCGATGCCAACCTTCTGGGTGCCTCAGAATGAATGGGTCCAGGCAATCAAAGATCCGGACACCGATGTCCCCTTTTCCCGTGAGGAATTGGATATCATTATGGGAAAGGCCGCACAGGCTGTCTTCGGTATTGAGGACTAATTAAATTCATCTTCATCGGTTTGGTAGTCAAGCTTTTCCGAACAAGAGATGCAGCTAGAAAGGACACATCTACCTATGGAGGTGAAAAATCGGGAGCAATATGATGGTTGATATATTAGATGTTATCGCAAGCAGGAAGAGTATTAGAAAATATAAACCCGATCCTATACCTGATAAGATAATCGATAAGATTCTCGAGGCGGCTAGATGGGCGCCCACCGGTGAAAACCATCAGCCATGGAGACTCATTGTCGTTAGAGACCCAGAAACCAAAAAAAAGATCGGTCAGATGGCAAAGGTTGGGAGTGGGATTTTTACAACTGCGGAGTACTGTATGGGCAGAATGAGGCAGTTTGAAGGTATCAAAGACCCAAAAGAGAGAGAAAGGGTCGAGAGATTTATGTACACAGGTGAAGTTTCGGCCTTTTTGGGTAAAGCCCCTCTCTTGATTGTCGTGACCGGATCCTGCGATGCATTGGATACACCCTATGATCTGTCTGCATGCGCAGAAAATATGCTCTTAGAGGCTCATTCTTTGGGTCTTGGCGCTTGCTGGGTCCATGGACCAGTTGCACCGATCAGAGGTGAGATGAAGATGAAGGAACTGCTGAAGGTACCTCCTGGAATAGCAGGATACAAATTGCTGGCGGTAATCTCCTTTGGTTGGCCTGAAAGCCCGAGAAAACACCCAAGGCCAAAGAAGAAGCTGGAAGAGATCGTTTACTGGGAAGAATTTGGCAGAAAGGAGAGACCTCGATATGTCTGATAATGAGATTATCACCTATTTCAATGACATGCTGGCAAGGCTCGAGGAACTCTTTTACCATGAGATATCAGGTACAGCCGTAAAAAAGGTGGACCTAATAGGTATAGATTTTCTCCACTCGAAGAAGATCGAAGGCAAAACAGCCGAAGAGGTCCTTGAGAAATGTGTCAGAGAAATCACCTCCACGGGAGTCGTCAAAAATATTAGTTACTCTATACATGGACATGGCATCTTGCTTAAACTTGAGATCGACGGCTGCATTCACATCCCCAAGGAAGCCAAGCTCAAAGAGGACGGTGTCAAACCTTTTATGTGTCCAATAGCAAATATGATCGGGGATCGAATCATAGAAATTCTAGACTATGAAGCGACTTACATGGCAAACATGGACATTGATGAGCATAGAGGGAAATGCATTGTGAAGTATGCCATATTCGAGAATATCGACAAGATTGGCCAGGTGTCGGACTGGACCGAGGTTTGAGGGGAGTGTTGAGGAGGTATCCCCATGTTCCTAGAGGGATTTACCCCGTATAGGAAAGAAGATGCTGAAAAATACAATAGGCTTCGGTGGTGGGCAGGTCTTACCTTCGGCGATATACTCGATAAGGCCGCAGATATCTATCCTGACAAAGAGGCCCTTGTTGATGACAGAAGTCGCTTAACCTATTCCCAGGTTCGGGAAAAGGCAAACAGGTTGGCTATCAGCCTGGTGGAGCTGGGTGTCAAAGAGAAAGACCGAGTTTTAGTTCAGTTGCCGAACTGGAACGAGTTTGTCTACTCTTATTTTGCACTTCAAAAGATCGGGGCGATCCCCGTTCTGTTGATCGCCAGGTATCGCCAATATGAAATTAACCATCTGTGCCACCTAACGGACGCAGCTGCCTGGATAGTGCCAGACACATATGGGAAGGTTGATTATTTACCCATTATAGATGGTGTCTTGAAGGACAATCCGCAAACCAAACACGTTATTGTTGTCAGAGGAAAACATCAAAAGGGACTGTCCAACTTAGAGAAGCTCATCGACGATGCGGAATTAAGCCAGGAGAATCTCTCCAAACTGGCTGAGATAAGGCCTGACCCAATGCAAGTGGCTCATATGGGACCAACGGGCGGGACGACAGGATTGCCAAAGGTCGTCCCCCGAACCCACAACGATTACCTCTGCAGGGCAGAATACGTGGCCAGGGGATGGGAACTGAATAGTAACGATACCCTATTAGCCGTTGCTCCTGTAGGGCATGACCTGACTTCCAGTATCGGGGTAATTCCAACCATTTTCACCTTTGGGAAAGTAGTTATGCTGGATTCTACTGAACCGGGAGACATCTGTAGAGCGATTGAGAGGGAGAGGATAACAGCGTTGGCTTGGACTCCAGCCTTGGCCTATAGGTTAGTCAATTTTGAGGGCTTAAAGGACTACGACATGAGTTCCCTGCAAAAGATGTATTGTGGTGGTGGCGCAAGCCCGATGGGACTGATCAGAGGCATATGTGAAAAGCTTGGCTGCATCTATATCAATGCCTACGGAGGAACCGAAGGCATGAACGTCCAGACCAGGTTGAACGATGATATTGAAATGGTCTATCGCACGGTCGGAAAACCAACCTGCCCTTACGATACGTATAAAGTTGTTGGTGAGAAAGGCAAAGAACTGCCACCAAATACCTCGGGAGAACTCGTTGTCAAAGGACCTGGCGTATTTACTGGCTATTACAATGCCCCTGAGGAGAACGAAAAGGCATTCGATAAGGATGGATTCTTCAGAACTGGTGACCTGGCGATGTTCGATGATTCAGGCAATATCATACTAACCGGAAGGCTGAGGGAGGTTATTAAGCGAGGCGGTGAGAGCATTAGTGCTGTTGAAATAGAAAACTTAATCGTCACGCATCCAGAGGTTGATGCTGTCGCCGTTATTGGCATGCCCGATCCGGAGTTGGGAGAAAGGCCCTGTGCATATATTCAGTCTAAGCCAGGGGCCAAGCTGAGTTTTGATGACATCATCTCCTTCTTAAAGAGCAAAAATGCCTCGGTGCTCCAACTCCCGGAGAGGGTTGAATTCATCGACTCCTTACCCTTAACAAAGGCAAGAAAACTTGACAAGAGGGCATTGGAAGAAGACATCAAAAGGAAAATTGGAACTTCATAGAGTCATCAATTTGTAAGTGGTTCTGGGGTTCGATAGATTTTGGTCCACTTAAAGCCATTTGGAAAGGAGGTGAGGATAGGGCAATCGTATTTCTTGATGACCGTTAGTAAGCGTTAAGAATCAATAATCAAGGAGGAGGAAAATGAAAAAGCTCATCGCTCTTTTTGTAGCAATTCTATTTGTAAGCTGTTGTTTCTTTACGATCTCGGTCACTAACGCAGTGGCGGCAAAAAAGGTTGTCATGAGATCGGTCTCTTTTTTACCACCATCAAAATATTATCAAAATTATCCAATACTCAGATTAAAGGAGGCAGTGGAAAACCGAATAGGAGACAAGGTTGAAATAAAAATTGTGGGATCCATGCGCCAGGTTGTCGCGGTTCCGGAGGCAGTTACTTCTGTGGGCAAGGGGGTCTTTGATTTGGTCTATACCCCACTGGCGTATCATACGGGCGTGATACCAGAGTTGACCATCTATACCGTCCTCAGGCCGTGGGCATGGCGGGATTGTTACAAGGTGCCGGGATTTATGGAGCTTTTCAGAAAGGCCGTTGGGGAAAGGGTGAACGTCCATGTGTTAGGAGGACCCCTCGGTGATGGACCGATGTATGTTCTTACCGCAAAAAAAGAGGTACATTCGGTAGCAGACATGAGAGGACTCAAGTTCAGGGCCCCAGGTCCCATTGGCAGCCGTATAGCCAAACGATTGAACTCCGCCGCTGTTTCTATGCCCCTTCATGAAGTCTATGAGGCCATGCAGCGCGGTATTGTGGACGGTGGATTCATCAATGCCGTGACCGTCGCTGACTTCAAGCTCCATGAATTTGCAAAATATATGACTGCGCCCTTGATGGAATTCAAACAGACCACCTTTATCAACAAGGATAAATGGAATTCCCTGGACCCCGAAATAAGAAAAGTTATGGAAGAAGAATGGGACCATATCATATACGAACATTATGGCCTCTATAATGGGTTGCAAGGGAAAAATATGGCCTATTTCAAAACGATAGGTATGAAAATATTTGATATGCCAGAAGCAGAGATGAAAAAATTCAATAAGGCCCGCGTTGATGATGTTGAGGAATGGTATTTGAAAAAATGTCCAAAATACGGTCCTCAGCTTAGCGAAATGCTGAGACCATATTTCTAGACACGATGGCTGCCTACCCCCCCCATTTCACACAGGGGATAGGCAGCAAACCTTTTTTTGGGAGTGAGAAAAATTGAAAACCAAATACTTATATGAAAGGGCTGATAGAGTTCTTGAGGTATTGAATTTTGCGTTTTCCAGAATAGCGGGATTTCTGATCGTCTTTTGCATGGCAACCATCACCATTGATGTCATTGGGAGGTACTTTTTCGGAAAACCAGTAATATGGGTTTATTATTATTCCGAATATGTACTGGTTTATAGCACGTTTCTAGCAGCAGCCTATGTCCTGAAACACAACGGCCATGTGAGGGTAGACCTGGTCGTTAACCTGCTAAACCAACGCCATAGGGCTTTCCTATCTGTTTTTACCAGCCTGATAGGTCTGCTCGCCTGTGCCGTAGTTGGCTGGTACTCCCTGATGGAAGCCTGTGATGTTCTTCAAGCAAAAACCATGTTTACAGCACCAATTTCGATGTATCAGTTCCCCATTAAAGTAATCATACCCTTTGGCTGTCTTATGTTATGTGTGGAGTGGCTAAGAAAATTATTCACTACTCTTTTGTATCTTATTGATGAGGATGCCAGCTATGAATGAAAAGGCCATGAACATCAAGAGATTCAGCAAACCCCTATCGTTGAAGAACAGCCACGAGGCTGGCCATCATTTTTCCGCAATCTAAACCAGTACAGCGTGTTGAAGCCGCGGTGATCTATTTTTGGATATGAATAATGCTTGTTTTTTCTTTGATCCGTCTTTGGGGAGCATATTCTTTTCATCAATGCTAGCTATGGTCTTGTATCATCATGTTCAGAAATCTTGTTCACCTGAAGAAACAGCAGGAGGGATTTAGGTGGTCTGGTATTTAGAGCTGTTACTTTTGGGAGTTGCTATTCTATTCTTTTTTTCCACAGGCCTGCCCGTAGCCTTTGCCTTTGCAATTATAAATATAATCGGTCTTTATTTTTTATGCGGCGGAGAGATCATGCTCAATCTGCTTGCCACGAGTTCGTATGCCAGTGTGGCCAATTTTCCCATGGTGGCAATCCCTCTCTTTATCCTCATGGGCGAAACTCTAACACATACGGGAACCATCGAATTAAGCTTTAATGCCGTTCATAAATGGTTGCAGAGATTACCTGGCAATCTTGCCATTATATCCATAGCCTCAGCAACCCTGTTTGGTGCCCTATCCGGGGCAAGCATGGCATCATGTGCGGCCGTGGGATCTATCATGATGCCCGAGATGGATAAAAGAGGTTATCATAAAAGACTCTATACCGGAACTGTTATCGGTGGCGCCGGACTGGCTATCCTTATTCCCCCAAGCATCCTCATGGTCATCTACGCGTCACTTTCCGATCTTTCCACAGGAAAGCTCTTGATCGCCGGGCTCCTTCCCGGTCTTGTTTTGTCCATCAGCTATGTTTTACTTGTGACGATCCTAGCGACATACCTTCCCCATCTCGCTCCCAAGATTGAATTTGAACACGTGTCATTGAAGGAAAAAATAATGGAGAGCAAGCATCTCATCAGTATGGGCGGGCTTATTTTCCTGGTGGTTGGTTTGATTTATCTAGGTGTGGCTTCTCCAACAGAGGCTGCTGCCCTCGGTGCTGCTGGAAGCATTCTCATAGCCGCAGCTTATAGAAAATTGACCTGGAAGAACTTTTCGATATCCGTTAGTCAAACGGTTAGGATATCATCCATGATCTTTTTGATCTTTACGGGATCAAAGGCCTTCAGCCAAATACTTGCCATAACAGGCGCCAGTTCTGAGCTCGCTAGCTTTGTGACGGGGCTTGACATAAATAGGTGGTGGATATTGATCCTGATGCAGCTTGCCATATTCGTCATGGGCATCTTTATGGAATCCATGGCCATCATGTTTATCATGATCCCCATTTATATGCCTATCGTGTATCAATTAGGCTTTGATCCGATTTGGTTTGCCGTACTCATTATGATGAACATTGAGGTTGGGGTGATGACGCCTCCCTTTGGGATGAACCTCTTTGTGGCCAAAGGCATTGCCCCTGCCGGGGTGACCATGAAGGATATTTGGCTGGGAGTTCTTCCCTTTGTATCACTGCATTTTATCGGGGTACTTGCGGTTATGCTAATTCCTGGAATTGCCACTTTCTTGCCGAGTATGATGAGATAATGAGCATTTGAGGGCACTATGCTGAGCCCAGAACGTGCATAATTGGGATGTGCAACAATGACACGGATAACTCAACATTCGGTAATCCATTATAACCCATCAAAGGCATATAAGGGTTATACATTGTTTGCCCCTATGGGGGGAAGGGATGTGTGGCTGATAGACATGCAAGGGCGTATCGTTCATCAATGGACAATGCCTCACACCCCAGGATGCCATGGGGTAATTTTGTCTAATGGCAACCTTCTTTACGCTGCCAGACTCCCTGAAAGACCGCTGCCAGAATTCGGTGGCGGGGGAGGCAATCTACTTGAGGCAGATTGGGACGGTAACCTTATATGGAAATATGAGGATGTGTTTCTCCACCATAGTTTTTGTCGTATGGACAACGGAAATACCATGACGCTCAGGTGGGTGTCTGTGCCCGACGATATTGCTGAAACGGTTAAGGGTGGCATTCCAGGAACCGAGCGAAAACAGGTTATGTGGACCGACTCCTTCCGGGAGATTACACCTGATGGTGAGGTAGCCTGGGAGTGGCAGGCATACGAGCACCTGAATCCAGAGACTGATGCAATCTGCCCCCTTTGCAAGCGGGAAGAGTGGACCCACGGCAACTCCTGCATTGTCCTACCCGATGGGAACATCATGACCACCCTTTTGTCCCTTGACACCATTGCCATTATTGATAAAGGCACCGGCGATCTTAAATGGCGCTGGGGACCGGGAGAGCTGGCACACCCCCATGACCCTACCATGTTAGACAACGGCAATATCCTGGTGTTTGATAATGGGGCCCATCGTCAGGGTGAAATACAGGGCTACTCCCGCGTGCTGGAGGTCAACCCCAAGACGAATGAGATTGAGTGGGAGTATAAGGGTAACCCTTCTGATGAGTTTGTCGCCGCCTTTCTCTCTGGTGCTCAACGACTACCCAATGGCAACACCCTGATTTGTGAGGGACCTTCAGGCAGAATCTTTGAGGTGACAGCCGAGAAAGAATTGGTTTGGGATTTTATTAATCCCTTCTACCACCCCTATCCAATTCTAGGTCACAGCAATGTCATCTTCCGTGCTTATCGCTATGGCCCTGACTACGAGGGGCTTAAGGGAAAACCGCTGGACCCAGAAAAGTTCGAATGGCTGAACCGGGTCTATGGACCCAAGGCATTCAGTCCAGCATGACCCTGAACCTTGATCTAACTGAAAGGGGGTGATTGCTTTCAAAGGACAATTGTCAAAATGCCAGAGGCGTCGTTGGTGGCAGATTACCCTCTGGTAAGGCAAATTCTTGGGCAACATACACAATAAGTCTTCGTAGGAGGTATGCAAATGAAAAAAACGAGATCATTGACTTTGGCAAGCGGTATTGGCCTGATTTTAGTATTGATAGCTCTGCTGCTCGTGGCAGCACCGTCAGTGGTCACGGCAAAGGAATTGAGCCTTTCTTTGCATTTCGGACCAAAAGTTGGCTTGGTTCCCGGTGTCTATAAACCCCTTGCCCAACAAATCGAGAAGGCTACAAATGGACAAGTAACCGTAAAGATTTATTACGGTGGAACTTTGGCCAAGACCAAGGATGCATATAATGCGGTCGTGAAGGGTATTGCCGATATAACGTACACCCAGCAAGCCCACACCCCTGGGCAGTTTCCGTTGGTCCACGTAATTGCGCTCCCCTTCATGACTCCTTCCACAGAGGTGTCCACCAAGGTTTTTCATGAGCTATACAAGAAGTTCCCGGAACTGAGGAAGGAGCATGGTAATGTACATGTCCTGTGGCTGTGGTCTACCCTACCCATTGAAATCCACACCAGTAAGAAGCCGGTTAAGAAGCTGGAGGATCTCAAGGGCATGAAGATAGCGACCCAGGCTTCCGTCGCACCGACGCTGGAAGCGCTGGGAGCTGTTCCGGTCGTGATGGGCACCCCTGCATTTTACCCAAGCCTGGAGAAGGGAGTGGTAGATGGTGTATCCATAGCCTGGGGAGCCTGGAAGGGCTGGAAGATATACGAGGTAACAAAATATCACACTAATTGTCACATCAGTACCTGGCCATGCTGTACAGTAATGAATAAAAAAACATGGAACAGTTTTTCTCCCGAAATCCAGGAAAAAATAACCTGTGTCGCTTCCAATGGCCCCGTGTGGCACGTTGCTGCCGTTAACTATGAGAAGAGCAATGCCTACAAAATCGCTAAGAAGGGCGGTCATGAAATTTTCAACCTTTCACCAGCGGAATTTGCACGGTGGAAAGCGACAGCCAGACCTGTATGGGACAAGTGGGCTTCCAAGATGGATGCCAAGGGACTCCCTGGTCGAGCGATATTAGATGAGACCATAAACCTGGTAGAGAAATACAGGGGACAATGGATTAGACCAGTAGACCTTTTATGGCAGCCATAAGAAGCTTCTCTTTTAGGGCTCTTCTCGGTATTAATCTACTCACAAGGGTTCTTCTTGTATGCATTAGCAGACCGCTCTTGCGAAAGTACTTTCGCTGAGATTGCTTCGGCCGTACCTTGCAATGAATGACAGCGATAAGGGCATTTTGTCATTGCGAGCGAAGCGAAGCAATCTCATCTTGCCATTCCAATGTGACGAATTTGTGGCACGGGGTGCCAGGGCCATGTCATAGGGCATAACCAAAAAAAAGATACCCATACCCTGGACTTTGAGGTTACCCTGCAGGGGGTGCTAGGAGTTTGGAATTATGGAACGTCCTTCGATAATACGGTTGGAAAAAAGTGCCCGCGCTATAGAGGGGGTGGCCAACCCATTAAGCCACATGACCGATAGCGTAGCACGTGGCGTGCTCGCAGTGATGGTGTTTCTCATTACAGGGGATGTCATACTGCGCTATTTCTTTAACCGCCCCATAAAAGGGAGCTATGAACTTGTTGAATTCATGCTGGTCCTATTGGTTTTCTTTGGGTTGGCGTATACCCAAACCAAGAAAGGCCACCTTTCCATTACGCTTCTGACAAGTCGTCTATCAGCCGGGACTCAGGCGGTCATCAATAGCGCCACCTATCTTCTCTGCCTGGGCGGGTTTATTTTGATAACCTGGCGGAGCATAGCCCAGGCAGAGTTCTTGCGGGCTGAGGGTACGTGCTCCGGGCTACTGTATATCCCAAACTTCCCGTTTTTGTGGGTGGTGGCCTTTGGGAGTGCCCTGCTCTGCCTGGTGTTTGTTATAGACCTTGTTGACTCACTGGCTGACGTGCTGAGAGACTGTCAGAAGCCCTGGCGGTGGCTCTTGTTGGATGGCCTGTTAGTCTTGCTGCTATCAACCTTTCCGGTGTGGTTTGGGTGGCTGCCGTGGGAGATAGGCAGGCCAGTCGCCGGTGTATTTGGCGTATGTTTGATGATAGTGCTGCTTTTTTCCCAAATGTCGATTGGTCCGGTTATGGCAGTGGTCGGGTTCCTGGGATTCGCTTATCTGGTCAACCCGGATGCCGCTCTCAACATACTCGGGATGTCTCCCTTTAGGTCCGCCTCAAGTCATGCTTTGAGCACCATCCCCCTTTTTATTCTTATGGGCCTTCTTTGCTTCCATGCCGAACTCAGCAAGGATATTTATACTACCCTACGGAATTGGGTGGGAAGAATGCCGGGAGGACTAGCAATGGCAACGGTGGGTGGTTGCGCTGGTTTCGCGGCGGTGAGTGGTTCCAGCCTGGCAACTGCCGTAACCATGGGGACCATATCCGTGCCGGAGATGCAAAGATACAAATACGCCGACAGTATGGCCTGTGGCTGTGTTGCTGCCGGAGGCAGCATCGGCATTCTAATTCCGCCCAGCATTCCCTTCATAATTTACGCAAGTCTTACCGAGGAGTCCATCGGCAAACTCTTTGTCGCGGGCATCATCCCCGGCTTAATGGAGGCTGTCTTGTATATTTTTACCATATATATCCTGTGCAAGATTAGGCCAGCACTCGGACCTCCTGGACCCTCTTCAACCCTAAGGGAGAAGTTCGTCTCCCTTAAGGGTACATGGGGCATACTGGTTCTATTTATTCTGGTGATAGGTGGCATTTATGTGGGGATATTTACCCCCACAGAAGCGGCCGGGGTTGGTGCCTTTGGAGCGCTGTTGCTTGGTATACTTAATGGAAAGTTTAACCGGCGAAACCTGCTTGCCTCTCTCACCGATACCATCAAAAACACGGCCATGCTCTTTTTGATGTTGATTGGCGCTGAGATTTTTGGCTACTTCCTTACAATGTCTCAGATCCCCTTCATGCTGGCTGACTTCGTGGTTGCCCTGCCTGTGCCCAACGTGGTTACTCTCATAGCTCTGTTGTGCGTCTATATTGTCCTCGGCTGCATTATGCCTATTATACCCGCCATTATTCTTACGGTGCCCATTTTCTTCCCAGTAGTTGTAGGCCTGGGCTACAACCCCATATGGTTCGGCGTGATCATTGTTACTATGGCTGAGATGGGACAGATCACTCCACCGGTGGGGATCAACGTTTTTGCCCTCAGCGGTGTGGCCAAGGATGTTCCTTTGGGTACGATATTCAAGGGGATATTCCCATTTCTCATGGCGGATGTGGTGCGGGTTGCCTTTATTATCGTCTTTCCAGCCCTGGCCCTGTTCTTGCCTTCTTTAATGTCATAGATGACGTCTTTTTCAAGGACTTGTAAAGAATTTAGCGACTGATACTTTATTCTTTTGTGACAGGAGGTTGCATATGTCAAAA
>JAFDDT010000196.1 GCA_019310725.1 Deltaproteobacteria bacterium | reverse complement strand
TTTACAAAGGCTTTCCAGGAGCAGACCAGGCATAGCGATATCAATTGGGCTATAGAAAAGGGAAAGATTCTCTCAAGGCTATCTGATAATCGCTTCCCGCTTTTGGGGCGGCGGTGGGGAACCGTAGTTGTCTTTTCCTTTATCATAATCGCTTCTGCTCTTTTGTTGAGACAGCTCAGCCTGAAACCCCAACACACCCTAAAGATAGAAGAAACCGAACTACTTAACGCAATCTATGTCTGTAGTGAAGATATGGGTGAGGTGGAACTCCCTCGAAGCCTCTTGGTTCTTTCCACATGGGAGACGGAAGACTTCCGCCAATTCTTAAACTTTTTTTCACCATTAGAGGAGGAATGCAATGAAAAAAAAGACTTTATTGATGACAGCCTTAGCAATTTTAGGATTGACTGCTTTCATTTTGCCTAGTCTTTGGGCCTTTGATGCCCCCATGGCCGGTGGCAAATGGTGGTTGCGGCCTGCTATTAAGGACAAGTTGCAGCTAACAGTTGATCAAACAGAGAAGATAAACAAGATCTGGGTAGAACATAGAAAACGTATCATTGATACCAGAGGCGAAATTGAAAAGACCTATCTCGATCT
Source organism: Deltaproteobacteria bacterium (assembly GCA_019310725.1). GTDB lineage: Bacteria > Desulfobacterota > DSM-4660 > Desulfatiglandales > B25-G16 > JADFWK01. The sequence continues at coordinate 5,764 of JAFDDT010000196.1, read as the reverse complement.
GGAGAGCCTTATGGACCAGCCCACGGTCGATAAACAGGAGGCATATCAGTTTGCAGAGCGGCTTGGCCAGCTTCATGCCCAGCAGGCTGAAGCGCGTATAAAGATGACCATTGACATCCGCCAGGAACTCTCAGTTGAGCAATTCGAAAAGCTCAAAGGCCTGAGAGCGGAATTAGTAAAAGGGCTTAGAGAAAAGGGCCCCCGAAAAGAAAAAAGGGGGACTAAAAGATAGAATCGAGGGCATTGTCCCCCAGGAGTCTTGGGGAATCTAGGAAAATTTAAAGGATGCCATGTATTTCTTGAGCAGCTTTTCATCTTCGGGACTTATATCGATAAACTGGATTCCCATTCCTGGGGGTATTTTATCGCTGCTCTTCTTTTTGGATCTCGTCCACATCACTTTCCCTGTGGTGTGGATTACGTGATTGCTCTTTGGCAGAGTGAATTCTACATTAAGAAGGGTGTCTACCGGGAGAACCTTCCCCGTTTTGACAAAGAGCCCGCCTTTGGCAAGATTGCCAATATAGGCCCTAAAAAAATCACTTTCACTTTCAAAAGACATCTTAACCGTTCCACTCACCTTCGTGGCCTGGAGACTGGAAGCCCTAACGAAATCATCGGTGGTTTTTTTCAATCTCCTGACTAAAGTTACTAATAACTGCCTGAAATCTGAGGCGAGATGATTGAACTCCCTATCTAGAAATTCTTTATCGAGCAACTCCACAACAGTATCCTCAAGTGCGGTAGCTGTAGCAGATCGCGGGGAGGGATCAATAAAAGTCATCATACCAAATATGGCTCCTGGGCCAAGCGTTTCCACAACAACCTTCTTGCCACGCGTCATTTTGCTGATCTCCACCGTTCCTGAGCTTATGAGATAAACAGTCTTTCCATGACTGCCTTCCTTGAATATCACCTCTCCAGCCTCATATGTCTCTTGCCCGCTCGTTAGAAACACGGTGTATCTGCCTCCTGCTTTTTTAACAGCTCCCTTAGTTCACGCATTACCTCCCGCACCTGGTCCCTGGTATGCTTGAGACTCCCGCTGTTATCAATTACAAAATCGGAAAGGGATCTTTTCTCTGCGATCGGAACCTGAGCATGGAGTCTTTTTTCTACCTCTTCTTGAGAGAGACTGTCTCTCATTGTTGCCCGCTCCAGCTGAACATCTCTTGGTACATAAACAAGAATAACCTTATCCAAGTCCTTACGCAAGCCTAATTCAAACAAAAGGGGAAAATCAATAATGACGATGGAGCAGGGATCTTTCTCGCTGATGGCCTTAAGCAAGGCGTCTCGCTTCTCAAAGATCCTGGGATGGGTAAAGCCTTCCAGGGCTTTTCGGCTCTTATCATCAGAAAAGACTATCTCTGCAAGGGCAGAACGGTTCAGCGTACTATCTGGCGAGAGGATCCCCGGACCAAAATAGTCAACTATATCTCTCCAAGCGGGCTTATCAGGCTCTACAATGAGGCGAGCGAGGTAATCGAAATCGATTATATGCGCTCCCTCATCTTCAAACATGCTTGTAACAACTGTCTTTCCGCTCCCTATGCCGCCTGTGAGTCCTACTACTAACATGAAAAGTGCCTAAAGTTAAAAGTCATGAGTGCCTAAAGTTCCGTTTCCCCTTTTCGTTGCGTGTCGTTTATTGTTCGTAATTCACAATCTGAAAATTCCTCAATCCCCTTGCCCCTTAACCTTCCTTCAACTACTCAACGACTTAACTACATCTAATTTTGAGTCAAGTTAACTATAAATGAAGCTCCCCACAGAAAGCTGCGGCGCATCGGAGCGAAGCGACACATTAACTTTAGTCACTTTAAGTACTTTAGCTCACTTATAACTTTAGTTATCTCTTCCTCAATAGCACATACACTGCCCCTGCCCCTCCATCGTAGGGCTGGGCCGTCGCAAATGCCAGGACAATTCTTTTCAAAGCACCCCTCCTGAACCAGACCGGAAGTTCATTCTTAATGGCCGGTTGACGGTCAGCTGATCCCAATCCCCGACCATGAACAATAAGCACACATCTAAGGTCCTTTTGATAGCTCTTGATTATGAAGCTATTGACAGCGGGTTCGGCCTCTTTCTTTGTTAACCCGTGCAGATCAACATGGTCCTGTATAGAAAACTCACCCCTTCTGAGCCGCTTCATGATCTTTGGGCCCACACCCGAAACAGAACCTTCCATGTATTCATCACTAAAGGAAATATCCCAGGCCGCTGGCTCTCTGACCAGGTGTGAAAGATATTCCCTGGCCTTTGCGCTTTGATCAGATAATTCATCATGCGGCTTCTCTTTGCTTACTGGGGATCTCAGGATCTTGTTTCTATTACCCTTCAAGGGGACAACATTCTCCATTGCCCTTTGAAAGAGATCCTCCTCGGTCTCTTCTGGTGCATTACCGTGCGGAGAACTTGACGAAACAGGCTCGCTCGTTTTGACAAAATCCCTATCGTCTTCTAACAAGGCTCTAAAGGGTTGCTGAGCAAATGCCTGGCTCTTCTCATTGCTATGTTTCGCCTGATCAGGACGATTCCTTTTTCTCTTTGTTCTCATGGCAATATAATTGACTTTTTATCTGCTTTAAAATACATAGAATAGTCTTAAGATTACGGCCTATGCGATTACCTTTGCAATGGTAACTTCTCAATAAGTTCGGGTTCTGTCATTGCGAGCAAAGCGTAGCAATCTCTAATATCGCAATGAGATTGCCACGTCGCTCCGCTCCTCGCAATGACCATAAATGTCAACGGCAAGGAATCAGCCGGACTTTTTGAGAAGTTACTTGCAATGCTTCTAAATATAGCAAAATCGGATCTTTTTTGAAAGGAAGAACAAAATGCCAAGGGTAGATGATTACAATATGGCCTTGGACATAACAGAGAAGGAACTGCGGAAACGGAATCCTGTTCATGTGTGCAGATTAAGTGGCGCTCTCTTTACAGAAAAAGAAGGTGAACAAGCTCTTATCAGGCTTGGGTTTCTGAACCGCACGATTAGCATTACCTGGCCACATTTGTTATTTTCTCAAGACTCGAACAAAGAGCTTCCAATAAAAGAGAGAATTATCATCCTTCACTATCTGAACAAGGTTAACAGAGAGGACCCGGCAGGAGAATGGATTGCTTATCAGGATATTCCTTCCGCACGATTCTATTTAGACGCCTTCAATAGAAGGGTCAAATATCCACTGGTCAGCGCCTTTGGCGAAAAACCTGATAACTTACTTTTGTTTGCTGAGGAGCTCTATGCGGCCACTACGGGATCTGTCGGGGATGTCTCTGTTCTCATACAGGCCCTGCCCAAAATACCGGTGACCCTTACTATCTGGAAAGGGGATGAGGAATTTTCCCCTGACGGAGCTATCCTTTTTGATAGCTCAATTAAAGACATACTCTCTGCCGAAGATATTTCTGAGCTTGCCAGCATGATTGTTTATCCTCTTTTAGCAAAAGTCAGGTAATGTAAATTGTCGGCGGAATAATGAACAAAGGACTATTATGAAAATTGCCATTAGCGGTAAGGGAGGTGTAGGCAAAACAACCTTTGCTGCCTTCCTTATAAAATCTTTACAAATGAAAGGAAAATCTGTGCTGGCCATTGATGCAGATCCTGACGCAAACCTGGCTCAGGCCCTGGGTGCAAAAAATGCCTCTGAGATCACGCCTATCTCTCAAATGAAATCACTCATTGAGGAGAGAACCGAGTCAAAGGTTGGCACTATGGGGGGTTTCTTCAAGATGAACCCCACGGTAAATGATCTGCCGGAAAAGCTTTCGATAGATGTTGATGGTGTAAAACTTATGGTCTTAGGAGGCATAAAGACAGCAGAAGGTGGCTGTATCTGCCCTGAGAGTGTCCTGTTGAAGGTTCTGGTCAGCCATTTAATCCTTGCCCGAAACGAATTTGTGGTTTTGGATATGGAAGCCGGTCTAGAACACCTGGGCAGGGGAACAGCGCGTGCTGTCGATAAGATGATTGTAGTTGTTGAACCAGGAAGGAGAAGTATAGAAACTGCCCATCAGATACTAAGATTGTCTAAAGGCCTGGGGATCAAAAAGCTCCTCATTGTCGGAAATAAGATCAGGTCAGAAAAGGACAAGGGTTTTTTCCTCAAGAATATGAGCAACTTTGACTTCCTCGGTTTTATCCCCTTTAATGAGAAAATAATCGAGGCAGATCTAGACGAAAAACCACCCTATGAAAAGGATCCCGAGGGTCTGGAAATTGTCTCTCACATGATGCAGGGACATTTTGAGTGAAAACAGCGATCCGAGATCGATTTGAAAATTGATAATTGTAGTTGGTGACTTCGTGTCCTTGTGGCTCAATAGTAGCGAAAAATATATCTGAGAAAATGATACAACGAAAAGAAATTGCACACCTAGTAGATTCACGTGACTTTGGATCAGAAGTTACTCTTATGGGATGGGTAAGGACAAGGAGAGACTCGAAAGCAGGATTCTCTTTCTTAGAGATAAATGATGGCTCCACCATAAGGAATATCCAGGTAGTGGCTGAGAACACCTTGCCCAATTATACCGACGTGATTCTGAGGTTGACCACTGGTTGCTCAGTTATTGTTACCGGAAGCCTGGTTCAATCTCCGGGAAAAGGACAAAAGGTTGAAATTCGTGCCACAGAAGTGAAGGTGGTTGGCTGGGCTGATCCCGACGCCTACCCATTACAAAAGAAGAGGCACTCCCTTGAGTATCTAAGAACAATTGCCCATTTAAGGCCGCGGACTAATACCTTCGGGGCGGTGGCCAGAGTCAGGAATGCGATAAGCTACGCTATCCACAGCTATTTTCATCAAAGGGGCTTTATCTATCTTCATACGCCGATCATTACCGGGAGCAACTGTGAGGGGGCTGGTGATATTTTTACCGTTACCACCTTTGATCTCCAGAATCTCACCCATGAACATGGCAGGGTTAATTTCAGCAACGATTTTTTTGGCAAAGCAGCCAATCTGACTGTGAGTGGACAGCTGGAAGCAGAGGTCTATGCCCTCGCCCTCGGTAACGTATATACCTTCGGTCCAACCTTTCGGGCAGAAGATTCTAACACTTCGAGGCACCTGGCAGAGTTCTGGATGGTAGAGCCTGAGATGGCATTCTGCGATCTGGACGGAAATGTAGCCCTTGGTGAGGACCTCGTTAAAAGTATCCTTGCTGATAGTTTACAAACCTGTGCGGATGATTTTGAATTCCTGAATCGTTCTGTTGATAACGATCTTTTCTCCAGAATAGATGGCATTATTAGCAACAACTTTGAGCGTCTCACGTACACAGAGGCAATACAGATATTATCCAAGGTTAAGGAAAGGTTTGAATTTCCTGTTGAGTGGGGAAATGACATCCAGTCTGAACACGAGCGGTATCTCTGCGAGACGGTGTTCAAAAGACCAGTGGTGCTTACTGACTATCCAAAAGGGATAAAACCCTTCTATATGAAGGTAAATAAAGATGGCAAGACCGTGAAGGCTATGGATGTTCTTCTCCCCAGGGTAGGCGAGATCATTGGAGGCAGCCAGAGGGAAGATGATTACGAAACCTTGTTACACAGGATAAAGGAGACCAATCTGGACCCCGCTGATTACTGGTGGTATCTGGACCTCAGAAAGTATGGCACAGTTATTCACTCTGGCTTTGGCCTTGGTTTGGAGCGCCTCATCCAGTTTACAACCGGACTTGCCAATATCAGGGATGTGATTCCCTTTCCCAGAACACCAAAATATCTTGAGTTCTAGTTGCT
>JAFDDT010000195.1 GCA_019310725.1 Deltaproteobacteria bacterium | reverse complement strand
GGCATAATCCAAAAAAAAGATACCCATGCCCTGCAAGAAGCTTAAAAATCAATAGGTTAGGTTTCACTATGACATGGCCCCGCTTTGTGTTCTCTGTGTCTCAAACGAGTCCCATAAACTGGGACGAGTGGGTGGTTAACAAAGAAATCGAGAAAGGAAGGGCATGGGTCACACCAAGGCTCTTTCAACAATCTCTGCCACATCCAGAACCTCTATCTTATGTCCCACCTCTTCTGCCTTAACTGCATCTTCCAACATTTTGGCGCATTGTGGGCATGCGACGGCTATGATCTGGACACCGCTCTCAAGAGCTTGCCGCACCCGGATCCTATTGGGGCTGTCGTCACCTCCGCCCAGAATATCAGTAAAGAAATTTCCCCCACCGCCTCCGCAGCAAAAGGCATTTTCCCTGCTTTGATCCATCTCAATCAGCTCGACTCCAGGAATGGATTCCAGGATCTTTCTTGGGGCCTCATACTCACCATTGTGCCTGCCCAAGTAACAGGGATCGTGAAAGGTTATCTTTGCCGCGTAGTCTTTTAATGAAAGCTTTTTAGACTGGATCAGTGAGGCAAGTTTTTGACTGTAATGATAGATTTCAAATTCTCCCCCAAGACCCGGGTAATCGCTTCTGAAGGCATTGAAGGAATGAGGATCTAAGGTGATGATCTTTTTTATACCAAGCTCTTTAAATAACGCAATATTCTGTTCTGCCAGATGTTGAAATAGGCCGATTTCGCCAAGGCTTCTAACCTCATTTCCATCACAGGTCTCTCTACTACCGAGGATTCCGAGAGAGACCCCGGCTTTAATGAGTACATTTCCTACGGCTCTTGCGATCTTTTTCGCCCTTTCATCGTAGGAGCCTACACAGCCGATATAGAAAAGGTACTCGTGCCCATCATAGGCTGGGATAGACGTGCCATCTGCCCATTTTCCCCTCTCACTGGCTGGCTCTTTATAGGGATTACCGCTGATGTTAATATTTTTCAGGTAGTCCCTTACAGGAGGCGGTATGATCCCCTTATTTACCATCTCTTCTCTGGCTGCGATGAAGATATTGACCAGATCATCACTAAAGGTAAATACGCAATGTTCAACACAGTTGGCGCAGGTAGCGCAGGAAAAGAGGATCTCCTGAAAGTGCTCACTGTTTTCTATCTCGCCATTCAGCCACGCCTGTATGAGCCACATCCTGCCGCCAGGAGCGTAGGTCTCGAACCCAAATTTCCGATAGGATGGGCAGTTGAAGTCATAATAATCACTGGTAAACTTGCAGTAACCGCACCGAAAACACCTATGAACGATTTCTTCATATTTCATTCTAGTGAACCTCCCAGTTTCCGGGATTCATAATTCCCTGTGGATCTAAGCTGGTCTTTATCATCTTCATGAGATTCCGTGTATTTGGATCCATCCGCTCAATCGCCATTCTCTGTTCGTCAACGGTTGGCTTCCAATAGACTCCCCCAGCTGCCAAGGCGAACTCGGCTACCTCCTGCAAGGCCTTCTGTGTTCTCTCCATCATGTCTGGGTCGGCCCGGTTAAAGGTAAAGGCAAAACCGAACATCATAGAGTGACTTCTCCCGATAATCCTGGCCATGGCAGAGTATGCAAGGTCATACTGGGAGGCCAGCTCCATTAATTTCCGGCTACATTCTGCATATTTCTCAACCGCTATGATTGGTCCGGAATATTCAAATCCACCACCCTTTTTTACATCTGCAAACCTGCTGACACTCTGCTGAGGCATATCCAGGAGTGTTGGTTTCATAACCGGCGGAACCGACATAAACCCACCATCTTTGCTCTTTATAAATCCATCAAGCGAATGCCAGATCATCTTTCTTTTGAATTCAAGTTCCTCATCGGTATCTCCGGTAATGAATAGGGTTATATGGTGGTTATCTTTGAATATCATAGGCAGTGGCTGGGCGAAGATGTTGATATCTTCTACCATCTCCGTATGGGTAAGCTCATATACCATATCTGGGACCAAGTCTTCTCTATCGGTCACGAATATTTCGACGTCTCTTATCCTCTTTCTGGGATAGAGCTTCAGTGCCACCTTGGTAATGATACCGGTTGCCCCAAACCATCCCAGAAATAGCCCGGATAGATCTGGAAATGGTGCGCCTTTTGAAAACCAATCAGGAGACACAGAGCATGAGCCAATCTTACAAATCTCCCCGGATGGCAGTACAACCTCTAAACCGCTAACCATATCGGAATTGAAGCCATACTGTTGCGTGAGCCTGCCCTGACCGTGTATCATTACATTTGCCGCTATTGTTGCTGTTGCAGGAGAGTCAGGAATGCTATGCCGTAACCGGGGGTAGTTTTTTTCCAGGTATGCCTTTAACAGACCGTGGGAGGTTCCTCCCTCAACTATTACATAGCGGGCTTTCTCATGCACCTCAAGTACCTTATTCATCCTCTTCATATCGATTACTATGCCACCTTTGAGGGGAATGACCAGGCCGGTTAAAGACATACCTGCCCCCATAGGGACAACCGGGATTTTCTTTTTGCTTGCGAGTCTGACTATCTTTTGCACCTCTTCCACTGTTTCTGGCACAACCACGTAGTCTGGTTTATGTGCAGGCATCAAACCAGGATCGCGGGCATAGAAATAGGCCTCTTCTTCTTTGTTCGATACATACTTTTCCCCTACTATCTCAGCCAGTGAAAGAGTGATGTTACTCATATCATGGTACCTCCATTTCTGTATCTGATTACATAGTTATTTTACTCTCCTCCGCTCCCTGTAATTCCTGGAGCCCGCATGATTACTTATCGATTGCTCATTTTTCGCCTATGGCCATCCTGCAAAGGTCGATTATGTGGATGGGCCTTATCCCCCTTTTGGTAACCTTAGCGGCTAATGCATTTTGACATGCGGGGCAGTTAAAAACACAGTACCCTGCACCATGTTCTACCATGTCATCTATGTTCCTTTTCTGTATATCATTCCTCAGATCATAGCCATAGATCATCCCAAGAACATCTCCGCAGCACAGGGCATTTTCGTTTTGATATCTTCTTTCAACCAACTCAGCGCCTACTAACTGCATAATATCGGCTACAAAGTGATGTTTTTCAGAGGAAAGCCGGGATGAGCATGGTCTCTGATAGGCCACTTTAATATTCAAGGGCCCTATTTCATCGCCTAATTCTCTTAGTCTGTTGTACAAATATTCAAAATAATGAATGGGCTTAAAAGGGACCTCCATACCATATGCTGGTGCCAGTGAGGCGAATGAACCATAACACTCGTCATGCATACAGACAACCTCTTCGACGTCCAGTTTCCTGAAATTATCTATCACCATAGGGAGCCTTTCCTTTATGATAGAGGTATTGGCAAAATGGATGTAGACAACATTACAGAAGAACTCCTGACCAAAAACATACGAGGGCATCAAATCATCAAAGAGCCTTCCCTGGGTTAGTTCCAAGAGTTCGGGCATAAAACCAAAAGACAGGATCTTTTTCTTGATATCTCCTGTCTTGAATTTTCCGCGAGGTTCCCCTATATTGATCCATTGCTTGGTGATGGCTCTGGGGGCAGTAAGAATGCCCTTTTCCTCTCTTCTTTCGGTAATCAAATAGAAGGGATGGTTACCTCTTTTACAATATTCCTCGCAACCATAACATGTAACACAATCTTGTAGGACAAAAGAGTCATCTCCATTAATGATCTTGATCATCTCCTCTTTTGCTTCATCTACGCTTAAATCCATATACTGGCATTTAACGAGACAGTCGCATGTTGGGCAGGTCTTGCAGAGATTTTCATCGAATTCTAGCGTATACATAATTCCCCCTTCTAGGCGCTCTAAAAAGAGTTTTTTCCTTATACCCCTACAACGACACCTTGTCATTCCTTCGCTTCGCTCGAGAACAGGTCTGAGGAGCGAAGCGACGAAGAATCTAGATTTTACCTCTCATATCTGCCCGCAAATCATAGATTCTTCGCTCTCCCGGGGCGGGATCACTCAGAATGACTTCTCAACCAAAGTGTCGTTGTGGCGATACATGCTCAAATAATCATGGCGCAGAAATTCTTTTTTCGCGGAGAAGGGTATATGAAGGCCCACTTCCATGTCAAGCTTCAGGATCAGGATGTTGAAAATAGGCCTTATCTTGTTGTTGGCTGGGGCTATTTGCTTTTCAGGCTTTTTTGTGCTCTTATCAGCACTGCCTGTGACAGGAATTGAAGCTCATTGCCCACCCGCCGTGCACTAATCATATTCTAATATGATCACGTGGAGCTCCCCGGGGCCGTGAATACCAGAGACGAGGTTTAGCTCAATATCCGCTGTTAGGCTTGGGCCGCTTATGAGAGTGAGGCAGCTATCCAATTCTGCTTTCCCCCCCAGCTCCAGCATGAGTTTGAGGATAAGATCTTCTGAACCGGGTAGAATCCTCTCAGATTCCATAAGAGCTACGTGAACAGGAGGCAGGAGAGATGTAGCCCTGTCCTGAGTGCGTGAGGTCCTCAATACCAGTGTCCCTGTATCTGCCAGCCCGTAATCCACTCCCGATATTCCAAGTTCTGCGGTGGCTTCATGCCTTACGTAATCCTTTCGATCTTGTTGGTTAGGGAAATCCTTTTTTCCCAAGAGGATATTCTGAATCCCTAAAGAGTCGAGCACCCGATCAATTTCCAATCGCCTCAAAAGGTGTGAGTTCCATTTAATAATCCGCTTTATCCCTGCTTGCTTGATGATTAGAGAAAGAAATTGATGTGCCTCCCTATTGGTTCGCGCCACGTAAACCTTTCCTGATAAAAGCTCACACTCCGTTTTGAAAGCCTTTACCAACTCCTTTACATTGGTCGACCTTTGCTTCCCAAGGTCCTGCCACCTAATGAGCAATTCCTCCCTTTTCCTCTGTTTGAAAAGTGGCCTTTTTGCTTGATCTCTCACAGAAGCCTTGGCATTCCCCATCCTGATCAGGGAGAGTATCTGCTTTCTAGGTTCCATCTCAAAACGCCTTATTTCTTAGAAGATCTTCTCCATTGGTGTCTGAAGGTTTTTTCAAGCGGAGCCACTTCGTGGTGGCGACTCCATCGATTTAAGGGAGGAGGTAGATTTCTCAGGCCACCTCTTTTAATAAAAGGGATCTGCACAATCCTGGCCATCCTGGATACATTTTCATAGAGCCATCGGTTACGCATGGTGTACGCATAGAGAGCAACGACAGCCTTTTCAAGTAGAGAATTGGGCTTGCCCCACCCAGAGTCCTCGACATACCTTCGCCTCAATACAATCAGTATCTTCGGGATATTGATTTTGACCGGACATACTTCTGCACAAACTCCGCAGAGGGTGCTGGCGTAGGGCAGTTGAAAGGCCTGTTTTCTGTTTGTGAGCTGCGGGGTTAGGATTGATCCGATCGGACCAGAATAGACCCATCCATACGAATGGCCACCGATCTTCAGGTATACGGGGCAGAAATCCAAACAGGCTCCACACCGGATGCAGTAGAGGGTCTCTTTCAGGTCTTCATCTGCCAGGATCCTGCTGCGTCCGTTATCGAGAATCACCAGGTGAAACTCCTCTGCCCCATCACGCTCTCCATCTCTCTTGGGGCCGGTAATGATGGAGATATAGCTGGAGAGTTTTTGTCCTGTGGTGCTCCGAGGGAGTAGTTTTAGAAAAACATCCAAATCATCAAGGGAAGGGATCACCTTCTCGATTCCCATGACTGCCACATGGATTTTAGGAAGGGTGGTGCTCAGCCGAATGTTGCCCTCATTTTCGAAAAGGACAATGGAGCCCGTTTCTGCCACAGCAAAGTTCACCCCTGTTATTCCCATGTCAGCCTCGAGAAATCTTTGGCGTAGAGCCTTACGGGCGAACGTGGTCATCTCTTGGGGGTCTTCCATCGGTTTTGCGCCCAATTTTTCTGAGAAGAGCTCAGCAATCTGTTCTTTTGTTTTGTGTAAGGCAGGCCCTATCAGATGAGACGGCGGTTCTCCTGCCAACTGAATGATAAATTCTCCCAGATCGGTCTCTGATACCTCTATTCCACAGGCAATTAATCCTTTGTTTAGGGCAATCTCCTCTGTGACCATAGACTTTCCCTTGACCACGGTCTTGACGCCCTTATCCAGGGCTATGGTTTCGATCAGCCGTCTGGCCTCAGAGGCATTGCGGGCCCAATGGACCTGCCCTCCTGATCGCATAACGTTTTTCTCAAGGTGCTCCAGGTATTCATCCAGGCGGTCAAGGGTTTCTCTCTTTATATTATGGGCCTGTTCCCGAAGGTGTTCTGGGTTATCCAGAAGGGAAAAGGCGGAGTTCCTCATTGCTTGGATGTGAGCACCTAAATTCTGCAATGCCTGCTGCAGATGCCCGTCCTTAAGGGCCTTCTT